>DFHD01000109.1 GCA_002372545.1 Lachnospiraceae bacterium UBA3732 | reverse complement strand
GTTGGTCGGTTCATCCAGGATCAGGCAGTTTACGCCCATGATCTGCAGCTTGGCAAGAAGCGCACGCACCTTCTCACCACCGGAAAGCACCTTTACCTTCTTCATGCCATCATCGCCGGTGAAGAGCATACGGCCAAGGAAGCCCCTGACATAGGTGGACTCCTTTTCCTCCGAATACTGGGTCAGCCAATCTACGATGACCAGGTCACTGTCGAATTCCTTCGTATTATCCTTGGGGAAGTAACCCTGAGAGGTGGTAACGCCCCACTTATAGAAGCCTTCATCCGGTTCCATCTCTCCCGCCAGGATCTGGAAGAGACATGTGGTCGCCTTCACATTGGGTCCGACAAAGGCGATCTTATCCTCTCTTCCCACGGTAAAGGTGATATCATCCAGCAGCTTTTCTCCATCAACCGTCTTGGAGATATGCTGCACGGTCAGCACCTCGTTACCGATTTCCCGGTTGGGCCGGAAATCAATATAAGGATATTTGCGGCTGGAGGGACGGATGTCCTCCAGCTGTATTTTTTCCAGTGCTTTCTTTCTGGAGGTCGCCTGCTTGGACTTGGAGGCATTGGCAGAGAACCGGGCAATAAATTCCTTCAGCTCCTTGATCTGCTCCTCCTTCTTCTTATTGGCCTCCTTCATCTGGCGGATCATCAGCTGGCTGGACTCATACCAGAAATCATAGTTGCCTGCATAGACCTGGATCTTTCCGTAATCCAGATCCGCCGTGTGTGTACATACCTTGTTCAGGAAATACCGGTCGTGGCTGACCACGATCACCGTATTATCAAAATTGATCAGAAATTCCTCCAGCCACTGAATAGCATCCAGATCCAGGTGGTTCGTGGGCTCATCCAGAAGAAGGACATCCGGATTACCGAAAAGCGCCTTCGCCAGCAGAACCTTCACCTTTTTATTATCATCCAGTTCCCGGAGAAGCTTGTTATGGTCTTCGGTCTCGATGCCCAGGCCGTTCAGCAGGCTTTCCGCATCCGCCTCGGCGTTCCAGCCGTCCATTTCCGCAAATTCCGCTTCCAGCTCGGACGCACGGATACCATCCTCATCGGAAAAATCCTCTTTCAGATAGATTGCATCCTTTTCCTTCATCACATCATAAAGATGCTGATTGCCCATGATGACCGTCTCCACTACCGGATAGTCGTCATATTTGAAGTGATCCTGTTCCAGGACGCTGAGACGCTCTCCCGGATCCATGGTCACGTCTCCTGTGGTGGATTCCAGCTTGCCGGAAAGAATCTTCAGAAATGTGGATTTTCCGGCGCCGTTGGCTCCGATAAGTCCATAGCAGTTGCCCGGTGAAAAGGTGATATTGACGTCCTCAAAAAGAGCCTTCTTGCCAAACCGGAGTGAAATGTTGTTTGCACTGATCATTTTCTCAATTTTCCTTTACATGTTTTTCCATATTTTTAGGCTTCAGGGGAGCGGTTTTTGCCGGACGCCTGCGCTGCCGGCTCTCTTCCTTTTCCCTCTCAGCCATTTTTTTCTTTTCTTCCTCTTCCTTTTCCTTCTTCGCCTCCTCTTCCTCAGCCATTTCATCGATCAGCTGCTCGATGATCTTCTTCTTGCTGAAGATATCATAGCCCAGGAGACAAATAAGGCTCATCCGGCTGAGATATTTATCCTCCGGATCGGAGAGCTTTTTTCTGGTGATTTCATAGGCCCGCTCCACACTGTCCTCTATGTTGAAGAACTGCTGCTTTTCCATCTCAAAGATCTGGCGGTAAAGCCTGAGCTGTTCCTCATCGCTGTAAGGCTTGCTTTCCTGCAGCGGCCCGAGAAGCCTGCGGATATCCGTAATGGAGATCACATTCTTCAAATAATAAATATAGACCAGCAGTACAAGCTGCTTGGGCGTATATTTCTTTTTCTCCGGCGGGGGCAGAAGCCCGTTCTTTGTATAATTGTTGATCATGGTCTTGGTCAGGGTCCGTTCATCCTCGCCCCGGCTGTTGTTTTTCAGATGCTGATCCATATACGTGGTGAGCTGTTCCATATAAAGGTCGAGCTCGGGAATATCCTTCGGCAGGATAAAGTCCAGCCGGAGCCGTTCTCTAAGCTCCCTGTTTACTTCCGCAGGAGTCTTCATTTCTTTTTTATCTTTATTTGCCATTCTGCTCCTCCCCGGTCCCGGGATCCGCCTCCGGCTCCTCCTTCACGATCCTCAGCTCCACCCTTGTCACCCGGTTATGTTCCACCTCTTTTACCAGGAGTCTGACCTGGTCCGTTTCCACCCGGTCTCCCTCCTTCGGCAGCCGGTCCAGAAGCTCGATCACATATCCGCCCACAGAATCATAATTATCCGACTCCAGGCTGAGACCCAGCGCATCGTTCAGATCATCCAGACGGACAGAGGCATCCACATCATACACATTATCTCTCTGCTTTCTGATCCAGTCCTCTTCATCCGCGTCGTACTCATCCCGGATATCGCCCACGATCTCCTCCAGAAGATCCTCCATGGTGATGAGGCCGGCCGCGATACCGTATTCATCCAGTACAATAGAGGCCGTGACCGCAGCCTGTTTCATATCCTTAAACACCTGGGCCACTCCCTGATACTCATAAACATAAAGCGGCTTCCTCATCAGCGAGGAAACCTTCACCTCTGCAAAGCTGTTCGGCCTGAGCAGGTCCTTAATGTAAAGAATACCGACCACATGCTCCCGCTTTTCATGGTATACCGGCAGCTTGGAATAATTGGATTCCCGGATAACGGAAAGAAGCTCCTCCGGCGAAATATCATCCTCCACAGAAACCATATCCGCTCTGGGGATCATGACATCCTTGGCCAGCGCATCTTTGAAATCCACCACATTGGTGATCATTTCTTTTTCATCCGCCTCGATCACGCCCTCATCGGAGGAGGCATTCACCACCTGGCGCAGCTCCTCCTCTGTCATCTGGTTGGGGTTAACATCCGGGTCGATGCCGAATATACGGAAGATGCCTCTGGATATTGCGCTGAGCAGCCAGATGAGCGGTGTAAGAATACGCATCAGAAAAAGAATGACCGGGCCGAAAAACAGCGACAGCTTCAGATTGTAAAGCGTCGCCAGCGTTTTAGGCGTCAGCTCACCGAAGATCAGGATCACCAGTGTAAGCGCTCCGGTCACAAGGCCCACTGCCCGGTTTCCGAAGATCCGGGTAAAGACCATCGTCGCTATAGCTGAAGCCGCAATATTGACCACATTATTGCAGATCAGAACTGTTGAAAGCAGCTGATCCCCCTTATCCCGGAGAAGAAGCACCTTTCGGGCACGCTTCGCCCTTCTTCCCCCCTCCTCCGCCAGTGCTCTGAGCCTGTGCAGATTCACCGTGGTAAGAGCCGTTTCCGCCGCAGAAAAGAATCCGGAAAGAATAACCAGCAAAGCCAGAAGAACCAGCCAGAATGTATTGCCGTCACCCATTGAAAATCAGATCACTCCTTTTCCTTCTGCCGCTTAAAGATCCTGTCATAGCTGCCGTTACCGTAAAGCATGGACCGGCTGACCCTGCTGATGGTAGCCGTGGATGCTCCGGTTTTCCGGCTGATCTCCATATACGTGCAGTTTTCATGCAGAAGCTGAGCCACCTCAAGGCGCTGTGCTATGGACAGCACCTCATTGGGTGTACAGATATCCTCAAAAAACTGATAATATTCTTCATCATCCTCCAGAGAGCGGATTGCCCGGAACAGAGCCTGCACCGCCTCGGTGTGAATGGTCTTTCCCATATTTATGCCTCCGCCTTCGGTTCCTTATGCACCCAAACAGATACTGCACCGCGGTTTACATAAAACTCACCGAAGCCGTCCTGATCGATCTTGATATTATACTTGGCATTGCCCATAACATCAGAGAAATGCTTTCCGGCAAACTGTCTGCCGATGTACATCCGCTTTGTTCCGCCGCGGCCGTCGGAAAGTACCACAGCAAGTCCGGAATCCTTATGATCCGCATCCCCTTCTCTGGTCCAGCCGATCACATCCGGATCGTCCAGATAATCATGCTGCGTTCCGTAAGCCTTCATCTTTCTCAGCTTCATCAGCTTGTCCAGCAGCTGCTTCTTGGACTTGATCTTCTTCTCGGGGATTCCCTTATAGTCACCGTAGAAGATGCAGGGATATCCGCTTTCCCTGAGAAGGATGGACGCATAAGCCATGGGCTTGAACCATTCCTCCACATAGGAATCCCGGATGCCGCCGGGTTCGGAATTATTATTATCCACGAAGGTTACTGCCTTCAGGGGATTTCTTTCCGACATAGTACCGCTGAAAAGGGTTCTGAGGTCGTAAGCCCCGTGCGCCTTTGCGCAGTTATAGAAATTGTAATGCAGCGGCGTGTCAAAGAGGGAAGCGGAAAGCTTGATCTCTTCCAGATAATCCGCCAGCTTTTCTGCATCCCAATGGGAATGATTCGCGACGGTAAAGAGTTCCTTTCCGGTCAGCTCTCTCACGCGGATCAGAAAATCACGGTAGAAAGAAGCCGGGATATCCTCCGTCTTATTCAGGCAGAATCCATCTACGCCGGTTTCCGCAAGATACCATACCGCCCAGGCCACCAGGCGGTCATACACCTCCTGGCTGGAAAAGTTCAGGCGGGCGTCCATCAGAAATTCATAATTCTTCTTCCGGATAGCCGCAAGCGTTTTACTTTCCTCGCCCTCCTCTTCGATCAGCCTCTCCAGGATTCCCTCCCGGTTCCAGTCAATGCCGGAGAACATGGTATGATCCCACTTAAAATTGCTGTACTTTCCTTTTCTTCCGGGGAAGGTAAAGCCGGTCAGCGCACCAACCACCTTGCCGTCGCCGATCATCTGACAGTTATCCGTACTGTTGATTTCCTCTGCCGGAACCTCCTCGATCTTATCCGCTCCGTGGAAGCTGCTGAAAAACACCTCCGCATAGGCCTGCATACCCTCATCGTGGACGGCCTGGATTGCCTCCAGATATTCCTTTTTTGTTCCGTAACGGGTCCTGACTGAGCCCTTCTGTCTGAACTCACCCAGGTCATAGAGATCGTATACACCATATCCGGAATCCTCTCCTCCCCGGACGCCCTTCCATGCCGGCGGCATCCAGACAGAGGTCACGCCGTTTTTCTTCAGCATCGGCGCATCCTTTTTCAGATCCCTCCAAAGACTACCATCCGCCTTGACTGCGGAATCGAAATACTGAAACATCAGTCCGTTTGTCTGCATATTCACCCTCCGAATACATAATTCCGGTTTCCCAGCCGGCCGGTTCCGCCGGCCAAATCCTAATCTTTATGATTATAACAAAAAAAAAGACGTGAATCAATATCCGCAGGACGGTCAGATGAAAAACTATCCACAGGACAGCAAACGAAAAAACTGTTGGAGAAAAAGCACCGGAAAATGATCAATTGCGCTTTGACAGAACCCGGTCCCACATGATAGAATAGCGCCCGGACAATGATGTATAATGGGAATTTCAACGGAATCCCGCAGTTTAATTCTCAGTCATATCGTTTTGTTACGCTACCCGATTCAGGAGATCAAAATGAAACAGCTTGGAGAAAATGAAAAAATACTTTCGATTATCCGCCATTACGGAAAGGATATCCTTTCCTCGGAAAAATATCTGCCCCAGCATACCTTTATCCAGCACGGCACCATCACCACGGCCATCCACTCCGCCGCGGTAACCTATAAAAGTGTGGAAATTGCCCTGCACAGCAAAAAAAAAGTAAATATGCGGGTGCTGATCCGGGCCGGCCTTCTGCATGATTATTATCTTTATGACTGGCATAAAAATAAAAATGAACACCCCCTGCACGGCTATACGCATGCGGAGGTGTCCATGTATAACGCCGGCCGTGATTTCGGGATCGGTCCCGCCACAGCCACGGCCATCTATTCTCATATGTTTCCCCTGAATCTCTTCCGTTTCCCCCGGACAAGGGAGGCCAGGATTCTCTGTCTTGCCGATAAAATCTGCGCCACCTACGAAACGCTCAAGCTGGACAAATACGGCCCCGGGCTTTCAACACTGTTTCCGGAGGAAGCCACCATATCATTTTAACTCCAACATTCTTCTTGCAGCAGCTTCGTCAAGTGTGATCTGGAAAGGGCGAAGTAATTGCTTGACATTTCTTCCCCTCCAAACCATAATAAACTTAAGCGTATTTTCGGATTCGGAAAGAGGGGCTATATGAATATAACCGTAAACGAATCCTCAGCAACTATCCGTACAGAAAAGAAAACCAGTTCCACCGTGAAGACCGGAGTTAATTCTGTTTCAGAGCCTACTCCGTATGATAAGCTGACGCTTACAAACAGTTTCCTTTTTGGAAAGATCATGCGGACACATAAGGATCTCTGTTTAAAGCTCCTACAGATCATCCTTCCGCAGCTTAACATCACTGAGATCAAGGATGTCGAGATTGAGAAGTATCTGAAGAATCATTATCCTACAAAAGGTGTCCGATTAGATGCATACACAAAAGACTCGGACGGCCGCCATTACGATCTTGAGATGCAGATGGCTGATACGAAGAGCCTTCCGAAGCGTGCCAGATACTATTCCGGTATAATGGATACCAATTCTCTCCTGAAGGGCGGGAGTTACGACCAACTGACCGACAGCTATGTCATTTTCATCTGTCCGTTTGATCCGTTTGGAAAGAACAGATGTCTGTATTCTTTCAAAAATATTTGCACGGAGAATTATGAAATATCTTTGGAAGACGGATCATTTAAAGTATTTCTGAATGCCAACGGCATGAAAGACGATGTCAGTCCTGAATTGCGGGAATTTCTGGACTTCCTGATCAACGCACCTGAAAACCCGGAAACCGGTTTTCTGAAGCAGTTAAAATCTGCAGTCGACGAGGCCAGAGCAAACGAAGCTTGGAGGGAAGAATATATGTTCATGAACGTATATGGAAGAGATTATTATCTGATCGGAAGGAATGAAGGGCTTGAAGAAGGGCTTGAAAAAGGCCTTGAAGAGGGCCGGTCACAAACACTTTCTCAAATGGAACATAAGGTACAGAGCCTTCTTGATCAAGGTCGGATCTCTGCAGAAGCGGCTTCAGAATTACTTGGTCAGGATAACCCCGAGAGCGAATGATCATTTATAAGCATTATTCGATAAAGGAAATAATACACAAAAACTGAAACGATAACAAAACACAATTAGAATCCAGTAAATACGCCGGCGGAGGATATGATCTTTCATATCCGGCCGCTGGCAGTTTTGCATATATCTGTTGCGCAGGTGAAGCCCGACACGTAAATCTTATAAAGGTACTGTTATCTCCTTCGTATTTTAATACTTCTCAGATCTGCGCCATATTTCATGTTCTCCTTTTATCTTTGAGATTTACTGATCATCCGCACAAAAAAACTAATTCTAATATAACACCAACCGATGCGAAAGTTTTTCGTACATACGATATCTTTTACATTCCCATATCACGCACATATGAATAAAACAAAAACAAAAGGGATGGGATGAAGAAATGATTAGCTACGAACCGTTTTTTAACACCTTAAAGCAAAAGGGAATAACCTCATATCGACTGGAAAAAATGGGATTTTCAAGAACAAACTATTATTCCATCAAAAAAGGAAATCCTGTCAACGTAACGACCATCGATACACTGTGCCAACTTTTGGACTGCGATGTATCGGACATCATGAAACACATTCCCGACAAAACAACCTCCGACTCAGAATAAAAAAAGCGGATGTCTATGGTATTTCCCACGCATCCGCTTTTTACATTTGTTGAAAACGATCATTCAGTTTTTATCATTCAGTTTTTAATAACACCTTTCAACAACGTTCAGTCCCTCCGGCCTACTTATCTTCCAGATTGCCGTCGGTCTCCGCCCTACTCATCTTCCAGGTCTTCGCCGGTCTCCTGCCGACGCCGCAGTTCATCCAACACCTCACGAAGACGTTCCGCCGCCGGCCCGAACTTCTTTTTATCCTGGGTGTCCAGCGCAGTTTCGAAAAGATTCATCTCCCGTTCGATCAGATTTCTGACACTTCCGGTGGCCTCTTCATACATCCGGTTACCCTCGGCGAGAAGCAGCTTGTTGCTTTCCTGCTCTCTCGGCGGTATCTTCAGGCTGGCAAGCTCAGCCAGGCGATCCTCCACCTCCTCATCGGAAAGGCCGTTCTGCTCATTTTTAATAATCATCCGACGCTCCTCACCGGTGGAGATCACCTTCACGATCACCTCCAGAATGGAATTGACATCGTAAGTAAAAGTGATATCCGCGCATTCCTTACCCTCTGCCGCTACCGGCACGGGGATTTCCAGTTCGCCCAGAAGAAGGTTGTTGGCCGCCTGCCGGCTCTCACCCTGGAGCACCGTTACGCGGAGGGCCGACTGACCATCGTTAGCCGTATATACCCGGTGAGTACGGCTGACGGGGATAACGGTATTCCGCTCAATAATGGGAAGATAATGACCGTTTTCCTTATTTCCGCCGGCTCTGGTCACGCAGATTTCCGTGCCCAGCGTAAAGGGGCATACATCCGTCAGGATCAGCTCCTTCACCTCTTCCCGGCGTTCCTTCATGGCCGCCTCAATAGCAGCGCCTTCTGCCACCACCTGATCGGGATTCAGCCTGCCGTTGGGTATCCGGCCGAACAGCCGTCCCACAAACCGCTTAACCAGCGAAAGACGCGTGGCGCCGCCCACAAGAAGCACCTCCGTGATATCCGCCAGACGCACATCCGCATCCTTCAGACTTCTTTCAATAGGCTTACGTATCCTGCCGAGAAGTATCTGGCAGGCCTGCTCATATTCCTCCAGGGTAAAGCTTCTGACGATTTCCTTCCCCTGCAGGGTTACGCGCATTTCTGTTTTTTTCGCATCGCTGAAGGCGATCTTGGCCTTCTCCGCCGCTTCATGCACAAGAGACAGCTCCTTCGGCGAAAGGCTCGCCTCGGCGATCTCCTCCCTGCGGAGGAAAAGCTTTTCCAGAACAACAGTAAAGTCCTCGCCTCCAAGGAAATTATCCCCGGCTACCGCCCGAACCTCCATGATCCCGTCGCTGTACTCCAGAACGGATACATCGAAGGTTCCGCCGCCCAGGTCAAAGACAAGATAGCGGTTTTCTCCCTCCCGCCTGCTGCAGCCGTAGCTGATGGCCGCGGAGGTCGGCTCGGATACGATCCTTTCTACCCGGAAGCCTGCCATTTCTCCCGCCTGCTTCGTTGCCCGGCGCTGCGCATCATTAAAATACGCAGGTACACTGATCACGGCCTCCGTCACCGGTTCGCCCAGCCAGGTCTCCGCATCCTCCTTGAGATATTTCAGCACCAGAGCAGAAAGCTCCGTTGCGGAAAAAACCCTGTTTCCAAGCCGGTATTCTCTTTTCGTTCCCATACTCCGCTTAAAGCAGGAGGCGGTTTCCTCCGGATGGGTCATCCCTCTTACTCTTGCTGTTTCACCCACATAGGTCGTTCCCTCCTCATCGATGGAAACCACCGAAGGCGTCAGCATCTTACCCAGTCTGTTGGGGATCACCACCGGCTTTTCGCCGTCAAAATAGGCAATAAGACTATTGGTGGTTCCCAGATCAATCCCAACGATCATTTCTTTTTCAACTCCTCACATTTTTTCTCCAGCAGCGCATGCTTTCCGTAAGCGGAAAGCGCCTTTTCATAATACATCAGCGCCTTCGCACCGTCCCGGCGAAGCTCTGCCAGCATTCCGGCCAGCAAATAAATCTGATAAAGCCGTTCATTATATTCATCCTCCGCCTGTGCGGGGATCAGTATAGAAAGCTGCTCCTCCGCCTCGGGGATCATTCCGCGCAGGATGGCGCTTCCCGTCCTGATCATCGCCTTCTCACATGAATCCGTCAAAGCCTTGAGCCTTATCCCTGCCAAATTAAGATACCGGTTCATCCTTCCTCTTCCGGCAAACTGATGCGATGCGGCAAACGCCAGCAGCATGGCTGATTCAGGTCCTCTCACGCTCCCCTGCTCGGCAAGGAGAAGCACGCCTTCCGCCCTTTTCCATTCCCCCCGCCAGAGGAAAAGCTTCCCCAGCAGAAGATACATGGATGTACTATCCATCTTTTCACCGGATACTGCGGCGCAGAGTGCCTCCAGTTTTTCCGGCTGGTCACTCCGGTAATACAGTCTGGCGAGCGCCCTGTAGATTTCCTCACGCCCTCTTTGCTCATAGAGCAGAAGCGACTGGAGCATATCCTCCGCTTCGCGGATCCTGCCCTCGCGCATGGATATTCCGGCCAGCACCAGCTTCAGCTCCGCTGTCACTGCCTGTCCTTCCACAAGCTCCATCAGAACACTTCTCGCCTCGTCCCCCTTTTTTCTTTCCGCCAGAGTCCTGGCCAGACCAAAGAGAGCAATCCGTCTTTCTCCTGAAGCTGCCGTTTTTTCCATTGCCCTTCTGTACAGCCCCTCGGCATCCCTGAAGAGCATCATCTCCCGGAGCTGGTCGGCAATAAAAAGAATTGTCTTTGCCGCGATCCGGGTTTCCCCCGCCACACGGAGATAGTCCTCCCTGGCCCGAAGATCCTCGTTCATCTCCCGGTAGCACATCCCTCTGGTAAGATAATACAGCGGCTCCGGTTTTTTCTCGATCTGACGGCTCAGCCTTTTCTCTGCCTCATCAAAACGGTGCAGTTTTGCCAGAAGCACGCCAAGTTTTCCCTGTATACGGTCATTCTCCGGTCTGAGGCGTTCCGCCTCCAGATAGGCCGCCAGCGCCTTATGGGGATCCTTCAGCGCCTCCAGGATCTCTCCCTTTAAGATATAAAACTCCTCCGGATGATGCAGATCGCAGGTTTCCGGAGAACTGAGCTTATCCTCATACCCCGCCAGAAGCCGGTAAGCCTCAGCAGGTCTGTTTTCCTCTTTTGCGATCATGGCTCTGAAGTAAGCCGCCGTTACGCTGGGAATCCCCAGCCTTTCATATTTTCTCAGGATTTTTCCCGCCTCCGCAAGATTTCCCTGAAGGATATTCACTTTGATGATCACTTCATACGGATCCACCATATAGGGATAGATATCCATGGCCTGGGCGGCATAGAACACCGCCTCCTCCGCATTTCCTCTTTTCAGCGCACATTTTGCCCGGTAAAGCATGCTCATATAATTGACATGCTTTTTCTCTGCCAGCTCCCGGCACAAACGGATGCAGGCGGAATAATCCCCCTTCCGGTAGAGAAGCTCGATCCGGGTCTCCGTCAGCGTATCCTCATCCTCCGGCTCCTCAGGCTCTACCTGATCCAGCCACCTTTCCGCCGCATCTAGATCACCGCTTTCGAGATAAGCGGTCCCCATAAGAAGAGCAGTACGCCCCCTTTGCTTTTTTTCCTTTTGATTTTCCGGCGTATCCGGAAGAGCATCCACCACCTTGAGCCAGGTCTCAAATGCCAGAATGGCATCCTTTTCTTTATGGATATAGAGATGGCAGCTGCCCATATAGTTCAGATATTCCGGAAGCTGTTCATCCCCCGGATGAAAGCTGCCGAAAACAGCGATTGCCTCCCGGAACATCCTTGCCTGATAATAGGCCTTACCCAGCTCCATTTTCAGATCCGGGTCATCCGGCGAAGCCTCCAGCTTCCCCTTCAGCTGCTCAGCCAGTCCGGCAGTAACACTGGCCAGCTCGGACCGGAGTACAATGTCGTAGGGATGTTTTTTTACCTCTCTGACCAGCCTGTCCCTCGACTGAGCATAGTTTCCCTCCTCAGCCTCGACTCTGGCCAGTCTGAGCTCCAGCGCCGGCTCCCCCGGCTTTAATCTCCCGCATACCGCAAGACAATCCCGCATTTTCCCGGTATGCCCCAGAATCTGCAGAACATCCGCACGAAGGAGCATGGTATCAAAAAAGGGATAAGCCTCTGCCAGAATCCGGGAAAGCCTGTCCGCCTCACCTGTCCTGCCGGTCTGCAAAAGATGTCTCGTATACTGCTCATCCAGCCCCGGATACTGGATATCCATTCTTTCCAGCTTCCGGAGAAGAGCCGCCTGTTCCGCCTTCTGCCCGCGCATGACCGCTCGCCGAAGGTTCAGATAGTCCTCGATAAACCCGTCATAATCTGCATTTTCCGGTCCGCGGATCAACCGCATCTCGATCTGATCCGGGCTCACCAGCCGTCTCTCCAGATACTGGAAAAAGGCAAGCGGCACCCGGTCGGAAAGCTCATCCGCCCTTTCCGTCAGCCGGTAACGGCAGTTCAGCACCGTCAGGACATCCTTTGGCACATAGGGATACTTCATGAGATTCGTGAGAATGATCATCATCCCCGTTTCCGAAGTATCCAGCATAGTGAAATAATCCGTATCCAGCAGCCTCTCCCACATTTTCGGATCGATCCGGTGGAAGAAGTGCCGGAAAAGCGACTCCACAGCCTGCATGGCTCCGGCCGCATCGGCATCCTCTTTTTTCCCTTCCGCCTCTTCCGCCTGCCGGTTAAGACTTTTCCCCGGAGGATCCTCGCCCCGGAGCGCCCTTTCATAGGCCTCCCGAAGCTGCTTGAAGCCTTCGGGATCATCCTCGGGATTCACCTTCCGGAGCATGGTCCGGTACGCACGGCGGATTTCGTTTTTATCATCTGTTTTTGCAATATTCAGTATAGCCCAGATATCCATTTCCGCCACCCGGGGATCTTTCCCTCAGTCTCTTACAAATCTCATGCCGGTTCTCTTTCCGGCCGTCTTCTTTTCAGCCGGCCCCCTGTTCTGCAGCATTTTTCCGCTAAACCGGATCAGTACCGCTCTTCTCTTTTCGGACTTATCCGCTGCTCAGCCGGTTTGCTCAGGTCGAGATGATTTAGGACTCTTCTGTATCATCTGCGCAATATTCCTGCGCGTCATATCCACACTTACAGGATCACAGAGAAGCCTCAAGCGTCTCGCGGATTGCCTTCATAAAGTCCTCTGTATTCAGTGCGGTAACATTTTCCAGACTGGTGATCAGGGCAAGATCCTTTGTCATCCTGCCGCCCTCGATGGTATCGATGGTCGCCTTCTCCAGCTTATCCGCAAACTGCATCAGCTCAGGAAGGCTGTCCAGCTCCCCTCTCTTTCTGAGGGCACCTGTCCAGGCAAAGATCGTTGCCACCGGATTGGTAGAAGTCTCTTCATGATTCAGATACTTATAGTAATGGCGCTGCACGGTGCCGTGAGCCGCCTCATACTCATAGTAGCCCTTGGGAGAAACCAGCACGGAGGTCATCATGGCCAGTGAACCGAAGGCGCTGGAAAGCATATCGCTCATGACATCGCCGTCATAATTCTTGCAGGCCCAGATAAAGCCGCCCCTGGATTTCATCACTCTGGCTACCGCATCATCGATCAGCGTATAGAAGTAGGTAATGCCTGCCTTCTCGAATTTCGCTTTAAACTCATTATCGTAGATTTCCTGGAAGATATCCTTGAAGGTATGGTCATACTTTTTGGAAATGGTATCCTTAGTGGCAAACCAGAGTTCCTGCTTTGTATCCAGCGCATAGGTAAAGCAGCTTCTGGCAAAGCTCTCAATGGAATCTGTCAGATTATGCATACCCTGCACCACACCGGCACCCTTAAAATCATGCACAGTCACCCGCTCTTCCTTTCCATCGGCCGCGGTATATACAAGCTCCACCTTTCCGGGACCCGGAATCTTCATCTCACTTGCCTTATACACATCTCCATAGGCATGACGGGCAATGGTGATTGGCTTCTCCCAGTTTCTGACACAGGGGTCGATTCCCTTAACCTGAATAGGCGCCCGGAACACAGTGCCGTCAAGGATTGCCCGGATGGTTCCGTTGGGACTCTTCCACATTTCCTTCAGGTTATATTCCTCCACTCTTGCCGCATTGGGTGTAATGGTGGCACACTTTACCGCAACCTTGTATTTTTCTGTGGCATGGGCAGAATCGATGGTCACCTGATCATCTGTCTCGTTTCTGTGCACCAGTCCCAGATCGTAATACTCTGTTTTCAGATCGATAAAAGGCAGCAGCAGCTCATCCTTGATCATCTTCCAGAGAATCCGGGTCATCTCATCTCCGTCCATCTCCACGAGAGGGGTTGTCATTACTATCTTACTCATGTCGTCCTCCTTCTTTCTCATATGGCAAGAAACGCCATACTAAATAAAACTTAAAACTTAGTTACATCTCCCCAAATACACTATATTTTTTTGCAGAGGTTCGCGCGAGTAAACCTGTTCGTGACACTGCTCTCGCACGACCACGGGTTACCCCTAGCGGCCGCTTCGCAAAAAACGCTACGCTCGCTAAACTCTCACTTCGCGTCCATAGAACGGACGCTCGTGAATCGTTAAGCGCCGCACGCGCACAATTCGAAGAATTGTGTGTCCGCCAAAAGCAGATGCGTTCTGCGAAGCAGAACCAAGACTTGCATTGCAAGTCTTGCAAATCGCGAAGCGATTTGGCACAAAGACCCGTGACGGTCCCTCACAGGCTTACTCGCACTCACCCTGCCTAAAATATGTAATTTACAAGGATTCCAGAAGTTTTTTCAACACCTTCGTTACTCCATATTCGGAAAGTGGCGGCGCCACATGCTTTGCCGCCTGCTTCACTTCTTCCCTTGCACTGCCGATGGCGTAGCTTTCCCCTGCCGCGGCCAGAAGCCCCAGATCGTTGATATTGTCGCCGAAGGCCATGGTCTCTTCGGGAGAGATTCCCAGCCGCTCCTGCAGTTTTCTGAGAGAGCTTCCCTTATCCGCGTCGGGATTCACAATATCCTGCCACATGGTTCCCGCAGAGGCAATCTTAAACATGTCCTGCCACTTGGGCAGAAACCACTTTTTCACCTCTTCTTCCACGGTATCCTTCTTGTAGATGGAAAGCTTCACAATGTCATCCCTGAGATTTTCCTCGAAGTCTCCCACTACGCGGATGTTAAACTTATAGGAATCCCTGAGCCAGTAAAACATCTCACCGTAGTCTTCGCAGTAGGCCCAGTCCCTTCCGCAGAGCATGATATCGCACCCGGGAAGCTTTTTTACATCCCGGATCATTTCGAAAAGAGGTTTTCTTCCGATCACGTTCATGGAGATGATCTCCCGGGGTCCCCGGAGAATGCTTCCATTATCCGTGATATAATAAATATCCTCCCAGACCGGCTGAAAAAGCCGCGCCATGCTGATAAACTGTCTTCCGCTGGCTCCTGCAAACACAATGCCTTTTTCGGAGAGCGCTTTGATCACCTTCAGCATTTCCGGGTCGATCTTATCTGTACCATCCGGCACCAGTGTACCGTCAATATCGCTGGCGATTAACCTGATCACTTCCCTTATTCCTCCCTGTTTCTCTGAAAAGCCAACTTAGATTATAACCCAAAGTTCACTTCCGGGCAAGTCCCGGCCTGTCTTCCTTGACCTTTCCCCTGTCTTTTTGTAAAATGTTAAAAACCCTGCTTTTCAGCATGACCGGAGACAGCAATGAACAAAAAGCGTATTATTATTCATATCCTCTCCTGCATACTCCTTCTCCTCCCCCTCCTTCTCACAGGCTGCGGCGAGGAGCCCCGGAACACCTATCCCGCAGGTGCTTCGCGAAATGAGAGCAGCAGGCTGCTGGCGGTGAGGGCACTTCCCGAAAACCCAGCTATTATGGATTACAGCGATATACCGGAAAAGGAAGGACTGAATGCCACAGATGCCCTTCTTCTGGACGAGAGTCACCTGCTGCTTGCCTGCTATGAAAATAACGAAAGCAGCTTTTCCGGAAAGGTAGTGGAAATCGACCTGTCCACCGGCTCAGCCTCTGTCCGGGGCAGTTCGTTTCTGATCCGGGAAAAAACGGCTGAAACAGGTCCCAGCGGCGCCCCCCTGATCAGATTTTTATCTGCGTCGCCTCTGGTTCTGTATATAGAAAACGGTTCAAATCTGTATATGCCGGAGGAGGATGTGTCCGTGGCGGAACTGCCGGAAGGCATCACACCCGACCGGTGCGTGGTCTGCGGCAGCCGGATCTTTGCCTCCAGCTGGAACGGCTTCCTTTATGAATATCTGGAGGACAGATTCGAGCAGGTCTGGACTCTTCCTCTGGGCTTCAGCGGTCTCTATCCCGCAGCGTATTCCGATGATTCTTCCCTTCTGTTCCATGTTTTCCGGGACAGCACCTATGATCTGGATTACTATCTCCTGCTGGATATCCGGGACTGGAGCGAAAGCTACTATACCGAACCTCCCGGTACAAACTGGTACCAGGCCTCACAGGATAGCTGTCTCATCAGTATCAGCCCGAACCTTGATGATTATTCCGCCGTCCTTCTGAACGCGGAAGAAAAGGAAAAACGCGAGCTGCGCATTCCCGTCAAAAGAGAGAATGACCGCTGGTTTACCTGTTCCCGCGTTCCTCTTTGCGGGGATACGCTTGTGGTATACTCCATAGACCAGGACAGCCTGATCGAGTGCCTGTTTCTGGCGGACTGCTCTGCGATCACCCCGGCGCACTGGGATCCTCCGGAGCAGACTCCCTACGAGCCTCCGGTCATTACTGTGGATGGTACGAATGAAAGAGTAAAAGCGTTTTATGAAAAATACGGCGTCCGCATCATCTATGGAGAAGACACGCAGGATTCCCTCTGGGGTTACAAGCTGACTCCCACCGACGATCCGTCAAAGGTTTCCTCCGCTCTGGATGTGCTCGAAGAAGCTTTTGCCCTTTATCCGGACAGCTTTTTCCGGGATCTTTCCAGGGATTTTGTGCGGGAGATCATCATCTACCTCACCGGTCCCCTTACGCCGGAGGATCCCTCCGTCAATATTTCCAACGCCGCAGCTGTCACCACCACTACCGGCGGAGTATCCTATATGGCGTATGATATTGACTCCTACAGCCTTACAGCAGGCACCGTTGTACATGAGCTTTCCCACATAGTGGATGTACGGGTCAACGCCAGCGATTACGCTTTTGAAGATGAATGGGATGCGTTCAACCCGGAAGCGTTTGATTATTATTTTGCTTACGTTGATGAAAACGGAGAAATGATCGAGTTCTCCGCTGACTATACCTTTACCGCCCTTTCGGCCGAAGCCCAAAGCGATCATGAGAGTGTTTATATGATCGACTCCTATTCCAAGACCTATCCCACCGAGGACAGAGCCCGGTTATGGGAGTACCTGATGTCGGATCCGGAGGGCGCCCCCTTCTACTACGATTCCGACGCCATACAGGGAAAGCTTTCCCTGTACTTCAGAGAAATCCGGGAATGCATGGACAGCTCCGAATGGCCGGCGGAAACAGAATGGGAAAAACGCCTCCGCGAGGCAGATGAATAAAGAAAGAAGGAAAACTATGGTTCGCTATACCGTAAAAAAACGTAAAAAAACAAGACTGACTCTCCGGATCCTCGGATTCTTCCTTGCCGGTTTCTTCGGAGGCATGGTCGCCCTGTTCTTCATGGGTAAATATCACGGCCACTATATCGCTCTGGTCTTTTTCATGCTGCTGACCTTGTACGGCATAGCCCTTATCGCCCACACCTTTTCCAAAACCGCTTATGATATCACCTATGAATTTGATGTGGATGACTTTACGATCAAGAGCTGGCGGGGTGAAAAAACATACCCCTACAACGTGATCCGGGACCTTAACCATATCGTTCCGGAAAACGAGAATATTTACAGCATCATCCACTTTTATATCGGAAAGGAAAACTACCTTCTTCCCTTCTCCTACCGGAAAGAGTTGGCCGACCAGATGTATATCTTCTTAAATGAGCGGGTGACCAGCGCGATCCTGGGCGAAGACCTCCGTCCTCCGAAGAAACCGGAGAAGGATGCAGTCGTGGACGGAGAAGCCGTTGTGAAAGAGAGTACGGAAGAAGCTGTAAAGCAGAGCATGAATGAAACTGTAAAATAGAGTAGGAAAAAAACAAGAATGGATAAAACGAGACTCGCCCCTCTTCTCACTGAGGGGCTCCTTCAGGAATTATATACAGAGGAAACCGTGACCTCCACCAATACACTGGTGAAGGAGCTTTTCCGGGCCGGGAAACGCGGCCCCCTTCTTTATGTGGCCGAGGTGCAGACCGCCGGCCGCGGCCGTCTGGGCCGAACCTGGAACTCTCCGAGTGAAAGCGGCATCTGGATGTCCCTTCTTGACACGTCTCCGAATGAAAACATTTCGTCCCTGACGCTTGTAACGGCTGTAGCGGTCACAAGGGCCATCCGGAAGGTATACCCGGCTCTTGCGCCTATGATCAAGTGGCCGAACGATATCCTGCTTCCTGTCGGCCGCCCGCTCCAAACAGAACACGATTCCAGTCTTCAAAGCAACACCCCTGCGTTTGCAGCCACATCCGTCAGCCGCCCCGAAGACAGCTCGCAAACATCTGTGATCTACAAGAAGTTCTGCGGCATCCTGACGGAGGCAACCTCCTTCGGGCCGGAAACCGGTATCATCTTCGGCATCGGCATCAACTGTACTCCATCGGCTTATCCGCCGGAGCTCGCCGGGAAAGCAACCTCTCTGGCAGAAGCCCTTTCATCCGCTGTTCCGAACCCGACAGGCTGTCCGAACCCACACTCAACTGAGGCCCCGGCTCCCACTTTTGCCGGAATTATACCGTTCATGCCCGGCATCGATACAACGCCCGACCGGGAGGCCGTTATTCTGGCCTTTGTACCGGAGATGCTCCATCTTCTTCGGGAATACAGCCGGACAGGCGACCTCAGCTTTCTCTTGGAGGAATACAACAATCTCCTGATTCATCGAAACAGACCGGTCTATCTCTACCGTACGCCGACCGGTATGAACGAAGCCGCTTCTCCCGTGAATTCTTCCGGAGAACCGGGCGGACAAAATACCAATGCCAATACAGATGTGGCAGAAAACCGGGAAGGTCCCTTCACAGCCCTTGGCATCCGCGCGGACGGCGCTCTCCTCATCCAAAAACCAGACGGAGACATCCAGCCGCTTATCAGCGGGGAAATCTCCGTCCGAGGTGAAAACGGGTATATCTGAGCAGGCAAGCATTTGTTCCAGTTATTTAAGAATCGATGTACCAGAGTAATTGACACAGAAAAGGGAGTGGATTGACCGATGATCAGACCAGCAATCAGAACGAAGATCAGACCGGAGAATACGAAATATGTAACAAAGTGAAATTTCCCCTTGCATTTTTTTTATTTTTTGGTATTATAGTAAAGGTCTCGGGATGTAGTTCAGGTGGTAGAACGCTTGACTGGGGGTCAAGAGGTCGCAGGTTCAAGTCCTGTCATTCCGACAAGTAAAATAGCCGTTTCTGAGGTTTTGAGGCCTTCGGAAACGGCTTTTTTGATATCCAGGCTCCTAAGGCCTGCCGTTCTTTATATATCCGCGATACATAAAGGTCACGACTTCTTTTCTCGTCAGAATGCCATTCGGCGTAAAGGTCGTGCCATCCCTGTCTCACTCAAAACCAGAGCTCCACAAATATGCCCAGCATGGTAAAAAACAGTATGGCAATGACCGTGACAACACGGATGAGTATCCGATATCCCCTGTTACGCATTTACAAAGCCCTCCTGCTAGTCCGTGTTTTCGTTCTCTTTGTTCCATTCATGCAGTTGCCGCACACCATCATACCAGATATTGATATAATGCGGATCATCCGAAAACCGGTATTGACGGTTTTCGTCGATATCATAATTAAAAAAAACGACTGCGCAGATCTGATCATCCTTCCGGACGTAATCGAAAATGCTTTTCAGATATTCTCCCTTGATGTTTTTATCATCATCCGCATACGCCACCTCGGATAAGATCACCTTCTTATTGTACTTCTTTATTTCTTCTGCACGCCCGAGCCCATTGTAGCAGTCTTCAAATCTCGTAAAATGATACTTTTGATCCATTTTATGATTCAGGGTCATACTGATGTAATCCACATATTCATCTCCCGGATACCATTTTGCTGAAACCTCGTTTATGCGGTTTGGCGACCATATCCAACGGACATTAGGCGCGATCCTCCGCCCGATGTCAACCACATGCTTCCACATTTTGATATAATCCTGCTCTCCGCCGTAATACTGCCAGGGATACCAGGTTGTTTTATCCGGCGAAGCGCATTCCATCTCATGTGCAAAGCGGATCAGCACTGTATTATTTCCGAATATCTCATGTATTTCCGTCAGATAATCCCGGACCATCCCGTCATGAACACCATTTCCGATATCCACAAGCTTATATTCACCGGGCTGCCAGGTGATCAGCGGCGTGATCCCCAGCCGCATACAGGTCTCAGCCTTGGCGCGCGACATGGGTTTCCCCCACGTGTCAAACCATCCCAGAATATCCGGCTTCACATCAAGAGCCTCAACCTCCGGAGGCCTCTGTAAATAGATTCCTCCGCTCTTCACTGTATCATCGAAAATGATCACAGCTGACTTTTTTTCCTTATTTTCCATGTACGTCTGGGCAGCCCAGACAAGAAAGGCAAGGAGAAGAAGCAGAAAACCTATTGTCATTGCCTTATGATATAGTTTCATCTTGCGATACCTCGTCCGATACGAACCTCGTTCCCCAACGTGTGCCGTCTGCACAGCGCATAAGACCTGCAATACGGATATACACCATCAAAAAAGATAAAACAAGGATCAGTACCGGTATGAACAAAATATAATACCAGGGAAGATTCAAAAAGACACGGATATGCCTCACACCGAATCCCAGTATACAGCTCACAATGATCAGGACCGGCAGCAGCCAGACCGGTCCCGTGTAGATCACACCCAGGACAGCGACTCCGAAAGACTTCAGGATCATACAGGAGAGAAAATTCAGATAAAGGCTGATCAGAAGGATCGGCATCAACATATCCGACCAGTAAATGAAAGCCATAAGCGGAGCATGTCTTAACATCCATGGCGTCATTTTCAGATTGTTATACTGCGAACCCGCGGACCAACGCAGCTGCTGTCTGGTAAAGGTTCTCCAATCGGCGGGCGCATCCGTATAAACAAGAGCAGAATCCTGCAAGACGGTTTTATATCCCAGCTTCAATGTCAGATTGGTGAGACTCCGGTCATCGGAAACCTCGTTATGGATGCCCATGAAGACCTCAGTCATAAATTCATCCATGACCTGCTTCAGAATAGATGTGCGGAAGGCTATCGTGCGGCCGGGAAGACAGCCGACCTTTCCCGCTGCACTCATGGCCTTCATCGTCCCCTCCGCCCGGATCTCCTCCAGAAGGCTTGCGGTCATCGTTACCAGGCTGCGGTTCTCATGAAAGATCTTCTGACGGGTGGTAACACCGCCGATCCTTTCATCCGCGGCAAAGGGCTTCATCAGTTCAAGCAGCGTATTTTCTGTCCAAATGGTGTCGCTGTCCACCAGGATACAGATTTCACTTTGCGGATCAATATGTTCCATTCCCAAACGGATCGCATTTCTCTTTCCCGGAACAGATGTATGCAGCGTGAGCATTCTGGTCGGATGCCCTTCATCCCCGCACTTTTCCTCATATTCATGGCAGAGCCTCATCAGTTTCTTTGGATACGCTCCGTTCGCCACAACGATCAGTTCCGAAGGGTTCTGCTTCAGTATTTCTGACAGCACTCTTTCAAAAAGCTCCACCGGCTCATCCATGACCGGAATGATCACAGATGAAAAATATGCACCGGAATCTCCGTCTGTTTCCTGTTCATACCTCCTGTATCCTGACGCAGCAGCAAAAATAACCACCCAGCGGATCAACACAAACAGAAAAAACACCAGAAACCAGTGCATATTATGATTATCTATGTAATCCTTTAACATCATAAGAAAAGTATACACGTCAGCTGCATTTCCTTTCCGCACATGCATACAATCATGAATTTCTATATTCCGTCCTATTCATATTCAAGTATCTGAATTTCATTTCTTGTATAATACCCTGTTGACAAGGCCCTCAGTAAAATCTCTTTTTCCTCCGATCATCTTATCCCAACGATGATAAACACAATGCCCAGGATAAAAAAGAGGCCTCCAAGTCCGGTAAAGATCCCAAATAAAAGCGTTTCGGACTTATCTCCGGCCACCAGCATCTTCCCCGGCTCCATGGGATCATACATGACCTCCACATTCTGCCCCACCGTATATCTGCACGGCCGGGAATATACACTGTTTGTCTGCCGCACCTCGATCCCGTTTACCCAGTAACTGATGACCGGAGAATAAACCACGGAAGAATAGCCGTCGCTGTCCGTACTCGTCCGGCTGACGATATCCACCACCTGCCCCACAGTCCTTGCGGTGCAAAGATTCTTTTTCTTCTTATGCAGATGCATGAACACCAGGCCGATGATCAGAAAGATCAGGCCAATAAAGGCGAAGATCGCACCCACCATAAGAAATACATTCAACTCACTGTTGTCCATTTCCCTTCACTTTCCTCCCCGACGCTTCTGCTTCGATCATCCGCGCCATCTCTGCTCTTCACATCACTTCCAGAAATCCAGTTCCTCCTCGTTCAGCCCGATGTCCTTTCCCTTGAATTCCAGGGGCTCTCCGTTCTTTCTCTTCTGTTCATAATCCTTCAGCGTATCGATTGCCACCTTCCCGAGGAGCATGCACGCCGGCAGGTTGATGAGAGTCATGAGACCCATGGTAATATCCGCTGCAGCCCAGGCAGCATCCATGGGAATCACCGCGCCGAGAAAAATGACCAAAACAGCAGCAACATAAAAGAGATTCATGAACCACTTCGGCGGCTCCTTTTTATGATGCAGAAAGATCAGCGCATTATCCACATAAAAGAGATTCCCCAAAAGGGTTGTAAAGGCGAACAGGATCATGGCGACCGTAATAAATGTCGGTCCGATGTGGCCGAATACCGTTGAAATAGCATTCTGCACATAGGGTGCACCGGATACCTCCGCATTTCTTTCCACGCCGCTGGAAAGGCACATCAGCGCCGTCGCCGTGCAAAGAAGGAGCGTATCGATATAAACCGAAAGCGTCTGAACGAGCCCCTGTTTGGCAGGATGGCTGACTTTTGCAGAGGCGGAAGCATTGGGTGCCGAGCCTACGCCTGCCTCATTGGAATAAAGGCCTCTTTTTATCCCATAGATCATACATGAACCGGCCACACCGCCCATGATGGATTTAAAATCAAATGCATCCGCAAAAATGATCTTAAACATGTGCGGCACATTGGTGATATTTGCGCAGATCACGATGAGAGAGATCAGCACATAGGCCACGCCCATGACCGGAACGATCACGCTGGTAAGCTTCACGATTCGCTTGCCGCCGCCGAAAATGCAATATCCGGTAACGAGGGCAAGGATACCGCCCACAATGACCGGCGTCCAGGTCTTATTGTAAAACGAGTAAGTGGCAAAGGTGGACTGCAGATTATAGGAGCAGAGCAGGTTAAAGCCCACTGCATAGGTTGCGATCAGAAAAACGCAGAACAGTCCCGCCAGAAGCGGCGCATGAAGAGCCTTTTCTATATAATAGGCCGGGCCGCCGAAGCTTTCGCCCTTTTCATTTTTTCTCTTGTAAACCTGCGCCAGGGTGCTCTCGATAAAGGCTGAGGAAGCGCCAACAATACACATGATCCACATCCAGAAGCATGCACCGGGTCCGCCCAGGCAGATAGCCGTGGATACCCCAACGATATTTCCCGTACCTACGCGGGATGCCGTAGAGACCAGCATGGCCTGCAGGGATGATACCTGCTTCTTATCTGCAGGAGGCTCCATCAGAAGACGGATAGATTCCGGAAAAAGCCGGATCTGCACACCTTTTGTCAAGCAGGTAAAATAAAGGCCTGCGATTGCCATAACAACAAGCAGCACCGGGTAATACATAAAGCTGTCGATTTCATTTAAGATGTGTGTGATCAAAGCGCTTTCCTCCAGTCTTCTTCTTTAAAACCGGGCAGAACGGCATCTTCTGTAACGAGAAGCGGCCGCTTTACCAGCATCCCGTCCGAGGCCAGAAGGCGAAACATTTCATCCTCACGCATATCCGGAAGCTTTTTCGATAATTCCAGTTCCCGGTAAAGCTGACCGCTGGTATTAAAAAAACGCTTCAGCGGCAGTCCGCTCTTCTGATGCAGCCGGCGCAGAGTTTCCTCGTCCGGATGGTCCGCCTTAATATCGATTGCTTTATATGTGATCCCGTTATCATCCAGCCACTTCAGAGCCTTCTTACAGGTCGAGCATTTTGCGTAGCAGTACACTTCCGTCATTCCCTACCTCCATCACTTCCAATATCCATTGATGCAAACCAAGCACCTATCAGGAAAAGGATATCATGTTTATGTGTCTTATGCAATCCTCGATATCTGCCAAGCAGTGTAAAACCGTTTCACCCTCTATGACCGGAGCATCCCTCTTTAATACTCACCCTTAGAAGAAATCACAGCCTTCAATCTCAGATTATGATCAAAGATGTCACATGCAACAGAATCCTTTTAAAAAAATACGGTGTATGGCCGCAACAGGCTCTTGCGTAGAACCGGCGGTCAAATTGGAAAAATCTTCCAATCTGCCGCCGGTATGTTTACGAGATTCCTGTTTTACTTATTTTCAGGTCACATTTTTACTTGGTTTAGCATTGTTCAGCAGGTGCGTTACGCACCTAACCATCGTTATGCTTTTCGGCCTTCATACTCCTCCACAAAGCTTTGCAGTTCCTCAGGAGAAAGCTCCACAACTGCCGAAATCAGTTCCGGATCCATGCCCTTCTCAAGCATGCGAAGAACTGTTTTACGTTTTTCCTCAGCACGCCCTTCACTGCGTCCTTTTTCGACGCCGGCTTTCTCGCCCTGAAGATACCCTCTTCTCTCAATATCTCTGGAAGTCATATATTCGTCCCTCCATGTTTCGTTCTTTCTGGCCTCAAGTACAGACTGTCGCAGCCGACGGATAAACCAGTCATCAGTTTCATCTGCCGCACCGTTCTCATCATTAGTATCTTTTACATCTTCTGTGTCTTTTGTATCTTTTGCCAGATTCATATCAGACATATTTCACGTCCTTTCTGAATCCGCAAACATACCGATAAAATGATTATAGAATACTTTTTATATGGGTGCAATGGATTTCTGAGAGGTTGATTTAGTCGTAACTGCTGAACATCTGATCAAACACAAACAGTGCCATGAAGAAATACATTCTTCATGGCACCACCTTGCTCAGTTTTTTTGAATCCTGCGAATACGCATTCTATGGAAGAATCAGCTGGGGCTCACTGAAAACATTTAGCTTATAGCAGCGTACTTCGCTTCATATTCACCCTTTAACCGCTTGAATGTTTCCTCATCAACTTCAGCGATTTCGATGATTTCCTCATCGCGCATCTGATGACGGAGCATCCGAAAAACTGTGGCCTGCTTTTCTAAATCGACACCACTCTTATGGCCTTGTTTCAGCCCTTCTTTCAGTCCTTTTTCTTTG
>DFHD01000052.1:402-8554 GCA_002372545.1 Lachnospiraceae bacterium UBA3732 | reverse complement strand
TTCCAGTTTGCTCTTCTCTTATCTCTTCTTGCTTTTGAAATCTTATTCTTCGGACAAATAGACATTTTTCTTTCCACCTCCTTACGGAAAAATCACACTTTTTTGATTATACAGATGGTTGAGCTGATTGTCAACATAAAATTGAAAAAAAGCGCGAAAAAATTGTTGATGACAAAAAACTATTTACAAAGACGCTCGGTTTCTCTTGCGATGGCCAGTTCCTCGTTTGTGGGGATCACATAGGCCTGCACACGGGAATCCTCTGTGGAAATACGGATCAGCTTTCCGCCGCCCTTATTGGCTTCTTCATCCAGTGTAATACCAAGATATCCCAGGTGGGAAATCACTTCTTTACGGACTTCGCTGTCCCATTCACCGATTCCTGCGGTAAACGCAATGAGATCCACGCCGTTCATGGCTGCCGCATAGGCGCCTATGGTCTTCACAACGCTGTAGGTAAACGACTTGAAGGCCAGATGGGCACGCTTATCGCCCGCTTCATTCCCTGCATCGATGTCTCTCATATCGCTGGATGTTCCGGATATGCCCAGCATACCGGACTTTCTGTTAAGCACCGTGATCATTTCATCCAGGTTCAGGCCTTCCTTTTCGGAAAGATACGGCAGGATGGCCGGATCGATATTCCCGCTTCTGGTACCCATGACCAGTCCCTCAAGCGGTGTAAAGCCCATAGATGTATCTACGGATTTTCCGCCCTTAACTGCACATATGCTCGCACCGCCGCCCAGATGACAGACGATCACCTTTGTTTCTTCCACCGGCTTATCCAGAAGAGAAATGGCCTTTGCCGAAACATAGCCATGGCTCGTTCCATGGAAGCCGTAACGACGGATCTTATACTTTTCATAATACTCATAGGGAAGACCGTAAAGATAGGCCTCCTCGGGCATGGTCTGATGGAAGGCCGTATCAAATACGGCAACATTCTTTACATCCGGCATAAGATGGCGGACCGCATCAATACCCAGAAGGTTTGCCGGATTATGCAGCGGAGCCAGGGGGCTTACCTCTTCGATCGCGTGATAAACCGCATCATCCACAATAACAGAGGAAGCAAAGGTCTCGCCGCCATGTACAACACGATGACCTGCGGCATCGATTTCGGAAAGATCTTTTATGGAACCATATTCCGGACTCAGCAGAGTCTCCACCACAAGCTGAAGAGCGACCTTATGGTCCGGAAGGTTCCGTTTGATCAGGACTGACTCACCGGTTTTGGGATGATTAAATTTAATCTGCCCATCCAGGCCAATCCTTTCGCAAAGCCCCTTCGCCAGAACATTCTCTGTTTCCGAATCGATCAGCTGATACTTTAATGTTGATGAACCGCAATTGATCACCAGAATATTCATTTTTTTATCATTCTCCTTCTTTTCCATCTATGGTTATCCGGCCGCGGCCATGCTCCTTGCTGTAATACATCGCCCGGTCGGCTCTGTCAACGATCTCCTGAAGATTGCCGCAGGTTTCCTTATAGCAGGCAATACCGATACTCAGATTGACAGATATATCTTTATCTTCAAAATGGATCACAGTTTCACGCACATCCCTGTGCAGCTGCTGAAGAATATCCTTTGCATCCGAAAGCCCCACGCCCGGAAGGATCAAAAGGAATTCCTCACCGCCGAAGCGAACGGCGTAGCCGCCATATTTTTCGGCATATTTTTCATCAACTTTTGCCACCATCTTGATCACCTCATCACCGGCGAGGTGCCCGTAGGTATCGTTCACGCTCTTGAAGTGGTCAATATCCAGCATGGCCAGAGACATCACACTGTTTCCTGCCATAACCTGGTCACACAGCTCCGGGAAGAAACGGTTATAGTATACACGGTTGAAGATTTTGGTCAGACCATCCTTCTTTGCCATATCCTCTGTCTGGGAATACAGCCTGTCGGAGATCAGCGCCGATGTAAAGTCCATAACAGCCGACTCGTAGAACGACAGCCCGGAAAGGAAGAAGTCGTACGATGTGGCAACGCAGACCATTACGCCATAAAATCTGTCTCCGTCGTAGGACGGAAAGGCAATGGCGTTGCAAACTCTGTCGCTTTGCAGATAATGGGAATTCGGTTTGAAATTCTCGATCAGAACAAAGGGCTCCCGGATATTCTCTTCGCAGATCAGATTATAGATCTGCTCAATATCACGCTGAAGAACCGGAGCAAGCGAGCTGTCCGCAGGATCGATCACGATAAGCGGCCTGTCCTGCATGGCCGCGTCTTTTTCCAGATAAAGTCCGGAAACGGAAGTCTTCTTTACATTGGTCACATTTTTCAGCATATACTCCGCATGCTCTCTGATGCTGAAGCCGGAGGAAAAGAATTTCATGACATCGATCAGCGAACGGATCTCCACGTTCATCCGTTCCAGCTCGGAATTGGCTCTCGTCAGATTCAGCCGCTGGAAATTGATCTCGCTGTTCACCTTTTCAATCTTATCCTGAAGTGTCTGAAGATTCTTATTCTCCTCGATCACGTCCAGATGCTTAAAGTAGATCTTATTATACCTTTTATCATGATAAGTGATTATCAGATAGATCATGGACGCCGTAAGCTGAACGGTAAGGAAGACCAGAAAAGCATCCAAAAGAAGCAGGGTTTTCCATGTATTCTTCAGTGTTCCCCAATACGGACGGAATACAGCCATGGAAAGAAGAAACGAATAGATGAACCGCCGGATAAGGGCGATCAGCGTATTATATACATTGCAAAGGATATAATCATCCGTGATCAGCAGAATGCCGATCATCAGATTGCCGAATGCACAGAATACAGGAAGACGGCCGAAGAAGGAAGCCACCGTCATGGCAAGAAGAGCTGCAGCGGTCAGAACCGAATACAGGTAATATCGTCTCTTCTCCTTGTCCTTGCCGGAATAAAGGAACTCCTCTCCGCCCCACAGAAACAGGTAGATCAGAACATAAAAAATCAGCAGTCCTTTACTTTGGTAAAGCCCCGCAGCCTTTGTCATGCAGATCAGACACAAAATGAGTGAAAACATCGCACGATAAAGAAAAATATGCCGTTTTAGAAACTCATTTTTAAACTCGTCCGGCAAAGGTCATCTCCCCCTGATCAGCCTAAAATAACGTTAATATTCTATCATATTTCAATTCATTCTTCAACCGAAAACAGAAGATCGGATAGACAGTTCCGGATTTCCTCCTCGGTTTTTTCAAATTCTCCGCTGTTATCCAGCTTCCGGTCCGTCCTCTCTCTGTACCAGTCTTCGTCCGGCTGGCTGTTCATAACACGCAGGGCATCCTCTCTTCCGATCCCCCGCCCGGTCATAAGCCGTTTCAGCCGCACTTCCCTGTCGGCGTAAATATACCAGATTTCATCGCAGATTTCCCGGTATCCATCCTGCAAAAGAAGAGCTGCCTCAAGAAAGAAAAAGCGTTTTCCGTCTTTTTCGGCCTTGTCCATCCGTTCCAGGATTTCCTCTTTGACCAGCGGATGGACGATTTCGTTCAGTCCGACCAGTTTTTCCGGGTCGGAAAACACGATCTGTCCCAATTTTTTTCTGTCAATCTCCCCTCCGGCATCCAGAATTTCCCTGCCGAAGGCTTCAACTACCGGCTGATAGGCACTGTTTCCCGGAATATACAGTTCCTTCGCCAGCCTGTCAGCCTCAAGAATGGCCGAATCCCCGCGGCCCGAAAGGAAGGCGAGCACTTTGGATTTCCCCGTACCGATCCCACCGGTAAGTCCGATCCGGAACATCCTATTTTGCCTCATAAAGATTATCTCCTCTATGCACATCCACGGTAAGGGGCACGCCTATTTCCGCCGCCCCCGTCATGCATTCCGTCAGCAGAGTCTGCACCTCTTCCTCCTCGCCGGGAGCAGTTTCGATCAGGAGCTCATCATGGATCTGCAGGATCAGACGGGACTTCAGTCCGCGCCTTTTCAGCTCCCGCCATACACTGATCATGGCCAGCTTAATGATGTCCGCAGCCGTACCCTGGATAGGTGCGTTCATTGCCACTCTTTCTCCGAAGGCTCTCTGCATATAGTTCGAAGCGGAAAGCTCGGGCATGGGCCGGATGCGGCCGAACAGCGTTCTCACGACCCCATCCTTTTTTGCCCGGCTGACCTGTTCGTCCAGAAAGCGCTTTACACCGGAAAACCGTTCAAAATATCTGGCAATATAATCCTTTGCCTCCTCACGCGAAATGGAAAGATCCTCTCCCAGACCAAACGCGCTGATTCCATAGATGATGCCGAAATTGACAGCCTTCGCCCTGCGTCGCATCAGAGGATCCACATCCTCAGGCGCAACATGAAACACCTGGGATGCCGTTATCGTATGGATATCCTCTCCCTTCCGGAACGCATCCTGCATGACCGGATCGCCGGAGAGAGCCGCCATTACACGAAGCTCGATCTGCGAATAATCCGCATCAATAAAGATATAGCCTTCACGGGGAATAAACGCCTTCCTGAGCTCACGCCCTTCGGAGGACCGCTGGGGCAGATTCTGCAGATTCGGATTCACTGAACTGATCCTTCCCGTGGCCGTAACCGTCTGCTGAAAGGTGGTATGGATCCTGCCGTCACTGGATATGCAGCGGGGAAGACCGGCTGCATAAGTAGAGAGCAGCTTGGAAATCTTCCGGTATTCCAGGATGAGCGGCACAATGGGATGCGCATCCCTGAGCTTATTCAAAATATCCGCATTGGTGGAATAACCGCTCTTCGTCTTTTTTCCGGCCGGAAGTCCCAGCTCATCAAAGAGAATTACCCCCAGCTGCTTAGAAGAAAGAATATTAAACTCTCCGGAAGTATAGCTGAAGATTTCCTTTTCGAGGTTCTTCAGCCTGGACTCATAATCCTTCCCTGCCTCCTCGAGAACTGCCGCAGAGGTGCGGATGCCCTCCCTTTCCATATCCGTAAGGCACCAGGTAAGAGGATGCTCAATTTCCCTGTAGATCCGCATGCTGCCGGTCTCTTCCAGCTTCCTTACCAGTTCGGGATATAAACAGAATAAAGCATATGCTGAAGCGTCATCGCCGGGCACCTCATCAAACAGGGAAAGCTGCTCACCATCAGCAGGCTTCTTTTCCTCCATCTGCAGATGAGCATAGCTGAGAAGAAGCTCCCCCAATGGATAATCATTTGCCAGCGGATCCAGCAGATAAGCCGCGATCCGGCAGTCAAAGATTTCTTCCGTTTCTTCCGTTTCCGGAAGGGCAATACAGCCAAGAAGGCTCTTCAAATCCTCAATTACAGGCGTCCATCCTTTTTTGCAGGCTTCTTCGATCCATACGGCAAGAGAGGAAGAACCTCCCTCCCGAAAGAAAATCCGCTCGCCCACAGCGTAATACGCACCGGTAATAATACCTGCGGAAATCCGGGGCACAAGCCCGAAATACGGCCGGCCGCTCGATTTATTTACTGAAAAAGCCTCTTTTACAGTGCCTTCAAAGTCATCAGGCGAGTAAGGGTTTACCGTGAGGGGCGGCACCTTGCCGAGTTCCTCTTTTGACTCTTCTCCGCCCGAAAACCGTCCCAAAAGCTTATATAACTGATTTTCTTTAAGTCCCTCAAGGAAAGCCCGGGTTACAACACCTTCCTCCGGAATCCTTGTGTCAGCAGGACCGAATAAAAGCTCCTCTTCTGTCCGGATTTCGGAAAGCACGCGGGAAAACCTGGCACTCTCCGCCTGCTCCGTCAGCTTGATCCGGAGCTTTTCCGGTGTCACCTCATCCAGATGCGCCAGCAGATTATCCACGGTATGGAACTCACGGATCAGCTTCTCCGCAGTTTTCGGGCCAACTCCCGCAACGCCGGGGATATTATCCGAGGAATCTCCCATCAGCCCCTTCATTTCAAGATATCCTGCCGGGTTTACGCCGTATTCCTCTTCAACCTCCTTCGCATGATAATCATAGACAGTGGTTTTTCCCTTCGAGGTCTTGGGAATGCGGATACAGATCTTCTCCGTGGCCAGCTGAAGCAGATCCCTGTCTCCGGAAAGGATGGTCACGGTATAGCCTTCCTTTTCCGCCCTTTTGGCCATCGAGCCAAGGAGGTCGTCCGCTTCCAGCCCTTCCTGCTCAAGAATACGGATACCCATAGCGGAAATCAGTTTCTTGATGACCGGAAACTGCTCCAGCAACTCCGGTTCGGTGTGCTTTCTGGTCCCTTTATACTCCGGGTACATCAGATGACGAAAGGTAGGCGCGTGCAGATCGAAGGCCACAGCCACATGATCCGGCTGCTCCTCCTCGTAGATCCGGAAAAAGATATTCATAAAGCCAAGGATCGCATTGGTATGCAGTCCCGCCCGGTTGGTCAGCTCTTTGGGCAGGGCAAAATACCCCCTGTTCATTATGCTGTTTCCGTCGATGAGAAGTAGCTTCATTGTTCTTCCTTTCCGCCTCCGCCCGATTTCGGGATGATATGCTCATACTGTTTTCTTTTCGCCTGGATATACCTCGTCTGCTTTATCCGGTCAAAAGTGGTAAATTCCTTCTCCTTCTCTTCCCGCTTCATCCTTTCGTTTGTCTCCTGAATATGGTCGGGAAGCTGAGGATAATAGGCGGAGGAAAAGGCATTGGCATAGTAGGAATTTCCCTGATTTGCCTTCCGGATATCCTGCTCGTAGGCATAAACGCCGGAAAGGCCTGTTCCGTAAAAGAAAGCAGAGCCCAGGATGATGACTGCCATGCAAATAGAAAAGGCCGAAAAGCGCATACGCTGCTTTCCGTGAACCTTCTGCTTCATCCGGCTGAGCTCCTGATCCAGATCCTTACGGAAATCCGTAGAAACCTTCTCTTCCTTATCCAGCTGACGCATGCCAACAAGGAGCATGTAGTTGATCTCCAGCTCCTCGTGACAGTCCCTGCAGTTTTTCATATGAATGACAAAATCCTCTTTAACACGCTCGGGGAGTTTGCCTTCGATGAAGGGGATAATATAAGATTGTGCCTCAAAATGATTCATTCAACTATCCGGGGATCTTTCCCCTGTTTCTTTCTTCGCTTTCCATTCTGCCTTCCGGCAAGTGATCGGAGCCTTTTTTCAGAGATTTTTGTATAAAGTCAGCATACGATCAATGGAAGATCGTACTGGACGCATTGGCGATTGTCTGTTCCGGTCCGTTATGATCATACCGCATGGTGCCGCTCATGGTGGGCGCCATAAGAACCTTTCCGGTTCCGCGGTAAACATTGACCAGACCTTCCTTTGACACTGCGGATCCAAGCAGTGATTTTGTGGATTTCTCCACCGTAAACTGCAGAGAGCTGGACCAGGCGATCGCCATATTTCCGTCGATCTTCAGCACATCATTATTCAAAACAAACTCGAAAAGCTCTTCTCTCGGCACAGGGGACTCCAGAACGGCATAGCCTTCGCCGGAAAGGCAGAGATTAAAGAATCCCTCGCCGCCCATCAGCGCAGAGGACACATTGGACCTTTTACTGATGGATTCCTGCAGATGCGCATCACAGGCAAGGAAAAGACCGTCATCAAGCACCATGCCCTGGCCCCACTCTGCCACATTTTCGATCAGGAGAAAATTATACGTGGGTTCCAGCATAACATACCCCTGGCCTGTATATACGGGCTTAGCGGCGGATTCACCGGTAACTGCACCCTTGACCATTTTGCCGAGGAAGTTACCAACACCGGTCACGCCTGAGCTCATCTCCACATTTCCCGAGATCCACTGCATAGCTCCTGCCTGTACCTTGGCAGAAGTTCCGTTCAGTGCGATCAGCGCCTGCCTCTTTTTAACATTCATTTCCTTCATAAAGTAGGCATAGGTTGCGCTTCCCGGAGAAACGGAGCGGTCCTCCTGATGTTCGTAAACATAGAACTGTCCGCCCTGGCTGATGCATTTCATGTTCGGATTATTAAAGATATTATTATACTGGATCATTCTTTTCCCCCTTCTTTTCCCTTCCCCGCCGGAGAGCGGCCGAGAGTATTGAATACCAACTGATGGTATTTTAACACGAAAGCGTCCAAAAGTACAGATAAGCTTCGCAGTCCTGTTCGCAGTGTCCGGGCGTTATCACGCATTTCCACTCTCGCGAAAAAGTTCAGAACCCCGCTCCACTGCGAACCAGCCTGCTTCGCAGTCTGTCGCCTTCGGCTCCTGTTCGCAGTGTCCGGGCGTT
>DFHD01000052.1:0-300 GCA_002372545.1 Lachnospiraceae bacterium UBA3732 | reverse complement strand
GCAGTGTCCGGGCGTTATCACGCAAAGAAAGATCACCTGCCAGCGTCTCGGCCGCAAGCGGCCATCCGTGGCAGGTGATCTTTCTTTGGTTCTGAACTTTGTCGCTTAGTTGTTAATTAATTTATCCTCATCGGACCAGCTGTACAGGGAACGGATCTCAGCGCCGATCTTCTCAGCGGGATGCTCTGCCTTCAGCTTGCGGAGTGCCTTGAAGTGTGCCTGGCCGCTTGCGGAGCTCATATCAAGCAGGAAGTCCTTAGCAAATGTACCATCCTGGATGTCTGCCAGAACCTTCTTCAT
>DFHD01000061.1 GCA_002372545.1 Lachnospiraceae bacterium UBA3732 | reverse complement strand
GTGAAATAATTCACTTTTCTTACGCCGGCTTTTACTGCCTTTCCGTAATCTTCCCTGCTCACCCCGGAGCCGCCGTGCATGACTACCGGAATGTTGTTCGTAAGAGCTCTGACATTTTTCACAACATCAAAGTCCAGCTTCGGCTCTGTCAGATAAATGCCGTGTGTGGTGCCGAAAGAGCATGCCAGCGCATCAATTCCGCTTTCCTCCACAAATATCTTCGCCTGTTCCGGGTCGGTATAAATCTTGGTTTCATCCGCTTCTCCTGTATCATCTCCTGCTCCGGACTCTCTTCTTCCCATGGAACCCAGCTCGGCTTCCACGGACGCGCCTGTCCTGGCTGCCATGGCTACTGCTTTTTTCGTATTTTTCAGATTTTCCTCATATGGAAGGGTTGAGCCGTCGTACATGATCGAAGAAAAGCCCAGATCAAGCGCCTGCTGCAGATATTCCAGAGTCTCACCATGATCCAGATGCACACACACCGGAACTTTGGATTTCTTCGCCACTTCTATCATAATCGGTCCGATCAGGTCTAATGGGATCCACGGTTCGTGGCACTGCGCGAACTGAATGATGACCGGGAGCTCCAGCTCCTCTGCTGCTTCTGTCACTGCCTGTAACGCCTCAAGATTCGGTGTATTAAAAGAGCCGACGGCAATTTCTTTTTCTTCTGCTATTTTCATTACGTCATTTAATGTTGCTAACATGAGAACCTCCTCCTGTAAACTTTTTCCTGTGGTTTATTATCCTCATCATAGCTTTTCCGGCTCCGGTTTTATATAGAAGTCTGTTCATTTTACTTTGAATTTGTTCGCTGATATAATAAAATAAGTTCGCCGATATCCAAAATATCCAATTGATAAATGATATCTGTTATTAAAAGCGAGGTTAAGGAAACCATGATTTCTACTTTCAATCGGACAAAGCTGAATTCCCTTCTCCAGGATTTTTACCGGCTCACGCCAATCCGTATTACTGTCTTCGATGATCAGTTTACAGAGCTGGCCTCCTACCCGGAGCACATTGCGCCGTTCTGCCAGATCGTCCGCACGGATAAAGAAGGATATGAGAACTGTAAAAAATGTGACAGACAAGCCTGCCTGCGCGCCGCGAAGCAACGATCCCCATACACCTACCGCTGCCATGCGGGCCTCACGGAGAGCATCACACCGCTATATCTCGGAAACATTATCATCGGCTACCTTCTGTTTGGTCATGTATTTGCTTATCCCTCCCATGAAACGGGATGGAAAATAATCGAAGAACAGTGCAGGAATTACAAGGTGGATAAAGAACTTCTGAAAAAAGAGTGCTTTTCCATGCCGCTTCACTCAGAGGCTTATATTACCTCTGCCTCCCACATTCTGGAGGCAGTTGCAAGTTACCTCTGTCTGGAGCGCATGGCGAGCCTGTGCAAGCAGGAGCTTCCCGTACAGATTGACGAATATATTCAGGCTCATTTTCTGGAAGACCTGACGGCTAAGGATATCGCTGAAAAATTTGGAATTGGCAGAACGCAATTATATGAGATCGCAAAACAGAATTATGGTACAGGGATTGCAGAACATATCCGGATCTTAAGAATAGAAAAGGCGAAACAGCTTCTGGAAGACAGAAGTCTTCCTCTGGCTGAAATCGCCTCTCAGTGTGGATACAAAGATTATAACTATTTCATTACTGTGTTCAAACGTACCGTGGGTGTATCACCCAGGAAATACCAGTCCGGCTTTACCAGTTAATGACACGAGGCAGGATTTAAAAACAGTGTTTATGTAACAGAATAAATCCCCAAGTGATAACCATACGCCCCGATTCGCTTTGAACCGGGGCGTATGGTTTGCTTAAGTATGTTTTGCTTAGATTTGCTTAGATTAGTTGATATCCAGATCCGCAGTGACCTGATAGTAATCGCTGGCGTGAGCGGTATAACCCGTCACATTGCTCTTGGAGATCATGTTCATTTGCAGAAAGGAGCAGAAGACAAATGCGTTGTCATCGAGAATCGCCTGCTGCAGGCGTACGGCCAGCTCACCCCGTTTGGCGGTGTCGAACTCGGTTGACAATTCTTCAATCATAGCACTGACTTCCTTGTTCTCATAGGCGCCAAAGTTGTAGCTCATACCGGGCATGCAGCTGGTGGTAAAGAAATACTGAGGATCACCGGACGGGGCGGTGACCAGAGCGGAGGCATAAATGTCCCAGCTGTTCATATCAGCAAGGAAATCCCGACGGTTGGCGGTACAGTTGATGTCCACATCCATGCCGATCTCCTTCAGGGTAGCCTGCACAGATTCGGCAAGCAGAGGCAGCTCCTGACGGCTGGGATAGGTCAGCCATCGAATGGACAGCTTCACGCCGTCCTTCTCCCGGATGCCGTCGCCGTCGGTGTCCACCCAGCCGGATTTTTCCAGAACTTCCTTTGCTCCTTCAGGATCGTAGTTTTCTGTAGTAACCTTCTCCCCGCCAAAATTTGAGAAGCCGTTGGGGAATGCGCCATTGGCGGGAACGCCGTGGCCATCCAGCATGGTCTTCACAAAGCCTTCCTTGTTGATGCCCATGGCAATGGCTTTCCGAACAGCCGCGTCCTGAATGATGGGGCTGGTCATGTTCATGGAGACGAAAAACGCCCGTGAGGTCTGAATGGAGGAGAACTGATAGTCGTCGTTTTCAAAATTGGGGTAAGCCTCGTATGCCATGCCGTAGGCGGCGTCAATGTCTCCAGCCTGTAAAGCGGCGGACAATGTATCGCCGTCGGACAGAGTGCGAATGGTCAGCTCGTCGATCTTGGGAGTGCCGTTCCAGTAGTTTTCGTTCTTGGTCAGTGTCAGGTGATCGTCCGTGACCATATCCTCCACCACATAGGGTCCGGTGCCGACAACGATCCCTTTATCAAAGTCGCTGGCATCCACATCGATGATGCAGCCGTAAGGATCGCCAAGATAGTTCATGAGCGCGGGGTTAGGCTCGCTGGTGGTAATGGTCAATACCTGACCGTCCGCCTTGATATCAGTGATCTTTGTGTCACTGGGGGCTCGGTCATGGTTCGCAAGCAAATGTTCAAGACACTGCTTCACCGCTTCACCGTCCATTTTCCGTCCGTTGGAGAAGGTAACGTTATCCTGCAAGGTTATGGTCCAGGTGCAGTTACCGTCATTTTCCCAGGACTTTGCCAGCCAGGGTTCCAGCTCCATGGTGTCGGTGTAATGCACCAGCGTCTCACCGATACCATAGCGGATGCAGGCCCAGCCGTTGTAGGTGCGATGAGGATCGACGGTTTCCTCCCAGTTTTCAGAGTTGAAGGTGGTGTCGCCGATGGTCATAACTTTCCTGTCTGCGGAGGCTTTCTGCCAGGAAGCATTGCTGCCACTGTCAGCATCAGGTGCCTGCGCCGGGGTGTTGCTGCCGCAGCCAGTCAGCAGAGAAACGACAAGACAGGCAGCCATAATCAGGGAAAACGGCTTTTTCATTTTATATTTCCTTTCTTCAAATGTAATATGTGGAAGCCAGTCACCTGGCCCGGCACCAATGAGTATTACAGAACGCTGTCGATCAAGCGCTGAGTGTACGCATTCCTGGGATGTTGAATGACTTCGTCGGGAGTACCCTCCTCCACAATGCCGCCGTGATACATCACCAGCACCCGGTCACAGAACTGCTGCACAAGAGAGATGTCGTGGCAGATGAACAGGATGGACAAGCTGTTTCCCTGTTGGGAACGAAGCTCATTCAGCAGTTCCAATATTTCCTTCTGAACAGTCACATCCAGCGCGGAGGTGGCTTCATCACAGATGAGAATCCCCGGCTTCACAGCAAGAGCCCGGGCGATGGCCGCTCTCTGGCATTGTCCTCCGCTGACCTGATGGGGATAGCGATCCGCAAAGTCAGCAGAAAGCCCGCACTTCCCCAGAAGCCGCTCCACTTCCTTGCGTGTTTCCTTACGGGACATTCCGATATTCCGCAGACTCTCCCCAATGCCGTCGCCCAGAGTCCGGCGAGGGTCAAAGGAATCTGTGGGAGTCTGGAACACCATCTGCATTTTCCGGTAGACCTTACGAAGTTCCTTGCCTTTCAGATGGGTAATCTCCGCACCCTCCAGCAGAATACTCCCTTCTGTGACATCCAGCAGCCTGGTGATCAAATTCACTGCAGTCGTCTTGCCGCTTCCGCTTTCACCGATAATACCTAAGCACTCACCAGGACGGAGGTCAAAGCAAATGCCGCTGACCGCGGTGAAATTCTCCTGCCCGCTGCGGGAAAAGATCTTTGTGAGATTTTCAACTTTTAAAATCGGTTCCATCTCCTTTCCTCCGTAGTCTCGGCACTGCGGAAAGAAGCTGTCGGGTATACTCTGCCTGTGGGCTCCCAAGTACCTGACGGGTGTCGCCATACTCTACGGCTTCCCCGTTCTTCATCACCAGTATCTTATCTGCCATGGCCCTGATAACCCCTATGTTGTGGGTCACCAAAATCATGGCCGTACCGTAAGTCTTTCTCACCAGCAGCATCTCGTCCAATACCTGTTTTTGCACCGTCACATCCAACGCGGAAGTCGGCTCGTCCGCGAACAATATGCCGGGATTTAAGAGCATTGCCGCCGCAATGCCCACCCGCTGCTGCATTCCGCCGGACAGCTCAAAGGGGAAGCTCTCCAGCACCCGTTCTCCGTCTCCGTCTTCAAAACCCAGCTTGCCCATCAGCTCTATGGCACGCCGGTGAAATTCTTGTTTTGAAATCTTTCCATGCTCGGTCATCGTCTCGTAGAGCTGTGCGCCGATGGTGCGAATGGGGCAGAAGGAGCTGCCCGCGCTCTGGAAGATCATGCCCAATTCCGGTCCGTTGAGTTTGCGAAGTTCTTTAGCGGGCAGATCAGGAAGATTTTTTCCCTTGTACCAGATGTCGCCCCGGGTCACCATTCCGGCATCGCCCAACAGACCCATGGCGGCTTTAATCAGGGTGGATTTTCCGCAGCCGCTTTCGCCTGCAATGCCAAGGATTTCACCGGGCTCCAGGGTGAAGCTCACATCCTTTACAGCCAGAAAGCCGTTATAGGAGATACCTACATGGTCATATCGCAACAATTCTGCCATACCGTTACCTCCCCTTGGGATCTGCGTAGTCCCGGATTGTGTCGCCCAGCAGGTTGAAGATCATAACAGAAAGGAAGATCGCGATGCCGGGAGAAAAGGTAATCCAGGGAGAGGTGGTCATCAGGCTCCGGGTGTCGCTCATCATGCTTCCCCACTCCGCAATGGGCGGTTTCGCACCCAGCCCTAAGAAACTCAGTGCCGCCAGCTCCATCATCATGGTGCCAATATCCAGCACGGACGTCACCAGAATCGGACCGATGATGTTGGGTAGGATGTGCTTGAAAATGATCTTGCCCGTGCTGCTACCGGAGAGCTTTGCCGCCTTCATCCAGACTGTTTCCTTCCGGGCAAGGGTCTGACTCCGGGCGATCCGGGCATATTTGGGCCAGGAAATCACCGCCAGAGCGATAATGGCATTTTGTAATCCACCTCCCAGCACACCCGCTACCGCCAGTGCGAACACCAGTCCGGGGAAAGCAAGGAACAGATCGGAAATCCGCATAAGCACCGTATCCAATGCTTTGCCGTACCAGCCGCAGACCACGCCCACGGCGGTTCCGAAAGCGGTGATGATCGCAACCAGCAAAAGGGTGGAAAAAATACTGGTTCGGCTGCCCACTATAACCCGGGACAGCATATCCCGTCCGTAGCGGTCCGTGCCCAGAAGATGCTCCGCACAGGGTGGCTGTTTGGCGATGCTCAAATTCTGCAAATAAGGGTCATAGGGAGCGAGATACTCCGAGAAAAGGGAGCAGACAATTAACAGCGCAGCGAGTGTGCCGAAGACGATAAGACGTATTTTTACGCTGCCTTTTTTGATTTTCTGCTTCCGTATGGTAACTTCACGCATCCGCACGCACCCCCAGTCGAATTCTCGGATCAAGGGCATGGTAAAGCAGGTCTGTGATCAGATTGACCAATACGTAGATGATTGCCATCCAGACCACATAAGCCTGAATCATGGGATAGTCACGCATGGTGATGGCATCCACCGCCAGCTTCCCCACGCCATCCCACATAAAAATACTCTCAATAATCGCCGTACCGCCCAGAAGACTTCCGATGGACAGAGCCAGCAGCGTGATGATGGTGAGCATGGAGGATTTCAGCACGCTTTTCCAGAGGATAACGGAACTGCGGACACCTCTCGCCTTTGCGCCGATGACGTAATCCTTGTTCAGCTCCTCCAGCACCGCAGCCCGCACCTGCCGCATGTACTTGGCAGACATGGCAATGGCAAGAGTCAGGGTAGGCAGCATGGCGCTCTGGATACTCAGTCCCTTTGAAATAACGGGAAGTATTCTCAGTTTGATAGAGAAAATCTGCATGAGAAGCAGCGCCACGAAGAAGTTGGGAAGGGAATTTCCCACGAAGCTGAAAAAACGCAGAACGTAGTCTGTTAGCTTATCATGGCGCACCGCCGTCAGAACCCCCAGCGGAATGGAAATGACCACCGTCATGGCTATAGACAGCGCGGTAAGCAGCAGCGTCGCCGGGAGCTTTGAAATAAACGTCTGAAATACATCCTTCCCGGATATATAGCTCACGCCCATATCGCCCCGCATCATACCGCCCACCCAGGCAAGGTACTGGACGAGAAAGGGCTTATCCAGACCAAGCTCCGCCCGCTTCGCGTCAATGATCTCCTGTGACACCGCACCCTTATCGCCATAAAGCTCGGTAATAGCATCGCTGCCCGCCGCGCGCATCATAGCAAAAGACAGAAAAGTGATGCCAATTAGGACAGGTATCAATTGTAAGAATCTGCGTAAAACGTATTTCTTCAAATTGCAGCCCCCACTTTACAGCCCTCCACCAGGAACATAGGTGTGGAGGCATTGTTGATCCGTTCTTCTCTCGTCCAGACCTGCTTCCAGATTTCCGTATCGGCATTTGCCTGCATTCCCATCCCCCGAAGCACATCCAGATCCCACGCAGGGCGATGAATCCTGGAAAGCGGGGTCTGACGGGCGATGGCTTCCATGGCATCCACATTCGTTCCGGCAGTTTCGTCCCGGACATCTGAATCCTGAAGGTTCTTCCTGTCCAGTGCGTGTGCTGCCTGGTCATTCTCGTCCCAGAGGTAGCGGTACCAGTTAGCGTCAAAATTCAGGAGCAGCCCGCCGGGTTTCAGCACCCGCATCCAATGGGCATAGGCTTTCTCCGGGTTTGGCAAATTCCATGTGACGTTCCGGGTCACCAGCACATCAAAGGAAGCCGCCCGGAAGGACAGTTCCTCGGCATTCATCTGCCGGAAATCGATCTTCTCAGCCAACGTCCCTGCGTTGCGCTTCGCTTCCTCCAGCATGGAGGCGGTATAGTCCACCGCTGTCACCTGATAGCCCAGCTCCGCCAGAATAATGGCGAAGAAACCCGGGCCGGTGCCTACATCCAACACGCGGATCCGCTTCGGGTTGGTATTGGGAAACCGGGCGGCAATGCGCCGGGAGATCAGCCCTCGCCATACCGTTTTCTGGCTGGTTGCCAGCTCCTCCTGATTGACCCCGGAGTAACCGGAAGCCCTGTTTGTCCAATAGTGGATATTTTCTTCTTCATAGGTTGCAAACTGTTTCATGGCAAAAGTGCCTCCGATTTCTTATTTCTGAGCTACAATCCCAAACATGGGGGCAGCAGTCAGATCCAGTTCTCCCAACAGACGCTGACCAACCTGTGTGTCCGTCTGACATTTCACAAAGCCTGTTCTTGTCAAAAGCTGCGCATCCCACGCCGGTCGGGATTTCCCAATGTCCATCGAAAGCGTAATGTCGTCATTTTCCTTCTGTAAGACATCCGTCATGCCCACATGTCCGTACGGGCTGTCCGGGGCAACCTTTCGGTTCTGGATGCTGTGGCTGCGCACATGAGAAGCGTAGTCCGCATCAAAATTCAAAAGCACCCCGTCGGGTTTCAACACTCTAAACCACTCGGCATAGGCGCTGTCCGGATCAGGAAGCGTCCATGTAAGATTCCGGCTGATGACCACATCAAAAGAATCATTGGGATAATCCAAATTCTGAGCGTCCATTTCCCGGAAAGTGATATCGAGATTCCGCTGTTTTGCCAGAATCCGGGCTTCCTCCAGCATGGCAGGGGTAAGATCAATTCCCTCCACACGATGCCCCTGCTCCGCCAGAAGCACGGCGAAAAAACCAACGCCGGTGCCCACGTCCAGAATGTCCAGCTTTCTCCGCTCCGGCAGGAACCGTTCGATCTCATGGAGCCACCTTTGCCCCATTTCATTTCCCAGCTCGTTCTTACGCACGGTTCCAAAATCGTGGGAACGCTGTGTCCAGTATTTCTTCACACGTTCTTCCATTTTCACATCCATATTTCCATCCTTCCTCCGACAATTCACCATAAGCAATCATTGGCTTCCCCTTTTCATGCCTGATGAATTAACGGCCGGTATTATTGGTGTAACAAAAATTTTCCTTTTACAGAAGCCCCCTCGGGGGATGAAATTTTACGAGCCGACGGAACTGACCGATAAACTGAACCTCGTTGTGGGGCTGATACAGGACGACACGGAAATCAGCCTTTACCATGCCTTCGGCCATATCCTTCCCGCTACCGGGTGGATTCCGGAATTTCACCGGTTAGAAACGTGCGCCGCCGGGCGCACCAAAATGGCGGGCTGTTTTCGAAAGATCTTTTGACCTCTTTCGAAAACAGCCCGCTTTTTCATTAAAGATTAAATGTCAGCAAAGTACAGGGTGACCGATTCTCCGCATCTTCACCGGATTTTTATTCTTCAAAAAATACTCTCTTTGAAATATCTTCCGGATCCTTGGGCCCCGGAAGTTCCGCAATACCACCGAAAGGCATCTGCGCAACCAGCTTATAGCTGTCCGGCAGATGGAACATCTCACGCACAGCATCATCAATAACCGGATTGTAATGCTGGAGTTTACATCTCTTCGATATATTTCTAGTGTTCCCTGTCAGCTGCATGGTTCTTAGCTGCTTTCTTTCCGGGAATTTCTGTGCGCACGAAAACAAATTCTGTATCCGACGAGCGGTCAGGATCAAAATGATAGCCGCTCCAGTTAAATGCTTTCATCTGCTCCGGGGCTTCGGCATGGATGCCTGCCATAAATCGAACCATTTCGCCCCTGGCCATTTTAGCATATACGCCCTTCTGGACAATCTTGCCTCCCTCCGGCTCACCGAAAACACAGGTGATAAACCGGTCCTCAGGCTTCAGATATTTTTCCAGACATCTGGAATATTCCTTCGAAGCCAGATTAATGATGATCCCGCTCTCGTCCCGCACTTCCCGATAAAGACTGTCACCCCAGAAGTCATACAGATTCTTATATTGGTCAAATGATACCTTTGCCTTCATTTCCAAACGGTACGGTACCACACCGTCCAGAGGCTTTATGACACCATAAAAGCCGGACAGGATGCGCAGATGCTCCTGTACATACGCATACTGACCATCTTCGAATACAGCAGGTGCCATATAAGTGTACTGAATCCCGTCATAAGCAAGAATCGCAGGCGTGAGATTCTGCCGCAGATCCATATGATGAAACCGCTCGGAGTTCTGAAGGACGATCTTATCGTTACAGGTCCAAAGTATCTTCTGCTGCTCATAGGAAAGGCCGCTGATCCAGACCATTAGTCTTTCTGTTTTCTCAAGAAACGGCGGAAGCTCTGTACACGCAAAGGAATCCGTGTCCACCCGCATCTGCTTCGCCGGAGAGATGATGATCCTCATGACAATTCATCCAGCATCTGTGCAGGATTGTCG
>DFHD01000102.1:7104-37483 GCA_002372545.1 Lachnospiraceae bacterium UBA3732 | reverse complement strand
CCGCAGATCAGCCGGTCCATGATATGGTCGCTCTCCATATCCCGTTTGGTATCCTCGATAGCCGCGATCTGATCCGGAGTTTCATCGTAGGGGAATAGCTCCTCGAATTCCTTCTGCCATACCGTATCCGCAGAAAAGGCATAGCCGCTTCTGTCCTGACGGACTGCGTAGAGGTTCACCAGATCCTGAGCAATGCCCTCCACATGCTGCTTCACCCTGGTGCGGGTTCTGTTCCACTCGGTTCCGCCCAGCTTGTTCAGCTTGGGATGCGCTGATTCCTTCCCCGCATACTTCCCGATGAGGCTCATCTGATCCACAGGGATGAACAGCTTCCCGTTATTGGCATACTCGATATGAATGTAATCCTTGCGATGGCCGTCCAGCTCTACCTCTTCGATTCCCCGGTAGATACCGATACCATGCCGTTCATGAACCACATAATCACCAACCGCAAGCTGGGACAGAGTTTCCACAGCCTGCCCGGAAAACTTCTTCCGGCGGACCGTTTTTCCTGTCCCTCTCTGGAACAGTTCATTTTCCGTCAGCACCATAAGGCCTGCCGAGGGAATACGGAAGCCCATGGAAACACTTCCTGTAGTCACCATGACCTCCCTGGGTTCCAGAGCCCGGGATCTGTTTTCCGAGAAAAAGGCGGGAATCCCTTCATTCTGCAGATTCTGCGCCATTCTCCTTCCCCTTGTCTGGGAAGGCGTTATGATGACGATCCGGTAATCCTCGGCTCTTCTGTCTCTGAGCTCCTTCAACATGGCCTCTGTATTGCCGCGGAAGGGCACAATGGCCTTCGTCCCCAGGTCATAACTATCTGTCTCGCCGAAAACTTCGGCTTTTTTATAGAGGAGGGAAAAGAGCAGGGTCGCCTGACCCTTCAGTCTCTCCAGAATATCCTTATCGGAGAAGAGCACATCCTTCTGTCCGGGCAGGGCAAAGCCTGCGGCCATACGCCCCTCCATGGATGTCTGGTATTCAAGATAATACTCTCTGGCTCTTTCCGCTGTTTTTTCCGGTTCATCGATAAACACCGGCGTATCCGCAGAAACGAAATCCAAAAAGGATACCGTCCGGCTGTAAAAATAGGTTACCAGGCTATCCAGACCGGTAGCGGAATCAAACTCGATCAGATCCTCCCGCAGCCGCTCCAGCATGCCCTTCAGCCTGGCATAAGCCTCGGTCTGCATGCTTTTTTTCAGCTCCGCCAGAATAGGCTCCGCCTCGTTTTCCATTCTCCTGAGGCCTCTGTGCTTTCTGGCTTCGCTCAGCACATATTCCGAAGCAGGATAAATGTCCAGCTCTTCCAGAAGTTCAATGGACCTCTGGGATTCCACGTCGAAGGACCGGATAGAATCCACCTCGTCCCCGAAATACTCAACACGATAAGGGCACTCCTCCGTCAGGGGGAAGATGTCAACAATCCCTCCTCTTACGGAAAACTGCCCTGCGGCCTCAACTACCGCTTTCTTGGAATACCCTGCCATGCTCAGCCGTTTGACCAGCGCTTCCTGAGGCGCCGTCTGCCCCACAAAAAGGTGAGTCACATAATTCCGGAGGTACTCCGGATCCGGCAGCCTGTCCATCAGCGCATCGATCTTCAGCACGATGACGCAGGGTTCCTTATTCATGATTTTCTTCTGAATTTCCAGCCGCCTGGCTGTTGTGGCCGTCCCATGGATGTCCGCATAATAAAAAAGGGCATCCTTTGCCGGGTAAACCGCCACATCTCTTGCCAAAAGCCGGAAGTCCGCCGCCAGCTTTTCCGCCCGCGCCTCATCATAGGTCACCAGCAGGGCCAGGGGACTTTCTCCCCGGAACACCTGCGTCAGCAGAACCCTTACGCTCTGCTCAACGCCCCAGATATGTGCAGGCTTTCCGCCGGACGCCACCCGCCGGAGGTTTTCCTCCTCCCGAAGCGGTCGAAGAAGTGCTTCCATATTCTTCTCCGTTTCCTGTTTGTATTATCCTTTATATTCTCTTGCTTCCTGTTTATATCTTCTTGCTTATATTTTCTTGCTTCTTGTTTATATTATCTTTTGTAATATCTTTTATATTACCTTGTTACTTATCTTATCTTCGGTATTATCTTGTTTGTTGTTTATATTCTCTTTATTACCTTGTTTCTTATTTTATTTAGAAATCGGTGTACTTTCCGGTTTCCGGTTCAGCTTGTTTTGGGCGCTTTCCACACCCTCCCTTACAATAATCTCCACCGCATCCGCGGCATTTTCCACAGTCTCACGCATTTTCGGAAGCTCTTCTTTTGTGAAACGGCTGAGCACATAATCCGCCAGGTCCCATCCCTCAGGCTTTGCTCCAACGCCAACCCTGACCCGGGGAAAATCCTCCGTACCCAGCATTTTGATCACACTCTTCATCCCGTTATGACTTCCGGCACTGCCCCTGGCTCTGATCCGAAGGGCACCCGCCGCGAGATCGATATCGTCATAAATAACAATAATATCCTCAGGCTCGCACTGATAAAACCTCTGCAAAGCTCCAACCGCATTACCGCTGAGATTCATATATGTCTGAGGCATGACCAAAAGGACCTTTTCCGTACCGATAAAACCATGCCCCACCAGCGCATCGCATTGTTTTTTGTTCACTGGGATATTCAGCCTGTCCGAAAGCACCGTCAGAACGGAAAAACCCGTGTTATGCCGCGTCCCGGCATACTGCAGTCCGGGATTCCCCAGACCAACGATCATCTTCATCTATTTCACCTGTAATCCGCTATTCTCATACTTCCGTTCCAGCCGGAATTCCCTTCCAGTCTCACTTCCGTTCCAGCCGGAATTCCGCCATACATGTACATCCGCACCTCTTATCAATTATCTTCGTCCCCGGCCATCTCACTGAACACCGCCTCCTCGGCAGGGCTGTTCACCTGTCCATCCGGCCCTTTTTCGGCCAGCCGGCGGCGCATCAGTTCCTCCGCCTCCTCCAGCTGTGCCACGGTATTCACGCCGCGGATCTCATCCGCATCGGCCACGGGCATGGCATCCACCCGAAGACCAGTCCGGCGGATAATACCTACTGTATCTGTCAGATAATACTCTCCCTGTGCATTATCATTTTTCAAAAGAGCGAGACTGGCCAGAAGTGCGTCGGAATTAAATATATAGATTCCGGCATTCACTTCCTTTGTCTGCCTTTCCTCCTCTGTGCAATCCTTATCCTCAGTGATGGCCATAAAAGAACCGTCTGCATCACGGATGATCCGGCCATATCCCTTCGGATCCTCCAGAATAGCCGACATTACCGTTACGCCGTTGCTTTCTTTTTTATGCTTTTCATAAAGCGCCTTTAGGGAATCGCCGGTGATCAGCGGCGTATCTCCGCAAAGGATGAGTGTATCAGTTCCGCTGTCAATAAAGCTCATCGCACACTTTACGGCATGACCCGTTCCCAGCTGCTCCTTTTGCTCAGCAAAGGAAACCACATCATACACCGTCCGCTTTACCAGCTCATTTTTATAGCCTACAATACAGCAAACCTCAGATGCACCGGCATCCTTGGCCGCCTGAATAGAATAATGTACCATGGGCTTTCCATCCACGGTATGCAGAACCTTCGGCAGATCCGACTCCATACGGGTTCCTTTTCCAGCCGCCAGAATCAGTGCTTTCAGTTTATTCATCTCGTCTCTCCTTTTACCTCTCGAATACCATATGCATAAAAATACCACCGGCCACGATATGATTCGCTCCGGCTGATATCGTTATTGTAGTAGTGTAGCGAAATTCAGCTTTTCTGTCAAGTTTCTACTCTATCCGTCTCGCCGGGTTCTTTCCCGCCCTTTCCTCTCACTCTAGTGCTCCTATCAACTCATTTAAATCCTCAAAAAAGGAAAGCCGCAGGCTTTTGACCTGCGGCTTTCCAACCCCCCTGAAACAATCAGTTAGAACCCTTGATAATCTGCTGTCTCCTCTGAAGCCTCCGTTTCCTCATACTTCTGAAGGATCAGATTCTGAAGGCTCTGCCTCGTTTCCGAATTGATTGGATGCGCAATATCTCTAAACTCCCCATCGGTCGATTTGCGGCTCGGCATTGCTATAAAGAGCCCCTTCTCGCCATCGATCACTTTGATGTCGTGAATCACGAACTCATTATCAATGGTGATAGATACAACGGCTTTCATCTTGCCTTCTCTGGCAACCCGTCTGACCCTGACATCTGTAATCTGCATCTTCTCTTTAACCCTCCTAAAACCTTGTAAAACCTTGTAAAACTTGTAACGCTTGCATTCGTACACTGTTTCTGAAATGCCCGGAACAGCACAGTTTTCAAAGCCCCAGCGTACTAGATTGTATAACGAAAACTCTTTTCGATCACGATCTTCGGATTTCCTGCTTCACCGGTATGTACCGTATTGGCTCTGATCGTATCTCTGCTCTCTACGATGCAGTTTTCGATATAACAATTATCACCGATATGCACATCGTTCAAAATGATGGAATTCTTAATTACGCAATTGTTGCCGACATAAACCTTCTTGAACAGAATGGAATTCTCCACAGATCCGTTCACGATGCTGCCGCTGGCGATCAGGCTGTTGGAAACCGCTGCATCTCCGTTGTACTTAACCGGCGGAAGATCCTCAACCTTTGTATAGACATCCGGCCGCTGACGGAAGAAGAAATCTCTTACCTCAGGCTTCAGGAAGTCCATATTCGTGCGGAAGTAGGAATCGATGGAGCCGATATTCCTCCAATAGGTTTCCAGTCTGTATGCGTATATCTTCTTTACGTTCTTGTAACGGATCAGAATATCCTTTACAAAGTCCGTTCTTCCCTCGGCTGCGCAAGCCTCCAGGAGCTCGATGAGCTGACGGCGGCGGATGACATATACACCGATGGATGCAGTAGAGGTATCCGCTACAAGCGGCTTCTCCTCAAAGTCAAGCACCCTGCCGTTCTCGCCTACTTTGACCACGCCGAACCGGCTGATATCGTCCTCTGCGGCACTGATATCCTTGGTCACAATGGTGATATCCGCATTCTTTGCAATATGATCCTCAAGCACCTTGTTGTAGTCCATCTTATAGATGCCATCGCCGGAAGCGATCACAACATAGGGCTCATGTGCATTTTTCAGGAAGCTGATGTTCTGGTACAGCGCATCTGCCGTTCCCTTATACCAATAGCTGTTTGTTGCCGTGATCGTCGGAGTAAAGAGGTAAAGACCACCCTGCTTTCTTCCGAAATCCCACCACTTGGATGAATTCAGATGCTCATTCAGAGATCTTGAATTGTACTGTGTGCAGACAGCTACCCTCTGGATGTGGGAATTTGACATGTTGGAAAGGGAAAAATCGATTGCCCTGAAGCATCCTGCCATAGGCATAGCAGCCACGGCACGCTTTGCGGACAGATCTCCCATGCGGCTGGAATTGCCGCCTGCTAAGATAATACCAATTGCTCTCATATTACTTGCCCGCCTCCTTTATGATTGATCCACCGCTGGGAAGAATGCCGTCCGGGTACTCCTCCGGTGTGGTCACACCAAGGATAGCCGTATTCCGGCCAACCTTTACATTCGCCGGGATGACAGAATTTTCACCGATGGTTACGAGGCCAAAGGCATAAACCTGAGGCTTATAGTCATTTTCTGCTTCTTCTCCAATACCGAGAACCGCATTCTCGCCAACCTGAACGCCCTCGGCCAGAATAGCCTTATCGAGAACGGCGCCGTCACTGATCACTGCATTGTTCATGATAATGGAGTTCTTGATCACCGCATTCTTGCCGATGCGTACGCCAGAGCCGATCACGGAATTCTCCACATTGCCGCAGATCTCCGTTCCTTCACCGATAATACTCTTCGTCACGCTGCTGCCCGGCGCGATGTACTGTGCCGGATGGTTGTCGCTCTTAGTATAGATCCGCCAGAATTCCTCGTAAAGATTGAACTCCGGAATGATATCCACAAGCTCCATATTGGCTTCCCAATAAGAACCGAGCGTTCCGACATCCTTCCAATATCCCTTGAAATCATAAGCGCAGATCTTCATGCCAAGCTCATGGCAATGCGGAATAATGTGCTTACCAAAATCGCAGGAGGGAACATCCTTCATTTCGATCAGCTGATCGCGAAGAACCTTCCAATTAAAGATGTAGATACCCATGGAAGCCTTATTGCTTCTGGGATGCTCAGGCTTCTCCTCAAACTCCTGGATCACGCCCTGATCGTCCGTCAGTACAACGCCAAAACGGCTGGCCTCTTCCATCGGAACCTGATAGGTAGCAATCGTTACATCTGCATGTGAGCTCTTGTGGAAGTCCAGCATGACCTCATAATCCATTTTATAGATGTGATCGCCGGAAAGAATAAGGACGTATTCCGGATTATAGTATTCCATATACTCCAGATTCTGGTAGATGGCATTTGCCGTTCCCGAATACCACTCGGCATTATCTGCCTTCTCATAGGGCGGCAGAACGGTTACACCACCAAAGTTGCGATCCAGATCCCAGGGCATACCAATACCGATGTGCTGGTTCAGACGCAGGGGACGATACTGTGTCAGCACGCCGACTGTGTCGATACCGGAATTGATACAGTTACTCAGCGGGAAATCGATAATCTTATATTTTCCGCCGAAAGCAACGGCCGGCTTAGCCAGATTGGACGTCAGCACGCCTAAACGGCTGCCCTGACCACCTGCCAGCAGCATTGCGATCATTTCCTTTTTAACCATAGTGTCACTCCTTTACGCAAGAATTTATATTATTATACCACGGAGTCACAAAAATGGAAACCACAATTTGAACATTTTTCACAAAAAGTGTGTACAATTAAAAATCCATTTGTAAAAATTCCCCAAAACCACAATGTATGGGAAAAAACTTGTTGGATTCCCAATACCGTGTTAAAATGAGATAGATTTTCATATTTTTGAATCACCTGATGAATAGTGAAAATCAAGAATCCTTAACATTGCGTAGCAAGGATAGTGCTGAACTGTTTCAATAATATAATATGCAGGAGGTTGATTATGAGATACTCAATTGAAGGCACACCGCTCCCGGTCGTAATCTGTGAGCTGGAGAACGGAGAAGCAATGATCACAGAAAAGGGCGCCATGTCCTGGATGTCGCCGAATATGCAGATGGAAACCGTCGGCGGCGGCGTAGGCAAGATGTTCGGCCGCGCATTTTCCGGCGAGGCCATGTTTCAGAACCGCTATACAGCAAACGGCGCCGGCATGATTGCCTTCGCTTCCAGCATGCCGGGTCAGATCAGAGCATTTGAGATTGCTCCCGGCAGAGAGATCATCTGCCAGAAGTCCGCTTTTCTTGCCTCCACTGCAGGCGTAACCCTGTCTGTGCATTTTAATAAGAAGATCGGTTCCGGCCTCTTCGGCGGCGAGGGCTTCATCATGCAGAAGCTTTCCGGAACCGGCATCGCCTTTGTTGAGCTTGACGGATACATCAAGGAATATGAACTGGGGGCCGGTCAGCAGCTGGTGATCGACACCGGTTATCTGGCCGCCATGGAGCCTACGGTGAAACTGGAAATCCAGACCGTCGCCGGCCTGAAAAACAAAGTATTCGGCGGCGAGGGCTTCTTTAATACCCTTCTGACGGGACCCGGAAAGATCTGGATCCAGTCTATGCCGGTTTCCGGACTTGCAGGATCCATCATCCCCTACCTGCCCACCCGCTAAACTCTGCTGAATTTCAAACACAGTCGGCCCGGCAATCTGCGATACACCGGCAAACCGGGACACCCCATAACAGCCGGGTTGTCTTATACTGTAAGATAATTCGAGACGTCAGGCATTATACAAGAGCTGCAAAGTCTCAAAGAATACAAGAAACGTGCGCCGCCAGGCACACCATAAAAATCGCCCCGCGGCTCTCTCTGCGGGGCGACTTTTCATTCTTTTTTTTAGTCTTTTTATAATGACCACTGTAGTGACGTCACTTTTCTCTACAGAGCCCTGCCCATCCTTACCGGTTCAGCTGCTCGTCATCATCTTCTTCGAAGCGCATCACCTGATCTACGCCGCCGAGGGCTGCATTGTCGCCGCGGCCGGCTCTTGTGATCTGCGCATTGATCCGCTCCGATGCGGATGCTGCCTCCCGGCCGCCTGCGCTGGTTTCATCCTTAATGCAGGGATCCTTCTCTGCAGCCTGATGAACAGGCTCGGAACGATCGATGGCTGTATGATCGCCGATTCCCAGAGACTCGCCGATGATGCCCAGAGAGGATACCGCGGAAGCAATGTCGCTGGGCATGTAAATCTTGGTTGCCCGGCCGTCCGCCACCTTTTTCAGTGCATCCAGGCCCTTCAGCTTCAGCACGCCTTCGGAAACATTGGCTCTGTTCAGAGCCGCAATACCCTCTGCCTCTGCCTGATAAACCATAAGAATGGACTTTGCTTTACCTTCTGCCAGAGCGATCTGGGCTTCCTTCTCTGCCTCTGCAGCCAGGATCTTTGCCCGCTTATCACCCTCTGCCCGGCTGACAACCGCCTCCTGGTGAGCCTGCGCTTCCAGGACGGTCTGCCGTCTCTCACGCTCTGCCTTTGCCTGCAGCTCCATGGTTGCGGCAAGAGAACGCGGCGGCTGAATGTTCTTGATCTCCACACGGGTAACCTTCATACCCCAGGGATCGGTAGCCACATCCAGGATAGCCTCCAGACGCTTATTGATCTCATCACGGCTGGTCAGTGTCTGGTCCAGCTCCATCTCACCGATGATGTTACGCAGCGTAGTGGCGGCCAGATTCTGAAGACCTACAATAGGATTCTCTACGCCGTAGGTATAAGCCTTGGCGTCAAATACACGACAGAATACAACACTGTCGATCTGCATGGTTACGTTATCCTTGGTAATTACGGCCTGGGGCGGAAAATCCAGCACCTGCTCCTTCAGGCTGACCTTCCGTACAACCTGGTCAATGATGGGAAACTTCAGCTTCAGTCCCGCATCCCAGGTGGTTCTGTACTTACCGAGACGCTCAATAACAAACTCCTGTGCCTGCGGCACAATGCGGAAGCTCGCAAAGAGAATGCAGAGAAATACGATCAACAATATAATTAATACAGGCATATTGCCTCCCTTCCGCCGGATTCACCGGCAAATATTATCCGGGTTAACCTTTATAATAATTGATCAGGCAACCCTTTTCAATAATGGTTCTTTCATCATCTGTCAGATCTCCCAGCCGGAAGGTCAGACAATGCATATCCTTATTGACAACGTAAGCCTTGATCTCCTCCCGCTTCTCCTTAACCGCGTTAAGGATATCCGGGATAAAGATATAATCATCATTATCGAAGGCAAAATCCTCTTCCATCAGGAAGGGAAGCATGCCCCAGTTGATCAGGTTGGAACGATACCGCTTCGTCGCATATTCCTTTGCCACGTTAGCCCAGCCGCCCAGCACCTTCTGGCAGGAGGCCGCCTGCTCGCGGGCAGAGCCGTCACCCGGCTTCACCGCATAGATTGTTGTTCCGAAGCCTGTATTTTCATGGTTCGTTTCCGGGAACTTCTCCCGGATCACGGACATCACATTCCGGATATCCGGATAAACATGGCAGGGATGCTCCCCGTTCTCCCTGGCCTTTTCCAGTGCCTGGAAGGCCTTTGCCCGGCCGACATATTCCGGATCCTTTCTGGAAAGGGTAAACTCCGCCAGACCGATGGGGTTCGACCGGAAGGAGGACGTCTCTCCGGAGGGGATCAGCTCATCCGTTGTCGTAACGGGATCCGTGATCACGGAAGCCACCTTCAGCAGAAGGTTATCCGCAAGAGCGGGCATAGCCGGCCAGTCCTTGATGTTGGGGCCGAAATGCAGCTCCGTCTCCGGCTTTGCCTTGCCATAGCCGTCGTAAACCCGGTTCTCATAGATGCTGCGGTCAAAGTGGTAAGTGGGGCCTGTGTATTCCACATCCAGCTCGGTAGCCGGCGTAAGATAACCCCTGTTCACGGCTGTTGCCGCAATGGAACGGGCATCCATCAGCGCCACGGAAGCAATCTGGCCATTCTGAATCTTGGAGCCCTCCCGGTTGGGGAAATTCCGGGTGGAATGCCTGATGCTGAGCGCGCCGTTGGCCGGTGTATCTCCCGCGCCGAAGCATGGACCGCAGAAAGCCGTTTTCAGAATAGCGCCGGTTTTCAGCAGGGTTGCCGCTCTTCCGTTCTCCACCAGCTCCATCATGATGGGCACGCTGGCCGGGTAAACGTCCAGTGTGAACTCGTCGTTTCCTATATAATGCCCCTTCAGAATGTCCGCCGCATCGCAGATATTCTCGAAGCCGCCGCCGGCACATCCGGCGATGATCCCCTGCTCCACGTAGAGCCTGCCGTCCCGGATCTTATCCGTCAGCTTAAACTCCACATCACCGGTCAGCTGCTTTCTGCCCTGAACCTCGGTTTCATGAAGGATATCCTCCAGATTGCTGCTGAGCTCTTCTATCGTAAAGACATTGCTGGGATGGAAGGGAAGGGCGATCATGGGCTTAACCCCGGAAAGATCAACCTCCACCACGCCGTCATAATAGGCCACATCCGCCGGAGTCATTTCCTTATATGCCTCAGGACGGTAATGTGTCTCATACCACTTCCTTGTTTCCTCATCCGTTGTCCAGATAGAGGAAAGACAGGTGGTCTCCGTGGTCATGACATCCACACCGATCCGGAAATCGCTGGAAAGGCCGGCCACGCCCGGACCTGCAAATTCCATTACACAGTTCTTCACATATCCGTTTTTAAAGGTAGCGCCGATGATCGCCAGCGCCACATCCTGCGGACCAACGCCCTTAGCCGGACTTCCCGTCATATAGACCAGGATCACCTTCGGCCGCTTGACATCATAGGTTTTCTTCAGAAGCTGCTTGGCCAGCTCGCCGCCGCCCTCGCCGATGGCCATGGTACCCAGCGCACCGTAGCGGGTATGGCTGTCGGAGCCAAGGATCATGGCACCGCACTCTGCCAGACATTCCCTGGCATACTGATGAATTACGGCCTGATGAGGAGGAACGTAAACGCCGCCGTATTTCTTCGCGCAGGAAAGGCCGAACATGTGGTCATCCTCGTTGATGGTCCCTCCCACCGCACAAAGGGAATTGTGACAGTTTGTCAGTACATAGGGAACCGGGAACTCTGTCAATCCTGATGCTCTTGCCGTCTGGATGATCCCGACGAAGGTGATGTCATGGGAGGTCATCTTATCAAAACGGATCTTCAGATTCTCCGCATCTCCCGATGTGTTATGCGCCTGCAAGATCCCATAGGCCAGGGTTCCCTTTTCCGCCTCCTGCCTGCCGGTCCGGATGCCCCTTTCCTGCAGAGCATGCCTGCCCTCTTCCGTATCCGGGAAAACTTCCGTCCCGTTCAGAAGATATGCGCCTGTGTCATACAATTTGATCATGTTCATTCCTCCAAGTATCTTTTCAAATATCTTTTCAAGTATCTTTTCTGCCGCAGAACCAATTCTATCATTTTCTATTTTTTCATTTTGTTATACTCTGCCTATTATAGCACACAGATTATCCGTTTGAAAAGACCCGCCGGCTCTTTACTTTTTTATTTTAAACAGATATAATAGGGTTTTACAGACGCGGGGAGGCCCCAGCCTTTCTCCGGGGCTTCGCAGAAAAGGACGGATAAGAGTTAAGGAGCAAGAGAGGTACCATGAAGAAACAGATTGAGATCAGATGGCACGGCAGAGGCGGTCAGGGCGCCAAGACTGCCGCACTCCTCCTGGCAGATGTTGCCTGGAGCACCGGAATGTATGTTCAGGGCTTTCCGGAATATGGTCCTGAGCGGATGGGCGCGCCCATCACGGCATACAACCGGATCAGCGAGCATGAGATCCGGAATCACTCCAACATTTACGAGCCGGACTATGTGGTAGTGGTGGATGAAACCCTCCTTCACACAGTGGATGTTACCAGCGGGCTTTCCCCCGAGGGCGGCATTATCATCAACACCGAGCACAGCAAGGAAGAGATCTCATCTCTCCTGAAGGGCTATAAGGGTAAGGTATACACCATCGACGCCAGAAAGATTTCCATGGAAACGCTGGGAAAATACTTCCCCAATTCCCCCATGCTGGCTGCCATAGTCAAGGTGGCAGGCATTATGGATACAGATGAGTTTCTTCGTCAGATGGAGCTTTCCTATCAGCATAAATTTGCAAAGAAACCGGAAGTGATCGAGGGTAACATGAACGCCCTCCGCCGGGCTCTTGAGGAGGTGGCATAATGTCCAAAGAACGTACCGATATCCATAAGGTAACGGAAACCGCGCCCTACCGGGATATGACCCTGGGCAACCAGGTCTACGGCGGCGGCGGTGCCAGAGAATTCCTGACCGGCGAATGGCGGACTGAAACACCCGTCATGGACTGGGAAAAATGTACCCACTGCCTCCTGTGCGCGCCCATGTGTCCGGACAGCTGTATTCCCGTTGAGAACGGCAAGCGGCTGGATTTCGACTATGATCACTGCAAGGGCTGCGGCATCTGTGTGAATATGTGCGCATTCCATGCGATTTCCATGAAGGAGGGTCTGTAAATGGGTAAGAGAGACCGTATGTCCGGCAATGAGGCTGTAGCCCTTGCCATCAAGCAGGTAAATCCGGATGTGATGCCGGCGTTCCCCATCACACCCTCCACTGAGATTCCCCAGATGGTTTCTTCATTCATAGCCAGCGGGGAGATCGATACCGAGTTTATCCCGGTGGAATCCGAGCATTCCTCCATGAGCGCCGCCATCGGCGCTTCCGCAGCAGGAGCAAGAGCGCTGACCGCTACCTCCTCCTGTGGTCTGGCCTTCATGTGGGAGGAGCTTTATATTGCTGCCTCCGACCGGCTTCCCCTGGTGCTTTGCCTCGTTAACCGGGCGCTGACAGGCCCCATCAACATCAACTGCGACCACTCCGACAGCATGGGCGCACGCGACTCCGGCTGGATGCAGGTGTATGCAGAGACCAATCAGGAGGCCTATGACAACTTTATCATGGCCTACCGCGTAACGGAGCATCCCGATGTCATGCTGCCCATGATGGTCTGCTACGACGGCTTTATCACCAGCCATGCCGTAATGAACATCGAGACCATGGATACCGATGCAGTACGGAAATTCGTAGGTACTTATCATCCGGAGCACTTCCTTCTGGATAAGGAAATGCCCATGGCCATCGGCCCGTACGCAAACTCTCCTTTCTATATGGAGACCAAGATGAACCAGCGCCTGGCCATGAAGAAGGCCAAGGAAGTCATTCTGGATGTCTGCAGGGAATATGAGCAGATCTCCGGCCGGAAATACGGTCTTTTCGAAGAATACTGCATGGAGGATGCGGAATATGCGGTAGTGATCATCGGTTCCGCCGCAGGAACCACCAAGGATACGGTGGACATCCTTCGGGAGAAGGGCATTAAGGCCGGCATGATCAAGATCCGTGTTATGCGCCCCTTCCCGGATGAGGAGCTGGCGGAGGCCCTGAAGAACACAAAGGCAGTTGCCATTCTTGACCGTGCGGAGAATTTCTCCGGCGCAAACGGCCCCATCGGCAGCGAGCTGAAGAGCGCCATGTTTGATGCGCACCTCACCATGCCTGTGATCAATTACTACTACGGCCTGGGCGGACGTGATTACACCACAAAGGAGGCCGGTGAGGTTTATGATGATCTGATCCGGGCAGCCAAGGGCGAAAAGATCGAACAGTTCCGCTACATCGGACTCCGGAAGTAAGACCGGGAATGAATAAAACGCCCGGACAGCTTCTATGTATGTCCGGATAGTGAAAATGCAGATTCAGTCTGCGGCAGCCGGAGACGGCTGCCGGATAAAGGAGATTTCAAAATGGCATATAATTTCAAACAAGTGATGAGTAAACCCGAGCGTCTTTCTCCGGGACACCGGCTCTGTGCCGGCTGCGGTGCTTCCATCTGTGTCCGCACTGTTCTCCGCGCACTGAAGGAGGAGGATCACGCCGTTATCGGAAACGCCACAGGCTGTCTGGAGGTTTCCTCCTTCATGTATCCTTACACTGCTTACGAGGACAGCTACATCCACAATGCATTCGCCTGCGCCGGCGCCACTCTTTCCGGTGTGGAAACTGCCTACAATGCCCTGAAGAAACGCGGCCGCATTCCCGAGGATGTAAATTACAAGTTCATTACATTCGGCGGTGACGGCGGTACCTACGATATCGGTATCCAGTCTCTGTCCGGTGCCATGGAACGCGGACACGACATGGTCTATGTCTGCTATGATAACGGCGCTTACATGAACACGGGTATCCAGCGGTCCTCCGCTACCCCCATGTATGCAGATACCACGACAACTCCCGTCGGCTCGCAGTCCAACGGTAAGATGCAGTGCCGGAAGGATCTGGCTCAGATTCTGGCCGCCCATAATATTCCTTATGTGGCGCAGTCCACCTTCCTGCCGACCATGAAGGATCTCTACACCAAGGCAGAGCGGGCGATCTACACCCCCGGACCGGCATTTCTGAATGTCATGGCGCCCTGCCCCAGAGGCTGGCGGTTTGAAGCAAGGGATATGGCCGAGATCTGCAAGCTGGCTGTAGAAACCTGCTACTGGCCTCTCTTTGAGGTAGTCGACGGCAAGTGGATCCTGAATTATGAGCCGAAGAAGAAGCTGCCCATCGAGGACTTTCTCCGGAAGCAGGGCCGGTTCAAGCATCTCTTTAAGCCCGGCAACGAAGAGCTTCTGGTGCAGTTCCAGACAGAGGTCGACCGCCGCTGGGAAGATCTTCTGTTCCGCTGCTCACGGTAGCGTTCACGTTCACAAAAAAACACCGACCCCTGAGCCGTCAGATCTCCGATCTCACCTCCCGGGTCGGTTTTTTTATTATATCCTGCAGCTTCTATTGCTGCTTTTTTCCTTTCTTTTCTTCATACAGCCTTTCATCCGCTGTTTCGATGAGTGTCTTCAGATCCAGTCCCGCATCCGCCCTTGCCACGCCGATGCTGACAGTCAGTTCATAGGGTGCCGCCGCCTTTTCATTCAAGCTGCGGAGGTTTTCCCGGATCATGCCGGAGAGCTTTTCCACCGTCTCCTCTTTATCCGCATACAGCATCACCGTAAACTCATCCCCGCCGTAGCGGGAGATACTGGTCTTTTTTCGCAGCTCGCCGCAGCTGATCCGCAAGGCGTCCGCGATCCGCACAAGCGCCGCATCCCCCTCGATATGCCCAAAATTATCATTGATCTGCTTAAACTTATTGGCGTCGATCATGAGAAGGTAGAGCGTTGTACCATCCCCGTTTTCCTGCCACTGCTCATAAAAATGATCCAGATACTTCCGGTTATGCAGCTTGGTCAGCGGATCCACAGAGATCATCTGTCCGATCCACTGCTGATACAGGATCAGCGTGGCAATGGCCAGCACCACACAGGCCAGCGGCAGCTCCGGATAGACAAACTGCACCAGTCCGGCCGCCGCAGGCGCCAGAGGGAAAAGCGCAAGGGAAAGCAGGGTCTTCCGTTTGGCCAGAAGCGCCTTATCGAACAGCCCGATCAGCGCCCTGGTACTGGTGATGATGATATAGGCATAGGCCAGCACATACTGGAGGATGAATACCTGGCCTCTCCGGTATGTCCCCTGATCATCCACGTAGAACAGAAAACCGGTGAACAGGTTGATCAGGAGCAGCACCGCCATCACATAGACCAGCATAGCGGAAACCCGGACTCTTTTCCTGCTGTTGACGAAGGGGGAATCCTGCAGATATTCGAAATAGACGAACCAGAAGAAGCACATCAGCGCTGTGGAAAAGAAATAAATCTCCTTGGTTAACATAACTACTACTCGGTTATAGGGAAGAAAACCGCATTTGGCCATGACATAAGCAGTATCCGAGAGGAAAAAGACGATTTCCGAATCAATGGCCATAGCAAAATTACGCTGTGCCACCATCTTTGAGATCCCGGTCGTTTTCAGCCGGATATAAGCGATGATAAACACAGCAGCCAGATTGATCTCCAGATACATGACCGCATATAAGGTTTCCTGTGACATATCTTCTCCCGTATCCGCCTGTCCGGGCTTACCCCCGGCAGCCGGCTCTTTTCCGCATCCGGCATACAGCCGGGCAGTCGTTCCTCTATACTGATCTAATTATGGTGGAGAAAAACAATCGTGTCAAGATTGTTTTGCCGTTTGTCCGTCACAAACAGCCTGGAGAAATAAAGAAATACTGAAATTATAACTCGCGTAACATCGCGACAACACCCTGCAAAAGCCCATAAAAAAACATGCAACAATTTTTTGCAAAAAATGCCGGCGGTATAAGAGAAACCCATGTTCTCTTATATCAGCCGGCATATTCCGCTAATCATTATTATAGCTACTACTTTTCCTCATGTTTTTCAAAAAAGCCGCGTGCTCTGAAGAGGAATGACACTGTCTGGGCACGGTTCACATTACTCTTCGGTGAGAAATGCGAATCATCCGTTCCCGCTGTGATGCCCCTCTCTCTTGCCCAAAGGACAGCATTTGCATAATATTTCTTTTTCGATACATCTACAAAAGGATTGTAATCGTCAGTGGGCGCGGGACTTCCGCAGGCACGCCAGAGGAAGGTGACAAAATCCGCTCTGGTGCAGGCATTTTTCGGAGAAAAGGTTGTTTTTCCTGTTCCGCTGGTGATATTATTCTCCACTGCCCAAAGAACAGCCTTATAGAAATAATCTTTGCTTTTTACATCCGTAAAGGGATTCTTTGTCGTTGTCGGTTCGGGAGAGCCGGCCAGCCGCCAGAGGAATGTAACTACCTGCGCACGATTGCAGTTTTCTGAAGGTGAAAATGTTGTATCGGAAGTACCTGCGGTAATCTGAGGATCATTATGATATGCCCAAAGAACAGCCCCGGAGTAGAACTTGTTCTTTCGCACATCCGTAAAGGGATTGATTTCACCGGAGTAAGGTTTGAAGGTCCAGTGACCATCATTGTTCTGCAGCTCCGTATATTCCGGATCATAAAAAACAATCACTCTATCACTGAAATAATTAAATACCTCTCCGACATCCAATGTTGCCACGCTTTGGGGAATCCAAATGCTGGCTAAATCGGAACGCCCGTAAAAAGCGCAGGGCCGGATTTCTTCCACAGTGTCGGGAATGAAAGCTGAAACCTGTTTCGTATGATCCTGCGCAGGCCAGGCATAAAGAGTCTTCATATCCTTGCTGTAGAGTGCGCCATTTTCAGAGGTAAACCAGGCGTTTTCAGCATCCACACTAAAAGATTTAATTTGATGGTCACCAAATGCACCGGTAGATGAATTTCCAATCGTCTTCACATTTTTCGGGATGAAGAATTCTTTCAGTGAATAGCACTCCGTAAATGCATCTCTTCCAATCGTTTCCAGACTCTCCGGCAAATGGATTTCTTCCAGACATCGACATACCCAAAAAGCACAGTCGCCAATCGCCTTCAGCGTGGACGGAAGCTGAACTTCTTTGAGGTTCTCATTTTCAGAAAATGCACCGTCTCCGATTCTGGTAACGCCTTCCGGCACATCCAGACTTATTTTGGTGCTCGGACATGCAAACAAGGTCGTCATGTTCTTATCGTATAAGCAGCCATCCAGAGATGTGTAGGCTGTATTATCTTCTGAAACGACGATCTGCGAGAGCTTATCGCATCCCCAGAAAGCTGACCCTTCATAATCCGTAAAATTCACATCTGAATCCTTGCCGATTCTAGTAACCGTCGAAGAAATCTCAACCTTTTCGAGACTTTTACATCCCTGAAATGCATAGGCCCCAATGGTTTCCACACCTTCCGGTATGGTTATTTCAGCCAGGTTTTCACAATTGGCGAAAGCACCTCCATCAATGGTCTTTACGCTACCCGGAATGGTTACTTGGCGCAAACCCTTGCAACCGGCAAATGCGTCACTTTCAATTTCCACCACCCCATTCGGGATGGTTATTTGCGTCAAACCTTTGCAACCATAAAAAGCCATACTTCCAATTCTCGTCACACTATTCGGGATGGAAACACTTGTCGCATCGGCATGACGTCGATAATCCTCTTCCTCTTGACCGGGCTGTGAAGACCGGCAAATAGACTCAATCGTCGTAACCGGCCATCCTTCTATTTCCGATGGAATAACGATTTCCGTATCATTTCCGTTATACCCACTGATATAGATTTTTTCCGCAACCGTATCCTTTGTGTAAACCCAACCATCATCCGTTTCCTGAGTATCAGCCGAATAACCCGCCTTTACCTCTTTCCCGGAAACGGTCAGAAGCCCAAGCACCATCACAAACAGCATAGTCCAGGCGATCCACTTCCTGCTCCTTTTCTGCATCATTTACCTCTCCTTTCCTGCAGTTTATTTCTACATTTACCGATTATATTCTACTCCTTTCCCGATTGCAATGTCAAGGCGCAATAAGCACATAGATCCGCCTGTTCGTTTTTATTTAAACTTCCCGTTTTTTATTCTTCGGGAAGTTCATTTGAGAAACTTCCCGGAAGAGAAATCATTTACATTTTGCAATCCATCCGTTTTGTGGTATTGTGAAAGGGAGGCGACCGCCTTTCAATTGAAGAAAAGGAGAACAAAACCGGTATGGGTGAAAAAATCTACACAATTCCGATGAATGATGCCTTCGACGCCGGCACCGAATGTCCCTTCTGCCTGCTCCGGCGCGAGCTGGAAAAGCATGCCATCGAATATACTCTGGGACCCAGCTATATGGAGGATGACAACCGCGCCATGACCGATGAGATGGGCTTCTGTCCCACCCACATCCGCATGCTTTACGCAGAAAAAAACCGCCTCGGTGTGGCACTTATGCTGAAGACCCACATGGATAAGACCATCCGGGAGATGGAAAAGCTGGCCGAAAAGGATACGCCGAAGGCAAAGGGCCTTCTTTCCCGGAAGCAGACCGACTCCGCTCTGATCCGGTACGTGGATAAACTGGAGCAGACCTGCTTTGTCTGCAGCCGGATCACGCCAACCTTTGCCCGATACATCGATACCTTCTTCCATATGTGGAAGCACGATAAGGATTTTCCGGAAAAGGTGAAGGCCAGCCGGGGCTTCTGCACAGAACACTACAGGGATCTTTACGGCGCCGCTCCCGAAAAGCTGAACCAGTCCCAGCTGGACGGCTTTATTCCCGTGCTGAACCAGGTCTATTTTGAAAATATGAAGCGCGTCAACGAGGATGTTTCCTGGTTCATAGATAAATTTGATTACAGAAACAGGGACGCCGACTGGAAGAACTCCCGGGACGCGCTGCCCAGAGGCATTATCAAGGCCGTACATACGATCGTGGAAGACGGGCAAGCAAAATGATCGCAGGAGGCTTTTGAAGCTGTGCTGTCCGGTTAAGCAGGCAGGCGTTTGTACCAAGTCAAAAAAACAAGTCTGCCGAACAGCTGCAACCGGACAATATGAACGATCTGTCCATTTCCCGGATTGCCTTACTGTGCTACTGTTAAACCATGAAAGATATTATACGAGGGGAATCGATCATGGATATTCAGCGAACGATCATCGAAAACACGATCCGCATGCACCTGAGAAACTATAACGGTTCAGATAAGCGCAGTCTGCGCCGTCTTCTGGATACAGCCAGAAGACTGACTCACAGCGGTTTAGCCGCAGATATGCTGAGTACGGTCAGCAGCCTGATCGAAGATGAAAACAGCTTATATTATGACGCCTTCCGGCAGCTGATGAACCAGGCAGACCGGGATACGCTGATCCACTTTGCCGTCAATCTGGGTTACGAGGGAATGGCAAAGGGAGCAAGAAGGATCAGACAGCACAGGGAACAGACCGGAAAGGACACATCCTGGCTGATCGAGATGCATGTTGGCGAAGAAAACGCAGGGAAATATACGGCGAATGCATTCCGGAGTACGATCCGACGTCTCAGCGCAGCCGGCTGCAGTATTTTTTCTCTCTTCCTGTCCGGCCCTGTCGACAGGATATTGAAAACGCTCAGCCCTGTGCTCCGGGAGGAAGCATCCTCTGCCTTTCTGATCTTTCTTCCGGATACCATACTGGCGCAGGATACCATGCAGGAGCTGATAAGCCTGCAAAACACCCTTTTTCTGATCCCGGGAAACATCCCTGCCCGCAGCGAGGCAGATCCGTGCTCCGGCCACAACCAGCCGAATCCCTCGTCCCCGGCAGCCATGGCGGACTGGTTTGCAGAAAAGCGGATGCTCTTTGGCTATTATCTGGCGGTACGTTCAGGAGCTCTGACTGAGCCCGTCCCGCTGCTTCAGCGATTTGAGGGCGCGGCATCTCCCCTCGTTATTCTCCTCCGCGATATGGACGATCCGGCACTTCCCGAAAAATCCGCGGAGCTGGACGAATACAGGGAAAACCCGGCTCTGCCGCTGATCCTCATGGATTACCGGCTGGACTCAGCCGACGCCAACCGCAGCATTTCCGGAAAACCCCTTTCCCTGAAGCTTTCGGATAATCTGTGAAAAAAAGGGAGTATGCCGCAGCCGGCATACTCCCTTTTTTTCATACTTCCGCTTCATTTTTCTTCCGGTTGATCTCGCCGCGGATTCTTCCGACCAGTCCGGGAACGCCCACCTCGTCCGGATCATGTGCTTTTTGCTGTCCTCTTTTGTCACATTCGGGCCTTCAGTAAAAACCTTGTCAGCGGAAATATCACCGGCAATAGGCGTCTTCGCTTCCTGTTTCCTCTACGACCCGTCTGGCCAGCCGAATGAACATTTCTCTTGTAGAAGCGAGCATCTCCTCCGGCGGCTCCGGATCATGCCCGGTGAGCCAGTGTACCAGCCCGGCCACCATGGCATCACAGAGAATGGTCACAAAAAGATCTCCATAGGAATCATCCTGCAGGATATCCGCCAGGATCGCGTAAAATGCCGGAAATACCGCATCATGAAAGTAATCCCGGAAGGAATTCTGGCCTTCGATCTGAAATGCCCGGCGGTAAAACTCCTTTTCCCGATAGAAATAATGGCAAAGCTTTTCCACGCCTTCCCAGCCCAGCCGGATGTCTCCCTCCACATCTGCATCCGAAAACTCCGGCGCGATCTCCTCCATAAAGCCCACAAGAAAGATCCAGTTCACCAGATCATATTTATCCTGAAAATGATAATAAAAGCTTTTTCTGTTCATGCCGCACCGGTCGCAGATATCGGAGACCGTGATCTTCTCAAAGGGCTTTTCCAGGATCAGGTCCTTCATGGCTGATGCCAGTGCATTTTTCGTCAGATTTGATTCTGCCATTTTCTTCTCCTTATCCCGCCGGGCAGGCGGGGCTTTGCCCTCCTTTATACCAGGGGCGCAAATACACGCAGGATCGAATCAAAGATCAGTCCTGCCGCCGTTCTCTTTATGGTTCCATCCTGAATTTCCCGGCACTTCGGGAAGGTTTTATCAAAATCCGCCGACAGTGCCGCCACCGCGCTGCTGTTCTCAAAATATACGCCATCCTCAAAGTGCAGGAACAGGCTTCTGTAATCAAAGTTCACCGTACCCACACAGGCTCTCTTGTCATCGCTCAGCATACACTTGGAATGCAGGAAGCCGGGGGAATACTCGTAAATCTTTACTCCGGCCCTCCTCAGCTCCGGATAGCTGGTTCTGGTCATCCGGTAGACTGCCTTTTTATCCGGGATACCCGGGGTCACGATCCGGACATCCACACCGCGCTTCGCCGCAATGGAGATGGCATCCGTCAGGTCGTTGCTCATGATGAGATAGGGCGTAAAGATATACAGCTTCTTCTTTGTCTGGACGATCATATCCAGATAGATACTCTCGCTGAGCCAGACATCGTCAAAGGGTTCATCCCCGTGGGGCTGCACAAAGGCAAGAGGCTCCTTCGCCCGGAAGCCGGACATATCCGTCCGGTAAAGCTCGATATTCTCTGTATCCCGGGAATCCTTTTTCACGGCATCCCACATCTCCAGATACATCAGGGTGAAATTCCAGACTGCCTCGCCCTCCACCCGGACGCCTGCGTCCTTCCAGTGGCCATAGGGGCTGTCCAGATTGATGTAACGGTCGGAAAGATTGATTCCTCCGGTATACGCCTTCTTTCCGTCCACGATCAGCATCTTTCTGTGGTCGCGGTTATTCATGACCCATGAAAAGAAGGGAATGACCCGGTTAAACTTGATGCATTTGATGTTCGGATGCATGGCCTCCAGCTTTTTCCAGTAGTTTTTCGGAAGATAAGCCACTGATCCGAAGTCATCGTACAGGATCCGGATCTCCACGCCGGCTCTTGCTCTCTCCAGGAGAGCCTCCAGCATTTCCGCCCAGAGATCACCCTGCTCAATAACAAAATATTCCAGGAAAATAAACTTCTCTGCCTCACGTATTCCTTCCATCATGGACGCAAACAGTTCCTCGCCCTGGCCGTAATAGGTAACGTCCGAGTTCCGGTAGACCGGGAATTTTCCTTCATTCATAATATACGAGGCCGTCATGGCGCCCCGTTCATCCTCCGCACGGAAATCCTCCAGAACCTGCGGATCCTGCACATGATGATCCTTATACTTCAGATAAGCAGCCTTCAGTCTCTTCCTGTACCGCCGCCCGGGTTTCTTATCTCCATAAAAAATATAAAAGGGAACGCCGAAAATGGGAAGCAGGAGGACAATGATGATCCAGCCCGTTTTATATTCCATTTTTTCGTGCCGGCTGTTCAGCAGGAAGATCACAAAAAGCAGGCTGAACAAGGCAAGAAGGTTGTTGAGCAGCGGATACTGCGCCGACGCCCAGACAGCCATCAGGATAAACCAGAAGAGCTGCATCAGCGCCCAGAAAATAGAGGTAAAGCCCCTGCTGTAGACAACCTTCTTATACCGTTTTTCCTTCTTTTCGTCCTTTTTCTCTTCCTTCTTTTTCTCTTCTGCCCTTTTATCTTCTTTTCCGGCTTCTGTCTTTTTATCTTCCGGCCTTTTCACTTCTCTGTTTTTCTCTTCTTTATTTATCTCTTCTTTGCGCATATCTACCTTATTCATCATCTTTAACCTTCTGCTACGGCTTTTTACCCTCTTCGGCAGACACCCGGAAGCCCATAGAGTCCATCCTGCAGCCCATTCTTCTGCGGTTTCCCGGGGTTCAGCCTATTCCTGCCGGTCCGCCTCAGCCGCGATTTTTTTCAGTGTCTCCCCGTTCTCCTCCATCCATTTTTCATGCCGCCTTGCACTGTCCTCTTCAGTCAGACGGCGAAACTCGGCAGACGCTTCCCGCATCCTTTCAGAGATCTCCTGAAAAAACGTTTCTTCCTGCCACCCCCGCAGATAAAATATCCGGAGAAGGTCTTTCTGCAATTCCTTCTGCAGCTCCTCCGACGCCTTGGCAAGCCGTTTTTTCTGCAATCCCAGAAATCTGTGCCATTTTAAAATATACGCTTCATATTCTTCCAGCGGTTCGATCCCAATCCAGTCCCGGATCAGAAGCGGCCCCCTGGGCTGTACTGCACATTCATCCTTCTGCAGGATATAACACATGCCGCCTTCCTCGTACAGCCTGCCTAGCGGAAACAGCCGGCAGATCCCGGGCCGCGCCTCATGGATACTGCACCGCTTATGTTCATCAAGAAACCTGCAGCCCCTTTTTTCCCCGTCCATTTTCATGTGCGGAAGGATGAGACCATCCGTAAGCCCCAGCTCTATGTAAAATCCGGTAAGCAGTTCATCAAAGCTCTTTCCCGTCGCCCGGGTAAGACAGCAGATATCCCGTGGATCCAGCACAAGGCTGCTCCCCATATCACTTTCACAGCACCGGCTGCAGCCTGCGCAGCCATGGGTATCCAGTCCGGCCATATCCGACGCCTTATACCGCTTTCCGTCAGTAAACTCTCTCAGTTCCTCGTATCGAAGCATATCCTTCCTTCCCCGTACCCGAGATTAAATACATTTAACCTCTTCTATCATAGCCCAAACCCAGAGTCCAGTCAACCTTATAAGGCCTGCGCCAAAAGGGTATATGCGCATTTAACACCGGCATTCCTCCCATAAGTCTTGCATTTTCCACAGTTTCGTGTTATTATACGCTCTAAGCAGTTTTTTGCTATATGAACTATTCAGCGGTGCTTCATGAACATGAAGCATGTTCTTATCCTGCTGAGGTCTTTCAGCAGGCTTATGTAACATGTATTGTTGCAGCTAAGCTGCATGCACAGACATCCCGAATGGGTTTCAATGCACAAGTGGATAGTTACATTATAGTTACATTAATATAGTTACATTAATGGAATAAGGAGGTAGCATATGGGATATTCCATGAAGGGCGGCGATGATTCCGGCTCCAATAACAGCCAGAACAGCCACAGCTATGCGGATCAGCTTCAGTACCAGAATGAAGCTGCACGTCAGTTTTCACAATCTTACGGACAGCCGCAGTCATTTGAACAGTATGAACAAAGCAATTTCTACAGCAACGGACAGGGTGCTTACGGCACAGGATCAGGTGCTTATGGTGCGGGACAGAACCCCTATGGCGGCGGTCCGCAGGTAAGGGCAAACGGAATGCCGATGGGCGGCATGAGAAATGCCTATTCTGCCGGCGTTTCCCAGACAGCCATCAACCAGATTGTGGCCAACGCCTTCCTGTATATGTTCTTTGCCCTGCTTCTCACCGCAGTTGCATCCCTGTTCTTTTATGAATCAGGCGCTCTGATGAGTATGATCAGGAGCTCGGGAACCGCTGTGATCTGGATTTCTTTCATTATTGAGATTGCAATCGTTTTCGGTTCCATGGCAGCCATCAAGTCAAATAATGTGGGCCTTACAGCCGGACTTTACATTCTGTATTGTATCGTCAACGCTTTCACGCTTTCCATTATTTTCTACGCGTATACAGCAGCATCAATCTCCACCACATTCTTTATCTGTGCATTTGTATTCGGAGCCATGGCTGTTTACGGTATGGTAACGAAGTCCGATCTTACTTCAGTCGGCAAGCTCTGTATGTTCGGTCTTTTCGGCATCATCATCGCTTCCGCCATCAACATCTTTGTCGGCGGAGAAACGCTGGATATGATCATCTGCTGGGTAGGTATTGTCGTATTCCTCGGCCTTACCGCTTACGATACACAGAAGATTAAGAAGCTGGCAGCATCCAGAACCGATCTCAGCCCCAGCATCATTTCCATGTATGGTGCATTCGAGCTGTATCTGGATTTCATCAACCTGTTCCTCAAGCTGCTGCGACTTTTCGGCAAGAGAAACTGATCGGGCAGCCGGTTTAAGCAACTTACAATAACGGAATGCGCCGGGCTTATGTATGCCGGCAGCGCATCTATATTCCCCGGTTTACCGGAAAAAAGGGATCTGCCCGTGCGGGCAGATTCTTTTTTTGCGGGTACAAGTACATCGATTCCTGACCGTTTTTCTTGACACAGATAATCAACATATCTATAATTTTGTATGGTTGTTCAGCGGGACAAAGCTTATTCTGCATGTATCCTGCTGCTGAACAGCTATAAAGCACTTATAACAGGAGGGAAGACGATCTAAGATGGAACCAAATCAGCAAACTCCCAATGAACAGACTACGGGCTACGGACAGCCTCAGCAGGGCTACCAGCAAAATCCTTACGTTCAGCAGGCGCAGGGCTACGGACAGCCTCAGCAGGGCTATCAGCAAAACCCTTACGGCCAGCAGGCGCAGGGCTACGGACAGCCTCAGCAGGGCTACCAGCAAAATCCCTACGGCCAGCAGGCGCAGGGCTACGGACAGCCTCAGCAGGGCTATCAGCAAAATCCCTACGGCCAGCAGGCGCAAGGCTACGGACAGCCTCAGCAGGGCTACCAGCAAAATCCTTACGTTCAGCAGGCCCCGGGCTACGGACAGCCTCAGCCGGGCTACCAGCAAAGCACCTACGGACAGGGGCAGCAGGTTTACAACGAGGCACAGCAGGTTTACGGAAACCAGCCGGCAGAACCTGTCTCAGGCAGCAATCCCCCGGCGGTTCACCCTAAAAAAGCCGGCGGTTCAAAGAAAAAGCTGTTCATTATCATCGGATGTGCGGCTGCCGTCCTCATCATCGGCGCAGCCCTCTTCTTCACCGTCTTCAAAAAGAAGGATAAATGGAACGCCAAATCCCCGGAGGCCGCCCTGGAAGCCTTTCTGAATGGCTGGGGAAGTCACGATATTGACAGAATGATCCGGGCCTCCATTCCCAAGAGTGCGCAAGCTGAAATAGAAAGATATCTTGCCAAAGAAGATTCATACTACTTTACCCTCCCCTCCACTCTGAAGGAATGCTATGAAGACGACTATTTTGATGAGTGGGATCTTTCTTCAGACAGTACTTTCACGATCACGGTAGTGGAGTGCCACACCGACCGCATCATCTCTAACGATGCTGTTGCAGACTTCAGGGAAGAGTTGGAAGAGGAGGGTATACATATCCCAGTTACCCAAATTGCCCAGATTTCGGCCAAGATCAAGGTAACCGGCGCAGAGGGCGACGTTTATGATTACTTCGGTTATTACTCGAAGGATGAAGGCGTTTCCGCACACACCTTCTACTGTTATCAGGCAGATGGGAAATGGTACTACTTACCGGATGTTCTGGACTAAAAAATGAAAAAGATAAAAAAAATCCTGATATTCATTTTGACCATTCTCTCCTTTTTTCTTCTGGGGTTTGGGCTCCTGCTCTTTTTCACCGCCCTCTGGGTGCGGCGTACCTGGAGCAGTCTCTCCTTTTCCACTATCATCTTTCAGCTGGAAAACTCCCTGAAGGGAACAGGAGCCGGAATGATCCCCAAATATCTCATGACGGCCGCTCTGCCGGCCGCCATTCTTTTTGTGCTCATTCTGACCCTGTACTTATGGATTCCCCGGCGTATCGCCGCCACACAGAACAGCAGTACACCTGGCTCCCCCCGGAAAACACGCACACTTCTGACACTCTCCGTTATTCTGACCTCTCTTCTCCTGTCAGGGATTTCCATTATGCTCCTTTGGAACCGCGTGGGTCTGGGAGACTATATCCGGTATGGCAGAAGAAACTCCTATTACATCGAAGAAAACTATGCAGATCCGGCCGGGGTACATATCACCTTCCCCGAAAAGAAGCGGAACCTCATCTATATTTACCTGGAATCCATGGAGCTGACCTACGGAGATACCGAAAACGGCGGCATCATGCCGGAAAGCCTGATCCCTAACCTGACTGCCCTTGCTTCCCGCACGCAGACCTTTGCCGGCTCCTCTTCCCAGCCCAACGGAGCCCTTTCTCTCTACGGAACAGACTGGACTATGGGCGCTATGTTTGCTGAAACCTCCGGTCTGCCTCTCATTATTCCTATTCAGAGAAACTCCATGTTCACCCAGGATGCCTTTTTTCCGACTGTAACTACGCTGGGAGACATTTTGAAAGCTAACGGATATACAAACACCTTTCTCATCGGCTCCGACGCCGGCTTCGGCGGCAGGGATCTGTACTATACCTCACATGGCGATTACCAGATCCATGATTATGTGTATGAAAAAGACGCCGGAAACATTCCCGATGACTACATGGTATTCTGGGGCTACGAGGATGAAAAGCTCTTTCAGTTTGCCCGGGAGGAGCTGCAGCAGCTTTCCCGGCAGGATTCGCCCTTCAATCTGACCCTTCTCACCGTGGATACTCACTTCGAGGATGGATACACCTGCCGCCTTTGCGGGGACGTCTTCGATGATTCCTACAAAAATGCCGTTGCCTGCTCCGACAGGCAGGTTGCTGCCTTTATCGCATGGTGTGAGACCCAGGATTTCTATGAGAACACTACGATCATCATTTCCGGAGATCATCCGACCATGGATAAGGATTTCAACCGTCTTGTTCCGGATGATTATCAGCGGAAGGTGTATGTTTCCGTGATCAATCCGGCTCCGGCCGGCAGCCGGGAAGATGATCTTATGGATAGTCAGGCGGGTGGCAGCACAGAAACCGCCTCAGACAGATCCCCCCGTCTCTACTCCACCTTCGACCTTTTTCCTACAACCCTGTCTGCTCTGGGAGCGGATATCCCCGGCCACAGGCTTGGGCTGGGAACAGATCTTTTTTCCGGCGTTCCTACCCTTCTGGAACGGGATGGCTATGAAGAAATGAATACCCAGCTGAAGATGCATTCCGACTTTATGACGAAGCTTGCCCGGATCGAAGATGACTCCGATGCAGACTTTCTTTCCAGGGTAGACGAGCTCCTGAAAGACACAAAAATAACCCTCTCCCTCAAAGAAAATGAAGAGAAAGGGTATTACAGGCTGAGCGCGTCCCTGGTCACAGACCATCCCTCTACCATGAACTACATGGCAAGAGTCTACGTTACTGTAAACGACGGTACCCATTCCGCCGAGTTTCTTCTGGAAAAGGATGACGCTGCCTCGCTTGCGGAAGGGAAGACCATTTATTCTGCGGATCTTGCCATGCCGCTCAGCAAGGATAGTATTCTTCCGGAATATGACAGAGGCATATTCTCTAATGAAGGCAATCACTTTTTTAGCCTGAACGAAGAAGCAGAAGAGAATTCTCCCGCGGTTCTTCCGGAACACTGGGAGGGAAAGGTTACGGTCACCCTGTCCATCCTCACCTACTCCGAAGCGGTGATCTCGGACTGGACGGAGGAATTCTCCATCTCCTACTGATCTGCATCTTTTCTGTTACTGCAGCCGAGGGGACTGTTCCACAGCTTTCTGCTACTGCGGCCGAGCGTATGTACTGTATCTTTCTGCCACTGCAGCCGGAGGCTGTCCTGCGACGGCCTGCTACAGGATTTTGTACATGTCTGCCGTTTCTTCTTTACGTACGGTCTCCGCGACCCGGAGAACCTCTGCTTTTACGGTTTTATTACCGAAGGTGATCTCGATCACATCCCCCGTTTTTACATCATAAGACGCCCTGGCGGGCTTTCCATTTACGCTTACCCGGCCTGCATCGCAGGCCTCATTGGCCACCGTTCTTCGTTTGATCAGACGGCTGACCTTCAGATATTTATCCAGTCGCATTGCGGCCTCCTTTTCTTTCCTTCTGTTCACGCACGCCATCGGCGCACCTAAGGAAAATTTTTTAGATTTTTGAACTGTGCTATTCTAGGTCGGATTTTCTCTGAAAATCCGATGTGGCATAGCCACACGCGTTTTGCTTAGGCAAAACCAAGTCTTGCACTGCAAGACTTGCCTGGCATGAAATGCCAGGGCGCCATGGATAAGCAGGCAAGAAATAGTCGTGTTAATTAAAAACGGAAGCACTAGATACTCAGAAAAAGAAAACCCTGCAGCTTCCTGCAGGGTTTCCTTCATCATACGCTTTAAATTAGTTGATGGAATCCTTCAGAGCCTTGCCGGCCTTGAACTTGGGAGTCTTGGAAGCCTTGATCTTCAGAGTCTCGCCTGTTCTCGGATTGTGGCCTGTACGTGCTTCTCTCTTGGATACTTCGAATGTACCGAAGCCAACCAGCTGAACCTTTCCGCCAGCCTTAAGCTCTTCAGCAACAACATCTGTAAATGCTTTAACAGCCTTCTCAGCATCAGCCTTGGTAATTTCTGCCTTGGCAGCTACAGCGGCAACTAACTCAGTCTTGTTCATTCTATAAATCCTCCTCAAAATGAATTGTTTCTATTCGGCTATTACCCTCTGTAACAACCCTTATTCTGTTATACGTTTTTTTAGGCTGTTTGTCAAGCTTTTATACCCCAAAAACCCTTTTTATTTGTACTTTTCACGGGAATTGCAAAGGCCAAAACACGCCTAAATCAGCCGTATTTGTTCTTTTATATTGTGAACTGTGAAAAGTAACCCTTATTCGGCAATTTCTATAGTATATTCAGCGGAAAAACGGTCTCCCGGCGAAACACAGTTGTCATATTCTCTCTTTTCGATCGAGCCCTCAAAATCCGCCCGGTCAGCCCTTCCGTACCAGGGCTCTATGCACAGGAAGGGAGCGCCCTTCCCGGCCGGTGTCCAGAGTCCGAAAAGTGGGGATTGGAAGGATACGGAAAGCACATCCATCCTGTCCGGACTCAGGATGCTGACCTTCTCCGCCTGGCCGCCCTCGATGATCAATGCGTCCCTGTCAAACATGTGGGGATCCAGCGGAGCAACGCCGCCATCGGTCTCCCAGGTGTAAACCTCATCTTCCAGAAGTCCCTCTCCGTTCAGAAGACGATAGCGGATCGGTTTATCCGAATCAAAGGCAATCCAGTAGTCCTCCATTTTTTTCTTCTTATCCAGGGGACAGCAAAAGGCAGGATGTCCGCCGATCTGGAAATGCATCGGCTTTTCTCCCGGATTCTTAACCACCCATTCCGTTGTGATCCGCTTATGATCAAGAATGTAGCGGATTTCCAGAACAAAGGGGTAGGGATACGCCGCCAGCGTCTCCTCATTGGATTCCAGACGGAACGTAATCTC
>DFHD01000102.1:0-6967 GCA_002372545.1 Lachnospiraceae bacterium UBA3732 | reverse complement strand
CTTCCCATCCACAGTAAACTGATGGTTCTTCAGACTGCCCACAATGGGGAAAAGAACAGGTGCATGCCGCTTCCAGTAAGCCGGGTCCCCGTTCCAGAGATATTCCTTCCCGTTTTCCTTATTCAGAATGCTGATCAGCTCTGCGCCGCTGCGGTTAATGGTTACCTTCAGCGACAGATTTTCCAGATAAAAGAGATCCATTTGCTTCCTCCGACATTTTTTTAACTTTTCTTCTCCTGCGCCAGGTTACGGAACAGGGTATACTTGCCGATCCAGAACAGCTCTACCGTTCCGGTGGAACCGTTTCTCTGCTTGGCCACGATGATCTCCGCCACGCCCGGCCGCTCTGAATCCTTATGATAGTAATCATCCCGGTAAATAAAGGCAACCACATCGGCATCCTGCTCGATGGCGCCGGACTCTCTCAGATCCGCCAGCACGGGCCGGTGATCCGGCCGGCTGTCCACCGCACGGTTCAGCTGGGAAAGGGCAATGACCGGAACCTTCAGCTCCCTGGCCAGACCCTTCAGCGCACGGGATACATCCGCAATGAACTGCTGGCGGGATTCAATTCTCCCGGCAGAGCTCATGAGCTGCAGGTAGTCGATAACGATCAGGCCGATATTATAGGCCTGCTTCCATTTCCGGCAGATGGACCGCATCTTGGCCATGGTGATACCGGAATTTTCGTTGATATAAATAGGAGCCGCGGCGATCCGGTTGGCGCTTTCGATCACCAGCTTCCACTCGTCCTCGCTCAGTGTACCGGTTTTCAGTGACTGGGCATCCACATGGGCGTCCATCGCCATGAGACGGCTGACCAGCTGGTCCTTTCCCATCTCCAGCGAAAAGATGGCTACCGGTACATTTTCCCTGGTTGCCACATGATGGGCAATATTCAGAACGAAGGCTGTCTTGCCCATGGCCGGACGGGCAGCCACAAGGATCAGCTCTCCCTCATGAAGCCCGGTCAGCTTCTGGTCCAGATCCGTAAAGCCTGTGGGAAGACCGTTGATCTTCCCCTTATTTCTTGCCGCCTTCTCGATCTGGCCGATGACCTCGATCGTCGTCTTCCGGATAGGCTGGAAATCCGCTTCAGCCCCTCTTCCCTGAGCCAGCTGGAATATCTCCTCCTCGCCCCGCTCCAGGATATTGGCCACATCGTCCTGCGCGTTGTAGCATTCCGCCTGCAGCCTTTCCGTCATCCGGATCAGCCTCCTCAGGTCGGCCTTATCCTTCACGATCCGGCAATAATCCTTCACAAAGACCGAGGTCTGGACTTCAGCCAGGATCTCACCGATGTAGGAAAGCCCGCTGATCTCCTCGGGCGCGCCCATCTGCCTCAGCTGCTCTCCCAGGGTGATCTCATCCACCTCGCGGCCCTTGTTGTTTAACTGTACCATGGCTTCGAACAGAAGCCCGTACTGGGTATTGTAAAAATCCTCCTTCAGGAGCGTACCCGCCGCCTGGGAAATGGCATCCGGCGACATCATCATTGAACCGATAATGCCTCTCTCCGCTCCGCTGTCATGGGGGAGGACCCGTCTTACTACATTCTCACTATCCGCCAAAGCGTCTTCCTCCTCCCTGCCGGCTCTTACTCCTCTGTTACATTCAGCAGGATCTCAGCCGTAACCTCAGGATGCAGCTTCAGGCCAACCCTGTAGCCCCCAAGCCCCTTGACCGGTTCGGGAAGAAGCACCTTTTTCTTGTCGATATCCAGGTTCAGCTGGCTCTTCAGAAGCTCTGCCACTTCCTTGGCCGATACGGATCCGAAGGTTTTTCCGTTTTCGCCTACCTTCATGGTGGTGGTCACGGACTTATCCTTCAGCTGTTCCGCCAGTTCCCTGGCTGCCGCCAGATTTTCCGCCGCAACCTTGTCGGCATGCTGCTTCTTCAGCTTCCAGTCGTTAACGTTCTTCGGCGTTGCCTCCACGCCCTTATTCTTGGGCAGAATAAAATTTCTTGCATAGCCGGTGCTGACCTCAACGATCTCACCCTTCTTTCCGACGGATTTTACATCCTCAAGTAAAATGACTTTCATTTATATATCTCCTTCCGTATATTTCTTTTCCAGAAGCTCCCTGAGTTCCCGGAAGAATTCTTCTTTTTTCACTCCTGAAAGCTGGGCGCCTGCGATATTCGCATGTCCGCCGCCGTTAAAATGCTCCATCAGAAGCTGTACATTCACATCCCCCACGGACCGTGCGGATACATAGAGGGTTCCGTCCTCCGCCTCGGTCACCACGAAGGATGCCTTGATATTCTTTACATTCAGCAGCTCGTTAGCCACCTTGGCCACAGGAACTGTAGGCGGATCCACAGAATCCGGATCCGGATCGACATAGGAAAGGGCAAACTGATCCAGGAAGATCTCCGCATTGGCGATACCCTGGGCTCTCTCCTTCATTTCCGGCATGGTGCTGCGGAACATATTCCGCACTCTGGTCATATCCGCTCCGGACTTTCTGAGGTAGGAAGCCGCCTCAAAGGTTCTGACACCGGTCTTATTCAGGAAATTATCCGTATCGATCAGGATGCCGGCGTACATGGCGTCCGCCTCTGTCTGGCGCAGGCGGAGAGGCGCAGAAATATACTGATACATTTCCGCGATCATCTCGCAGGCAGAGGACGCAAAGGGCTCGATATAAGAAAGCGTCGCGTTTCGGATCGCCTCATTGGACTGCCTGTGGTGATCAAATACCACCACGGTGGAAACCCTGTCCAGCAGCTCGCTGCACTCCGTCATACTGGGCCGGTTTACATCGCAGACCACAAGAAGCGTGCCCGGGCTCACCATATCCATGGCCTTTTTGTTATCGATCATCATTTCGTTATAGATGGCATTGCGGGTAAAGCTTTCCACCAGCGGACGAATGGCATCCGTCACCTCGTTCAGCACGATGTAAGCCTTCTTTCCGAGAGCGGTGCACAGCCGGTAAATGCCGACAGATGAACCAAAGGCGTCCGCATCCGGCCGCTTATGAGCCATGATCAGCACCTTATCCTTACCCTCCAGCAGCTCCTCGAAGGCCTGAGCCTTCACTCTGGCCTTAACACGCGTAGTCTTCTCTGTTCCGGCACTCTTTCCGCCGAAGTAGGTAACGGAATCTCCGCTCTTTACTGCCGTCTGATCGCCGCCACGTCCAAGAGCGAGGCCGATGGCTGCCTTGGCGTTTTCGTAGGCGGAATTAAAGCTGTCATCCCCGCAGCCGATGCCGATACTGAGGGTCATGGCAATCTCATTTCCCACATTAATGCTCTTCACATCATCCAGAAGGGAGAACTTATCATCCTTCACGGACTGCAGATACTTCTGCGGGAATACAAAGAAATACTTATCACTTTCAATATGACGGACAATGGCGTCGATATGCCTGAGGTAGACATTGATCTTTCTGTCCACCAGAGCCGTCAGGATGGAGTGCTTGATCTCCTCCAGCGAATCCATTACTTCATCATAATTATCGATATAGATGAGGCCGGCAACCATTTTCTGGTCAAAGGCCTGCTGCTCGAAAGCCTTTTCCTCTGTTACATCGAAGAGATAAAGGGCGACCACAACATCATCGTCTGGATTCTCCACCTCATGCTCCTCAAAAACAGCGGAAAGATCCATCCGTCTGAGCTCCGCATTATAGATATGCCCGCCGAAGCTGATACCGGTGCTGATGTCATCCTCATCCTCGAGGAGCTCGCTCACCTTGAGGCCGGGAATATAGGTATCCACGGTCTTCCGGATATGCTTATTCTCAGCTACGCCGATGGTCTGGTAAAACATCCTGTTGGCCCAGAGAACATGGCCCTTTTCATCCAGGATCGTGTACGGAATGGAAAGATCATGCAGGAGCTCCTTCTGGATCTTTCCCTGTTCCAGAGAATAGTCCGTCAGCGTAGCACCGAGAACAGGCCGCAGCCGGATATAGGCGATAAGAACGATCACAATATAGCTGATGATCAGGCCGCAGGCAATGAGTCCCTGCTTGGAATTCGGATCAAAAATATAAAAGCAGATTCCCAGAAGTATAGCAGCCATTAACACCGGCACCAGGATGACAATATTCAGTTTTCCGGTCAGTTTTCTACCGCTTCTCACGTGGTATCTCCTTTTTCTTCTCCCGGCGGCCGGAAGAGCATTTTTTTTCGTTTTCTGCTCCCGGCGGCCGGTAGAGCAATTTTTTCCGTTTCCTGTTCCCAGCGGCCGGAAGAGCATTTTTTTCATTTCCTGCTCCCGGCGGCCGGGAAGATATTATCCCAGATGTGACAGCTGCTCTTCTACCTGAATAAGGGTTTCCTTATACTTCGTCAGCTTTTCTCTTTCCTCATTGACCTTCGCCTCAGGCGCCTTCTCCACAAATCTGGGATTGGCCAGCATGCCCTCGGCGCGGCGGATCTCGGCCTGCAGCCGCTTCTTTTCCCTGGCCAGACGCTCTTTCTCCTTCTCAATATCCACAAGCTCGGCAAGAGGCAGGTAAAGCACTGCATTATGGATGACACAGGATACAGCGTCTGCCGGAACCCTGTCCTTATCACTGCTGATCAGGATGTCATTGGAAAAGGCCAGAGCGCCGAAGAATGTGCTGCTCTCTTCGAAGATATGTCTTACCTCTTCCTTATCGGATATCACATAAATGCTGGCCTTTCTTGAAGGCGGAACCTGCATTTCGCTCCGGATATTCCGGATGCTGCGAACGGCTTCCTTCAGCACATCTGTCTTTTCCGCCTCCTCGGTAAATACGCGGTCCTCGCTGTACTTCGGCCATTCTGCGATCATCAGAGATTCCTCGCCGGTCAGCGTACAGTAGATTTCCTCCGTAACAAAGGGCATATAGGGGTGCAGCAGCTTCAGACCGATGGAAAGTACCTCTCTGAGTGTCCAGAGCGCGGCTGCGCGGGTCTTATCGTCTTCATCCCAGAGTCTGGGCTTTACCATTTCGATGTACCAGTCGCAGAACTCATCCCAAAGGAAGTCATGCACCTTGTCTGCGGCAATACCCAGCTCATATTTCTCCATGTTATCCGTAACTTCCTTCACCAGCATATTGGCCTTATGCAGGATCCACTTATCCGCCATGGTGAAATCAGAGGCCGTTACGTTCCGGATGTCCTCTTCCCTGAGCCCCGTGGTGAAGGCCTTCTCCATATTCATCATAATGAACCGGGAGGCATTCCAGATCTTATTGGCAAAATTACGGCTTGCGTCCAGTCTGTCCCAGATGAACCGCATATCATTTCCGGGGGCATTGCCCGTGATCAGCATGAAGCGCAGGGCGTCCGCGCCGTACTTATCGATCACCTCCAGGGGATCAATGCCATTGCCCAGAGACTTACTCATCTTCCGTCCCTGCTCATCCCGCACCAGTCCATGGAAAAGAACGGTATGGAAGGGAATCTTGCCTGTCTGCTCCAGAGAGGAGAAGACCATACGGATCACCCAGAAGAAGATGATATCGTAGCCTGTAACCAGTACGTCTGTGGGGAAGAAATACTGATAATCCTCCGAATCCGTATCCGGCCAGCCCACAGTGGAGAAGGGCCAGAGGGCGGAGGAAAACCAGGTATCCAGCGTATCCTCATCCTGCTTCAGATTGGTGCCGCCGCAATGCGGGCACTTTTCCGGCGCAGACATTTCCACAATGGTCCCGCCGCAATCCTGACAATACCAGGCAGGAATCCGGTGACCCCACCAGAGCTGACGGGAAATACACCAGTCGCGGATATTATCCAGCCAGTTATAATACACCTTATTCATACGTGAGGGAACGAGACGGATCCTCCCCTCCTCAACGGCCTTCCTTGCCGGAACAGCCATATCGCTCATCTTTACAAACCACTGGGGCTTAACCATGGGCTCAACAGTGGTTCCGCAGCGGTCATGGGTACCTACATTATGGGTATGGGGAACGATCTTTACCAGAAGACCAAGCTTTTCCAGATCCTCCAGAACTGCCTTTCTTGCCTCGTAGCGCTCCATGCCATGGTAACGTGTACCTGGACAGTTGATCGTGGCGTCGTCGTTCATGATATTGATCTCAGCCAGGCCATGACGCTTGCCCACCTCAAAATCGTTGGGATCATGCGCCGGCGTGATCTTTACGCAGCCTGTTCCGAATTCCTTATCCACATAGCTGTCGGCTACCACCGGGATCTCCCGGTTTACCAGAGGAAGCATAAGGGTCTTGCCCACGATATCCTGATACCGCTCATCCTCGGGGTTTACAGCCACAGCCGTATCGCCCAGAAGGGTTTCCGGACGGGTGGTGGCAATTTCCACAAAGCGTCCCTCTTCGCCCACTACCGGATAGTTTATATGCCAGAAGGAGCCTTCCTGCTCCTCATACTCTACCTCCGCATCGGAGATGGTGGTCTGGCAGACCGGGCACCAGTTGACAATGCGGGAGCCCTTGTAGATCCAGCCCTTATCATACAGCTTCTTGAATACAGTATTGACAGCCTTATTGTTGCCCTCGTCCATGGTAAAGCGCTCTCTGTCCCAGTCGGCAGAGGAGCCCAGACGCTTTAACTGATTTACAATGCGTCCGCCGTATTCCTCGCGCCATTCCCAGGCTCTCTTCAGGAAGCCCTCACGGCCCAGATCCTCTTTATCGATTCCCTGCTGCTTCAGTGCATCGATGATCTTCACCTCTGTGGCAATGGCCGCATGGTCTGTACCCGGCTGCCACAGGGCGTTATAGCCCTGCATCCTCTTCATCCGGATCAGGATATCCTGCATTGTGTTATCCAGAGCATGGCCCATATGCAGCTGACCGGTGATATTTGGCGGCGGCATAACGATCGTAAAGGGCTTTTTGCTGCGGTCAACCTCCGCATGAAAATAGCCCTTGTCCAGCCACTTCCGGTACAGTCTTTCTTCGATTTCCGATGGTTTGTAGGTTTTGTCCAGTTCCTTCATGTGCTTCTTTCCTCGTGTATGTAATAAATTATCCTAAAACACTCGGATTCCCGC
>DFHD01000100.1:746-6796 GCA_002372545.1 Lachnospiraceae bacterium UBA3732 | reverse complement strand
ACGCTATATAGCATGTTTATTTCTCATATTTTGTTTCATTGTAATATTCGGAAGCGTTTTGGAAGAACTTATTACTTCATGTTAATCTATATTCTTCAACAATTCCTTCCAATCTTCGGGAAACCCCATTGTTTTCACATCTACTTTTTCATATTTACCTATTAGCACGTCTATCTGATTTACATATTGATTCCAATGCGCATCATTTTTCAAAATCTGCTTCATGCAAAGCAGCACTCCAAATATTCGATTATTACCGATGCCGGCTTGTGAATATTCTTTGTAGAGCATCGGAGTCTTTGAAAGCTTTGCGTTATATAATCTTCCGTAATGTGCACAAATATTACGTACATAGGAAATGCTCTCTAACCAGCTTTCTAAATATGTATATCCAATTCCAAAGCTTTTTGCAACCGCTTTCTTGTCAGCATTCTTCATATTCTTATAAAACTTTGAAAGCGTACCAAAACTAAACACCTCTACCAAGGCATATATTGGCAGATCCCCACCCTCATAGTTTTCTTTAAAATTCCTTACAAATGGGGCCTTTGAGTTTCTTCCAAGTTCTTCTTCGATATCCGATAAAAATGTATGATAGTACTCTTCGTCAACAAAATTTTCCGGCTCTTTATACCCCAGAACGCCATATGTATCGGCAAAATAATTTGCAATTCTACATCTTACGTTTACTTCTATCTTTTCAATTTGTGAAAATGTAGTCTGTCTAAAATTAGCATTGAACAAGTAAAGATCTACAATTTGCTCAAATGTTACGCCTTCATTATACTTTCCATTTTTAGGTTTAAAACCAAGGCTATATGCTTTTATTAGTCTGAAGTAAGATATGTCATTTAATATTTTCTTGGCATACTCTTCATCATTAATGATTAGTCCAAGCGACTTCAAGTTTTCAACCTGTTCATCAATCGACATCGATGGTTGATGTTGTCTCAGCTCTCCCATGCATTTTCTCCTTGAAATTAAAAGACCCAACGTGGTCCGCATCGTTGAGAGGCGTGTTGGGTTCTGTTACAATTATTATATACTATCATCTTGAAAAAGACAATCACTTCCTAAAATTGGCCTTATTGTAATCTAACTCATCGAGGGAAAGCGGTATGCTGACGCGATCCGCTTTCCCTCGATGTATGTTGTCGCCAAGCTCAGATATATAAACAGTGTTGCTTCGCAAAACTCACGAATAACAAAAGCCATACCCTTGCAAGCAAGCTTGCGGGTGCTCATTCGGACTACGGCACTAAAGTGCCTTCGTCCTCATGTATGTTGTCGCCAAACTCAGATATATAAACAGTGTTGCTTCGCAAAACTCACGAATAACAAAAGCCATACCCTTGCAAGCAAGCTTGCGGGTGCTCATTCGGACTACGGCACTAAAGTGCCTTCGTCCTCATGTATGTTGTCGCCAAACTTGAGGATAATTATACAGTACTGCTTCGCAGTACTTACACAAAAATAAGAGCACACCCTTTCATGCACGCATGAGGGTGTGCTCTTATTTTGTGTAACCACTTCGTGGTTACTGTATAATTATCCTTGAGTTTGGCTCGTTATCACTCATACTCCACCGTAGCTGGTGGTTTGGGGGTGAAGTCGTAGAGGACGCGGTTGATGCCCGGGACTTCGGTGATGATGCGCTGTACCAGATGATCAATGAGTTCGGCCGGAAGGTGCTCTACGGTTACTTCCATCACGTCTGTTGTGTTGATGGCGCGGATGATGCAGGGCCAGTCAAAGGTACGCTTTCCGTCCTTTACGCCTGTGGACTTAAAGTCCGGAACAACGGTAAAGTACTGCCAAACCTTACCTTCAAGGCCGTTCTTTGCAAATTCCTCACGCAGGATGGCATCGCTTTCACGGACTGCTTCCAGTCTGTCTCTGGTGATGGCTCCGGGGCATCTTACGCCCAGGCCCGGTCCCGGGAACGGCTGACGGTAAACCATGTTATCCGGCAGACCGAGTTCCTTGCCGACTACGCGGACCTCATCCTTGAAGAGGATGCGTACGGGCTCAACGAGTTCAAACTGCATGTCCTCAGGCAGGCCGCCTGCATTATGATGAGCCTTGATACCTGCTTCGCTTTCCAGAATATCCGGCCAGATGGTACCCTGTGCCAGGAACTCGATGCCGTCCAGCTTGCGGGCCTCCTCTGCAAAGACCTCGATAAACTCGCCGCCAATGATCTTTCTTTTCTGTTCGGGGTCGGTTACGCCTGCCAGCTTATCCAGGAAACGGTCTGTCGCGTCCACATAGATGAGGTTTGCCTTCATCTCATCGCGGAACACCTTGATCACCTGCTCCGGCTCACCCTTTCTCAACAGACCATGGTTTACATGAACGCAGACGAGCTGCTGTCCGACTGCCTTGATCAGGAGGGCGGCAACAACGGAAGAGTCTACTCCGCCGGACAGTGCCAGCAGCACCTTCTTATCGCCGATCTGTGCCCGAAGGGCCTCCACCTGCTCGTTAATATACTTCTTTGCCAGTTCCGGCGTGGTGATGCGTTCCATCGTATCCGGTCTTACTTCAGCCATTTGTTTCTTCCTCCTGTTTTCTGTATTTGTCGTAAAACGGTAACTGTTCAGCGGTCTTGCTGAGCAATGTTTATGTGCAGCCTTTTCCTACAGCAAAATATATTTCAGGATAAACAGCACCGCCAGTACATACATCAGCGGGCTGATCTTCTTTGCCTTGCCGCAGGCCAGATTGATCAGTACATAAGAGATGATTCCGATGGAGATACCCTCGGAGATGCTGTAAAAGAGCGGCATGGCAATTACGCAAAGATATGCGGGAATTGCCTCGGAATAGTTTTCCTCGTCCACCTTCAGTTCGGAAATCGTACTGAACATCAGGAAGCCCACCAGGATCAGCGCCGGTGCTGTCGCAAAGGACGGCACGGAGGTAAAGACGGGGGCGAGCAGGGTGGAAAGCAGGAACAGAACTGCTGTGGTAATGGCTGTAAGACCTGTACGTCCGCCCGCGCCTACACCGGCTGCGGACTCCACAAAGGTTGTTGTTGTGGAGGTACCCAGCACTGCACCGGCAGAGGTAGCGATCGCATCGGAAAGCAGCGCCGGCTTGATCCCGGGCAGCCTACCTTCCTCATCAAGCATTCCTGCCTTGGTGGATACGCCGATCAGCGTTCCCAGCGTATCGAAAAGGTCTACAAACAGGAAGGAGAAGATGATCACGATGAAGTTCATGATACCTACTGTCTTCATGTCCACGTTGAAGCACTGTCCCACGGTTTCCTTCAGCGCACCGAAATCGGTCATATGGAAGGAAGGGATCAGTGTAAAGAATCCTGCCTCCTCATCTGGCTGGTACAGCTTGACCAGCTCGCAGATAATACCAAGGATCCAGGTAACAAAAATACCGATCAGAATGGATCCCCTTACCTTTTTGATGTAAAGTATAGCCATGATCAGAAGGCCGACCAGTGCCAGAAGCGCGGTAATACCGGCGGTCTTAAAGTGATCCTTAAAATCCACAAGTCCCACAAGTGTAGCGGAGGATACGGAAAGTCCCGCATTCTGCAGTCCGATAAAGGCAATAAAGAGACCGATACCTACGGATACCGCCCTTTTCAGAGAAAGCGGAATGCAGTTGAAGATTGCCTCGCGGACATTGGTCAGGGAAAGGGCAATGAAGATGAGACCCTCCACAAATACGGCCAGAAGCGCTATCTGCCAGCTGTATCCGTACTGGAAAACGACTGTGTAGGTAAAGTACGCATTAAGACCCATGCCGGCGGAAAGCGCAAAGGGCAGATTGGCCATCAGGCCCATGAGCAGAGAGCCAAGGCACGAAGCCAGACATGTGGCCAGCATGACTGCAGTGGAATCCATACCGGCCTGCCCCAGAATACTGGGATTCACAGCCAGAATGTACGCCATGGTCATGAAGGTGGTAATGCCCGCCATGATCTCGGTCTTAACACTGGTGTTACGTTCCTTGAGTTTGAAAAACTTTTCCATTTCTTCCTCCTGGATGTGTATTTGAAAGTAACCGTTTACTCACCATACTCCGCAATGTAAGGCAGGTTCCGGTAATACTCATCATAGTCCAGTCCGTATCCGATCACAAAATGATCCGGGATGGTAAAGCAGACATAATCCGCCTGGATATCCGCCACACGTCTTTCGGGCTTATCCAGCAGCGTGAGCACCCTGAGCGAAAGAGGGTTTCTGCCCTTCAGGATATCCACCACCGCCTTGAGCGTCCGCCCGGTATCGATGATATCCTCAAGGATCAGCACATGATATTTTGATATATCCTGCGCCAGGTCGTATACGATCTCCACATTACCGCTGGACTCTGTTCCGATATAGCTTCTGGTCGCCATAAACCCGATCTCACAGGGAATGGTAACCTCCTTGGTAATATCCGACAAAAAAACAAACGCACCCTTCAGGACGCTGACCAGAAGAACAGGCTTACCCTCATACTCCCGGTCAATCCACGCAGCAGCTTTTATTACCTCCTGCCGGATTTCCTCCTCACTCACAAGAATGCGTTTGATCTTATTCTTATATTCCGATTTATCTGTAATCAGCATTTTTTGCCTCCGAAGAGAAACAGTTTTTTGCTTTCGCGGGTCATTACTGATTCTACCACATTTTTTCCGCTCTGGCAATCTGCCTTTTTCCGGCCTCTCTCTTGAACCGGCGATGAATCCTCTCAGAACCGGCACTGTTTCCTTAAGGCTTCGCTTAGCCTCCCCGACCGGCGAAGATTCTTCTTGACATCTGTCTGCGATGGTGATATAAAATAATCAAGAGTTAGCACTCACCAGTTGAGAGTGCTAACAGTCTGAAATGAGGAGGTGTGAGAATGAATCTTGAAAAGTACACAAACAAATCACGCGAAGCCATCGAACTGGCGCAGAAGACTGCTTACGAATATCATAACCAGGAGCTAAACAGCGTTCATCTTCTGTACGGGCTCGTCACTATGGATGACAGCCTGATCCGGAAGCTGATCGAGAGAATCGGCGTCGTTCCGGATTCCTTTATTAAAGATACGGAGAAGCTTCTGGCTGCTCTTCCCCATGTGGGCGGTTCCTCCCAGGATCTTTATGCCAGCCAGGACCTCTCCCGCGCGCTCATGCAGGCCGAAGCCGAGATGAAGCGGATGCGGGACGATTATGTCTCTGTTGAGCATATCATGCTTGGGCTGATTGAAAACGGCAATAATGACGTGAAGAAGCTCCTCCGTCAGCACGGCATCACAAGAGACGCCTTTCTGGCTGTGCTGGTCGAGGTGAGAGGCAACAAAAGGGTGGAATCCGAAACGCCGGAGGATACCTATGACGCGCTGGCAAAATACGGAACCAGCCTGGTGAGCCGGGCGCGAGAACAGAAGCTTGACCCCGTCATCGGCCGGGACAGCGAGATCCGGAACATCATCCGTATCCTTTCCCGAAAAACCAAAAATAATCCTGTTCTGATCGGCGATCCCGGCGTAGGCAAAACCGCCGCCATCGAGGGGCTTGCCCAACGGATCGTCAAGGGGGACGTACCGGAATCCCTGAAGAATAAAGATATCTTCGCCTTGGATATGGGTTCTCTCATCGCCGGCGCAAAATACCGCGGCGAATTCGAGGAGCGTCTCAAGGCGGTTCTGGAGGAAGTCCAGAAATCCGACGGGGAGATCATCCTCTTTATCGATGAGCTCCATACCATTGTCGGAGCCGGAAAGACCGACGGCGCACTGGATGCCGGCAACATGCTGAAGCCAATGCTGGCCAGAGGCGAGCTCCACTGCATCGGCGCCACCACTGTAGATGAATATAGAAAGTATATCGAGAAAGATAAGGCTCTGGAGCGCCGGTTCCAGCCGGTCATGGTAGCCGAGCCCACGGTCGAGGATACGATATCCATCCTCCGGGGGATCAAGAACCGGTATGAGGTTTTCCATGGTGTAAAGATTGCGGATACCGCCCTTGTGGCAGCCGCTACCCTCTCCAACCGGTACATAACGGACCGTTTTCTTCCGGATAAAGCCATTGACCTTGTGGATGAAGCCTG
>DFHD01000100.1:402-663 GCA_002372545.1 Lachnospiraceae bacterium UBA3732 | reverse complement strand
TTCCATGCCGCAGGAGCTGGACGAGATTTCCCGGAAGGTTATGCAGCTGGAGATCGAACAGGCCGCTCTCCGGAATGAAGATGACAGGCTCTCGCAGGAACGGCTGGCCGCCCTGGAAAAGGAGCTTGCCGAGCTGAGAGAAAAGGCTGCCGGCATGAAGGCTACCTGGGAAGCGGAAAAGCAGGAGGTAAGCCGTGTACGGGAGATCCGGGAGGAGATCGAATCGGTCAAGGACCAGATCCAGATCGCGCAGCGTTCCTA
>DFHD01000100.1:0-282 GCA_002372545.1 Lachnospiraceae bacterium UBA3732 | reverse complement strand
GAGCTTGCGGAAAAAGAAAACGCCATGGCGGAAAAGGACCGCAAAATGGTGCATGAAACCGTAACGGATGAAGAGATTGCCCGGATCGTATCCAAATGGACAGGCATCCCCGTAGCCCGGCTTTCCGAATCGGAACGGTCAAAGACCCTGCACCTTGCCGATGAGCTGCATAAGCGTGTAGTCGGCCAGGATGAAGCTGTGGATCTGGTGAGCGACGCCATTCTCCGCTCGAAGGCAGGCATCAAGGATCCAAACCGTCCCATCGGTTCCTTCCTCTTCCTC
>DFHD01000047.1 GCA_002372545.1 Lachnospiraceae bacterium UBA3732 | reverse complement strand
TCAGGAAAATTGGCTGATCCTGCGGATATGGCGCTCATCATTTGAGAATGGGGTGTCCAGAAAGGTGTCGGTTATCATCATGGCGAGACCGGGGCCGATCACTCTGGCGCCCATACAGAGGACGTTGGCGTTATTATGCTCTTTGCAGGCCTTCGCGGAGAATACATCATGGCAGAGGGCGGCCCGGATGCCGGCAGCCTTGTTGGCGGCCATGGACATGCCGATGCCGGTGCCGCAGATCAGGATACCCAGCTCCGCCTCTCCGGCGTTAATATCGTCGGTAACCTTTTTTGCATATTGGGGATAGTCGCAGGAAACCGGGACGTCGCAGCCTCTGTCAAGTACTTCAAAGCCCCTGGTCCTCAGGTGGTCGATCACCATTTGCTTCAGCTGATATCCGCCGTGGTCAGATCCGATAGAGATTTTCATGTTTTCTTTTCCTTTCATGTTGTCAGTTGATGTGGTGCATTGTTTCTGAGATGCCGTTTTGATATTTTCTGTTTCAGCCTGTCAGCTGCGAGGCAATCTGTGATTTAAGTGTGATTTAAGTGTGTTTTGCTTGTCACGCCTGCAGATGTTATGTATACTGAAACCAGCGGGTGACGCCTGCTTCGTTCCTGTATTCGGACAGAGAACAGCGGGCGCCGGAGATTCCTGTATTCAGACAGAGATCAGCCGGTGTCCGGCGGCCTTGAGAAGCCGGTTCATGATGGCGCCGCCGAATTCATCCCGCCGGAAGCTTTCGCTGAGGATGATCTCGGCTCCCAGATCGTCACATTTCCGCAGAGCGGAGTAAAGATGGGCAGCCACCGTTCGGCCTTCTCCCCGGTCTCCCAGAGTCAGAATGTCAAGTCCGGGATAAAGCTCCGCATGTTCCGCGGTCGTCAGGACCACGACCCGCCTGCCCCGGGAAAGCGCCTCAGAGGCCAGCTTTCGTATCCGGGCGGATACCATGGGGGTAACAATGCCGGGCTGTGCGGTATCTTCTATTATAGTAAGCTCGCCCTTCGGGGCGTAGTGGGTATATTTCATCCCCGGAGCCCTTGGCCGGATATTCGGATCCGGATGGATCAGTGTCGGATCCAGCTCCACCGGACCGATCATGGCCTCCAGCATTTCCCGGGTGATAAAGCCGGGCCGGAGAATGGCAGGCTTACTTCCTGTCAGGTCGATGATGGTGGATTCTATACCGATGCCAACGGGACCGTCATCCAGGATCATATCAATCCTGCCGGAAAGATCCTCCTGCACATGAGATGCGTCGGTGGGAGAGGGGCGGCCGGAAAGATTGGCACTGGGAGCGGCAATCAGTATCCCGCTTTCCCGGATCAGCCGCAGAGCTGTGGGATGCGCCGGCATACGGATGGCTACCGTATCCAGTCCGCCTGTGGTGGTGTCCGGTACCACATCCTTTTTGGGAAGGATCATGGTCAGGGGACCCGGCCAGAAGGCGTGGAGCAGAGTCTGTGCGGCAGAGGGAATTTCCCGTGCGATCCGGTTTATGTCACCGGGCTCGGCAATATGAACGATCAGGGGATTATCCGACGGCCTGCCCTTAGCGGCGTAAATCTTTGCAGCGGCTTCCGGAGAAAGGGCGTCTCCCCCAAGACCATATACGGTTTCCGTAGGAAAAGCCACAAGGCCGCCGGCCTGCAGAATGCGGGAAGCCTCCCGAAAAGCGCCGGGATCTTCCGGATGCATATACCTGGTTTCAATGTGTGTCATGAAAATCATCCTTATTATTGTAATCACATTAATTAGCGGAAGAATCCGTACAGAGAAAGAGTATCACAGAACCTGCAGTATTTCAAGGGAATAAAAAAACGCATCTTGAGGTTGACAAAAATGTTACAAAGTGTTAGGATGTGAATGTAACAATTTTGTAACAAACTACTTCACAATTTAAATAAAATGTAACAAACCACAAAATATTGTAGATTATGTAAACACGGAGGTTATATCATGTACAAGCCGACAAAAAGATTACTGACTTGCGGCCTGGCTCTCAGCCTCGTTGCAGTAGGAAGTTTTTCTGTACTGGCAGATGAAACAAATGAAGAGACCACAGATGCAGGCCTTTCTGCAAAGGTGGAAATGTATATTTCCGAGGGAACTTCTGAGGATCCGGTGTCCGATCTGACAAAGGGTGCAGCGTCCATTCAGGATGAACCCGAGATCACCCGCCGCGAAGTGATTCCCGGAATTACCGTAAAGCCGTCTCTCATTGCTCTTGAGGAAAGGCTGAAGGGTGAAGCTAATTCAAAGAAGCTTGCGCCGTCCGAGTATCCGCAGTTCAAGGACAGAGCGATCGCAACGGTAGATGCCGAGCTGAATATCCGCGAGGAACCCGATGCAGAAAGCAAGCTGATCGGCACAATGCGGAGAGGCGATGTCTGCATGGCATATGAATCAAAGGACGGATGGACAAAGATCGCATCCGGCTGCTGCGAAGGCTACGTCAAGACCGAATACCTCGCCTTTGGTGATGATGCCGGCCGCTGGGCTAAGGAGAACGAGCTTCCGATGGAAGCTGTTGTCAAGACTGAAACGCTGAAGGTTAGAGAGGGAGCGGATTATGAAAGTGATGTGATCACCATGATCCCCCACGATGAGGCTTATGAGGTTGTATCCGTAGACGGCGACTGGGTACTGCTCGCTGTGGATTATGATGTTCAGGGCTATGTAAATAAGCAGTATGTAGAGCTTCGTTACAGTGTCGGCAGAGCGCTTTCCGTTGAGGAGCAGGAGCTGGCAGCCGCAGCCCGTGCTGAGGCAGAAGAAGCAAGACTGCACCAGACGCCTCAGGAAGAGGGTTATCAGGACGTATATCAGGATAACACGGATTACGGAACCAACGAGACCAATAATAACGAAACCTACGATAATAACAATACTTACGATAATAACGATACTTACGACAATAGCGAAACCAATAATAACGATACCAACAATAACGATACCGACAATAACGATACTTACGAGACGCCTCAGGAAACCTATGAGACTCCGCAGGAGACATACGATACTCCGCAGGAGACTTATGAAGAGCCCGAGCCCGAGACTCCGGTTGAGGAGCCGAGCTACGATGCTCCCTCCGGTGCAGGCGGAGACGCACTTGCGGCTTACGCGCTGCAGTTTGTAGGCAATCCGTATGTATGGGGCGGCACCAGCCTGACGAACGGTGCTGACTGCTCCGGTTTCGTACTCAGCATCTATGCGCAGTGGGGAATTTATCTTCCTCATGATGCAGAGCTTCAGGCCAACTATGGTACAGAGGTCAGTCTTTCTGCTCTGATGCCCGGCGATCTGCTGTTCTATTCAAGCGGCGGATATGCGATCGGCCATGTAGCAATCTACATCGGTGGCGGACAGGTTGTACATGCATCCTCTCCCTCAACCGGTATCAAGGTTTCTGTTTATAATTACAGGACTCCCTGCAAGGCAGTCCGCCTGCTTCCGTAAGGAAACGGAATACGGAAACCGGGACGGCAGAAATGCTGTCCGACCCTCCTGGCTAAATAAAGGCACCGCGTAATGCGGTGCCTTTTTGCTTGGTAAAAAAACAGAATGCATAGATTTAAGCCGACTGAAAACAGGAAAAAAGCATGATGCAGGGTTATGAACTGTCAGACAATATGAAAACAGGTGGTTTACATAGCTTTTTGTGCAACATGCACAAAGAATCAGATGTTCGGTTGACAATAATATAGATAAATGAAATAAACGGGATGTGGATAACTTAACACGCAAACCTTGTAAATATGCGGTTATAAACAAAGTTATCCACAATATCCACAGTTTTATTCAATTAACATAATGCGGTTAACCTGCCAAAACGAACAAAATGAAAATTCGGAAGAAGTTACAAAGTTATCTTTTTTCAGAAAAACCGCTTGACAGGCGTTGCGTGAAAAATGACAAAAAACGACCCGAATTGTCTGACAATTCAATAGATAGACACAGGAGAAGAACTGTCTGGGGAGGGAGGCGCGCGCATATGATTTATGATGAAAGCCTGCCAACGAAATAAATGTGCAAGAGGAGGAAGAGCGCGCGTGGATTATTTTGCACTGCATCAAAAGCACAGACGGAAAGGGCAGGAAGGGAGCGCGCGTGGATTATTTGATTGCATGAAATAAAGATATATGCTAAAATATCCTCAGGGAGAAGGGGTAAAAGCAAGTCTTATTCCATTCTCTTCTGCCTTCCTTCGGGAGGCGATCATATCAAAAAGGAGTGAGACACTATGAATTATATCATCAGCGGAAAAAACATTGATGTAACCGATGGCCTTCGTCAGGCTGTTTATGACAAGCTGGGAAGACTGGAGAAGTTCTTTTCAGAAGATACAAAAGCACAGGTAACCTTTTCTGTGGAAAAAGAAAGACAGAAGATCGAGGTTACGATTCCCATGAAGGGGCATATCATCCGGGCTGAACAGGTGAGCGACGATATGTATGTTTCCATCGATATGGTGGTGGAGATCATCGAGCGCCAGGTTACCCGTTATAAGAAGAAACTCCTGGATCAGAATCAGGACGCATCCTACTTCCAGAATCAGTTCATTGAGGAAGAGGGAGATGCAGAGGATGACGAGATCCGCATTATCCGCAGCAAGCGTTTTGCTGTAAAGCCCATGTATCCTGAGGATGCATGCGTACAGATGGAGCTTCTGGGACACGCATTCTTCGTATTCCGCAACGCCGAGACCGATGAGGTCAACGTTGTTTACAAGAGAAAGGGCAACACCTACGGACTGATCGAGCCCGAATTCTAAGTCATACAGACGGTACACCGGTTCCCAAAGCCTCAGCGCAGCCAAAGGCGTACCATGCAAAAGGAGCGGGGGTTATCCCCGCTCTTTTTGCGCTCCGGCAGCACCGCGTCTGAAATCCACCGCAGAGCAGGAATTGCCCCGTTTTCAGAATAACTTGCATCTTTTCCTTATTAATGGTATATTTAGGGATATGCTTTTTATAGTGGCGTTTTATGCATATCCGGAGCGGGCGTAAGCCCGGATGATAATATAGCAAGGAAATTTGGAGGTTTTCAATATGGGTCTCGGTGAAAAGTTATTTGGATCTCACAGTGATCGTGAATTAAAGAAAATAAAACCCATTGTGGATAAGATCATGGGAATGGATGAGGAGATGCAGGCCCTTTCCGATGATGAACTCCGTGGAAAGACTGTGGAATTCAAGGAAAGACTGGCAAAAGGAGAGACGCTGGACGATATTCTGCCGGAGGCCTTTGCCGTTGTCCGCGAGGGTGCCTTCCGCGCGATCGGCATGAAGCCCTTCCGCGTACAGGTGATCGGCGGCATCATCCTGCATC
>DFHD01000079.1 GCA_002372545.1 Lachnospiraceae bacterium UBA3732 | reverse complement strand
CGGATGCGGACGAGGGATAACATGGACGGATACCAGCTCGCCGATCCGGCCCGCTGCTGCCGCGCCTGCATCTACCGCTGCCTTGACTGCGCCTGTATCGCCGCGGACCATAACGGATACGAGTCCGCCGCCCACATGCACTTTGCCGATCAGGGTGACATTTGCCGCTTTGACCATGGCATCCGCCGCTTCGATCGATCCGATCAGTCCTCTGGTCTCAACCATTCCGAGTGCCCTTTGTTCCATTGCCTTTCTCCTTTTTGTGCTTTCGTTTCTTTGTGATATCACAGGATCATCTGTGTTTCTCGAAAATCCGTTTTCCCTTGATCTCGATGGAGTCCACGACCCGGACGGTAGATTTCTTCATACGGGGATTTACGCAGAAATTCCGGTAATCATGCATTCCCTTTAAAAGCTCCGCGGCAGACCGCATCCGTTCCAGGTCCGGCTGACTTTCCAGGACCGTCACGTATTTCCGGTCAAACACCGGCTTTGACGGCCCGTAATAGCAGGTATAGCAGTAGGTCTTTCCCTTTGCCTTATAGCGGCTGTGAAACCGGTCCGAACAGATCTTTACCTCGGATATGGCAATGTCCTCCGGCAGATACCGGTTCATATAGTCCTGGATTTCCTCCGGAGAAAGTTCCGTGTCCAGAAGAACGTTCGCCGTCATGGCCCGGGCGTGTACGCCCGCGTCCGTACGGCCGGCCCCGATCACCGTGACCGGCTTGTCCTCTGGTGCGTCTGTCATCCGGGAAAGTACGGTTTCCAGTTTTCCCTGGATGGTCATTTCCTGATCCGGCTGGTGCTCCCAGCCATAGTAGCGGGTGCCGTCATATTGAATAATCATTTTATAGTTTTTCTTCATTTCCTGTCCTTACCGAATATCCGGCTGCTGGTAAATACCTGCAGCCGGATATTTTTTCTGTTATGATCTGTTTTATTTGTCCTGAGACTTCTTCTGCGGTATCGCCAGATCCGGATGCTCGCCAAGCCAGGTCCCCATGGGAATACACGAAATAACGGACATGTCCTCCTGTGTGATCTCAAACCCGAACACGTCCAGATTTTCCCGCATATGCGCTTCCGAATTGGCCTTCGGAAGCGGCAGCGCACCTCTCTGGAGCAGGTACCGGAGGGCGATCTGCTGGACAGATTTTCCATACCGGTCAGCCACCTTCTGAAGCACGGAAAGCACCGGCGTATACTCGGCCTTTCCCCGCCCAAGCGGCCCCCAGGCCATGGGAAGAATGTTGTGCTCCTTCAGATACTGAAGCGTGTATTCCTGATAATAACCGGCATGCATCTCAAGCTGGTCCACTGCCGGCACGGTGCTGCTGTTCCGGATCAGGTTTTCCAGATGATGCGGGAGGAAATTGCTTACGCCAATGCTCTTTACAAGACCTTCTTTTTTCATATCCTCCATGGCCCGCCAGGTCTCAAGGTCCCGCTCTTTCCAGTTTTCTTCGGGAGACGCGGTCATCCGCGGCCAGTGGATCAGATACAGATCCACATAGTCCATCTGCATACGCTTCAGGGATCTCTGAAGCGCCTGCTTTGCTTCTTCATATCCCATCTCGTCCGTCCAGAGTTTTGTGGAAATAAAGATCTCGTCTCTTTTTATTCCGCTCTTTCTGACGCCTTCTCCCACCGCTTCTTCCGATCCGTACAGGGAAGCCGTGTCGATCAGACGGTATCCTGCCTTCAGTGCAGTCTCAACCACGTTCTCCGCCAGCTTCCAGGTTCCGTACCCGATGCAGGGAATCCTGTTTCCATCGTTCAAAATATATTCATGCTGCATACTGTTGCTCCTTTTCTTCAGCCGGATGAACGCTGTCTGTCAAAAGAAATAGTACCATAGCAAAAAAGCCATTGTCAACGAATTACCCTGACTTTACCAGCCCCTCCAGGGTTGTTTCATGAAGGAAAATAAATATACTACATAAACCAGTAAGTTTCGAGAGCTATGAAAGCTTATACATCGCTGACATAGCTCTTGTTTTTTTGGCTCTGTAGAGGTATAATATCTTTATGGTATAGGTGCATAATACCTATACAGAAAGGAGGAGATCTATGCCTGTAACAGAGAAAAAATATCCTGAGTGGGTACAGCAGTACCGTGAACGGGGAACGACGATCAAAAAACGAGGGGATTCCTACTATCTTTATAAGCGTACTTCAAGACGTGTCCCGGGGAAAAAATACCCGCAGCCGGTTGATACTTTTATAGGAGTCATTACACGTGACGGGGTTGTTGCAAGTGAAAAAAAGAAAGTTTCTCTGACTGACATTGAAGTGTATGAATACGGCTTTTCAAGAGCATTGTGGGAACTGTGCCCGGAGGGCTGGAAAAAACCCCTGGGAGACGACTGGGAAGATGTTTTCCGGGTTATCCTGCAGACATGGTCTCCAAACTCATACCTGCTCCGCAGCAGAGAACATATCCCTACAGAGAGATACCATTATAACTTTCCGGCGCAAATGGCTTCATTAAGCCGACGGATCTATAAGGAAAGCGGTATAAATCTTGCTGAACTGGAGTGTCTGAAACAAGTCTATTTTCTTGTGATAGACAAACAGGAAGCAATCTCCAGAATCAATGAGCAGCAGAAGGCGCTGGCCGAGAAGGCCGGTATCAGTCTGGAGTTGGAATAAGGAAGCATTCAATACAAAGCCATTGGTCCGATACATGGAATCCGTACCGGATCCAAGATGCAGCAGGGAAAAGAAACATGTGCTTGCCGAGATACTGACCTGCCTGGTTGCCGGGTATGTGACCGGGCATACCACACTGCGCAGATGCCTCGCATGGTGCTGCAGGCATGAAAAATGGCTGAAAAAAGGGCTGTGCCTGAAGAACGGGATCGCTTCCGTAGCAACTGCTTCCCGGCTGCTGTGCCGGATTGATGAGGAACTGTTTCTATTCGCATTCATGGAATGGATCGGTGAAATCCTGAATACAAAGGGGATACACCTGGCGATCGACGGTAAGGCAATCCGTGCCGCAATGCAGAAAACACAGGGAGTCGGGGCAAAGACTCCCTTGCTGCTGCATGCGCTGGATACGGCTACAGGGCTGGTGGTGGCACAGCTGCCGCTCAAAGAAAAGGCGAATGAGATCACTGGCATCCCGGAACTGTTGAGGCTGCTGGATATACGAGGCAGCATCATAACGATCGATGCCATCGGGACCCAGACAGGCATCATGGAGCAGATCAGAGAACAGGGCGGCCACTTTGAACTGATGGTTAAGCGGAACCAGCCGGTAAGCTACGAGGAGATCGTTGCACAGATGTCGGAACTGCAGACGGAGAGTAAAAGGATGAAGAGCGATCCTGAATACAGGCCGAAATATCCTGAGACCATGGAACGGTACGAAGTGTATGAAACATCCGAGAAGAACCGAGACCGCTATGAATACCGGAGCTATCAGGTGTGCAATGATCCGGAATTCGTGACGAAGACGAAAAAAGAGTGGGGTTTTATCAAAAGTGTCGGATGTGTCAGGCAGACCCGGATCCTGCTGGTAAGAGATACCGAAGGGAACGACATTACTCCGGATCCGGAGACATTCAGGAAGGAAGGGACCGTACGTCAGCCGCGGCCAACATCGGGCGACAGCAGCAGGGACGATTTTCAGGTGACAGGGATCATATCAGACATGGAGCTGACGGCAGAAGAAATGGCCCGGATCAAGCGCAGCCATTGGGCCGTGGAAAACATCCTGCACCATGTCCTGGATGATACCTTCCGGGAGGACAGGTCCCCTGCAAAGGGATCAAAGAACAATCTGGCCCTTATCAGAAAGTTCGCCTATAATCTTATCAGAATAGCTATGATCCGGCTTTCGTTGACTTGTCCTGTAACAGAGGTGATGGATCTGTTTTCTGATGATCCCGCACTTCTGGGAAGGTATCTCTTCAATGGAATCGAGAGCTTCTATTGAAGATAAGAACAGAATAACTCATTTTTGAAAAGGCGTAAATACCGCAGGGGGTATTATGCGCTTTTTTTCGAGAATAAAAGAAAT
>DFHD01000001.1 GCA_002372545.1 Lachnospiraceae bacterium UBA3732 | reverse complement strand
GAGGAATTTCCTCCTACTCGATTGGACCATTAGTCTAATGGATAGAATGCGTCGCTACGAACGATGAGATATAGGTTCGACTCCTATATGGTCTACTTGGCAGCAAATGCCGCTCTTTAATAATTAAACAGAGTGGGAGAAACAGGCACTTCTCTCACTCGCCAAAAAAATCAGGGTGCATACGCCCATATGATACAGTAACGTATCGAAAGGCAGGAAGGTAAGTCTGCCTCCGGAAACGGTAAGAGTATGCAATACTTGTTTAAATAGATTCTTTCAGAAAACTAAAATGGCTGTGTGGCGTAACGGTCAGCGCATCGGATTGTCTCTCCGAAGGTAAGGGTTCGATTCCCTTCATAGTCGCTCATATCCCAGAGGCTGCCGGTTCAAATCCGGCTCCCGCTACTCAGAACATAATAAAGGAGAAAAGAAACAATGCGATCTACGGAAATGATAAGAAAAAATAAGCAGATACAGAATATCCAGTTTTGTTGCAATATTAAAAACTGGATCATTTGTCGTGCTTTTATCAGCTCACGTGGACCGGGTATGGGATGAACGGGAAGAAATATTCCGCATCTTGCAGCCACCTGTCTGATAAAGGCGGGTGGTTTTCTTTTTACGCGGCCTTTGAGGAAAGCTCCTGATATGCTTGCATAATCAGGAGTTTGACGAGAAGCGTGATATTGAGCAGTTTACTGCGAAATGGAAAGATAGCTCTAATGGTAGAGCGGCAGATTGAAGCTCTGCGCGTTGAAGGTTCGAGTCCTTCTCTTTCCACTTACAGGAAGGTAGCTCAGCTGGTCCAGAGCACCTGTCTGATACGCAGGCTGTCATGAGTTCGAATCTCATCCTTCCTATCATAGGGGTATGGTGTAATGGTTATCACACCGGCCTTTGACACCGGTGATTCAGGTTCGAATCCTGATGTCCCTGTATATATGGATGTGTAACTTAGCTGGAAGAGTAGCGGCCTCTTAAGCCGAAGGTCGTGGGTTCGAATCCCACCACATCCACGCAGATTTAGATGTCTGGTGTAAAGGGAGCACAGCAGTCTCCAAAACTGCATGATGGGAGTTCGAATCTCCCGGCATCTGCTATAGCCGAATGGTGTAATGGAATCATATCTGACTCTGACTCAGAAGATACAGGTTCGACTCCTGTTTCGGCTGCAATTTGTACCGTAGGCAGCGGCTGCCGTCCGGTCTGCAAAACCTGATTTAGTGAGTTCGACTCTCACACGGTACTCTTTATCCCTATGTAGAACAATGGTAGTTCAGCACACTGTTAATGTGAAGGTTGGAGGTTCGACCCCTCCCATAGGGGCTGGGATATAGCACAACGGTCAGTGCGCCGGCCTTATAAGCCGGTGATGAGAGTTCGACTCTCTCTATCCCCATATGCCTGCGTAGCTCAATGGATCAGAGCATTGGATTTCTAATCCAACGGTTAAGGGTTCGAGTCCCTTCGCGGGTACTTGCATAATACGGGTATATAGTATAACGGCAGAACACGGCACTTTTAATGCCGCAGATATGGGTTCGAATCCCATTATACCCATCAGAAAAAACTTATCGGTTTATCCCGGCTTTGGTTCCGGTTTTATATCAACGGCCCTTTCGGTTATGATTTCAACTTTCAGGCATGGGGCTGGTATTCTTCCTTCTTGACAGTAGATCAAATGGGGGGGGTAGAATATGTTTTAAAGATATAGAAGCGGAGGGAAATCGATGAAAAAAAGGATTTTGATCATTTCGTTTGTCATTATTCTCTTAGCCGGCGGGGGCTTTGCCGGATGGTACTTTCTGAAAGATGATAATTCAGATGATAAGTCGGATCCAACCCCGGATTCAGTTAGTACTACAGAACTTGCTGAGAGTACGGAGAAGAAGGATCCGGATGCGAAGGGTGAGAAAGACGCAGAGGCGAAAAAGAATAAGGAAAAAGCCGGAGCAGAAAAATCAAAAAAGAATACAGAGGCAGTAACTGAAGAAAAGACTACAGAGAAGGCTAAGGTAGACAAGAAGACCGATAAGAAGTCAGATAAAACTGAAAAGACAGCTGAGAAGGAAGAGGAGCCTAAGAAGACGGAAACTACTACGGAGTCTGATCCTTCTACAACTGAAGCCGCTAAGCCGGTTGAGCCGGTTACGGAAGCACCTGCAAAACCTTCAGAGCCTGACACAGAAGCACCTGCACCTGTTCACGAGCATAGTTGGTACTGGGTAGTAGACCAGGCAGCATATGACGAGCCTATCTACGAAGAGCAGCCTGTTTATGAAACTCACTTTGAACATCACGACAGATTTGTTTGGCGTTGGGATAATGGTTGGGTAGCATACGATGAAGCAACTCAGTATTCTCTCATAGACAGATATTGTCAGGAATATGGTGTATGTACATCTGCAACAACTTTCCATTACAACGGTGATTGGGAATGTACAGCAGACTGTAAGGAAGTTAAGACGCAGACAGGTACTCAGAAAGTTCAGACAGGAACAAAGCATCACGACGAAGTCGGACACTATGAATGTTCCTGTGGCGCTACAAAGTAAAGCGCGCTTTTTATACCAGCGGTTTACTTTACAAAACCTCAGGGGCTGGTATAATCAGGGCATAAAAAGAAAAACGAAAGGGAAACTAAAATGAACGCATTTAAGAACTTATATCTGCATAGTGAATATTCGCTCCTTAGTCTCGAATCAGAGTCAGACGAAGGAATATTTGTTATGCATTGAGATATAAGTGGATAAATGAAGATTCGTGTATATAGCCGCTTATGCTCTGATGCATAGGCGGTATTTTCTTAGGAATCCTATGGAGATACTGCAAAAAGGTATCTCCTTTTATTATGCCTGTGTGGTGGAATGGAATATTGGCGGATTCGTCTAAATGGTCAGGATAGGAGACTCTCAATCTCCAGATGCCGGGTTCGAATCCCACCGGTCACACTTAAAACATGCCGTATGTCCGGGTGGTGAGGAAGCGGTCTTGAAAACCGTTGGCCTTTTGGGCTTGCAGGTTCGAATCCTGTGTACGGCGCTTACAGGTGGATGAGCAGAATTGGAATTGCAGCGGACTGTAAATCCGTGGCTTCGGCACTGGGGGTTCGGGTCCCCCTCCACCTACACCATACCTGTATAAGCCTAAGATGGTAAGGCAGGGGATTGCTAATCTCCGAGTAATCAGAGTAATCTGGTGTTCTGGTTCGAGTCCGGATGCAGGCGTTAATTTTTTGGTGGGAGTGTAATTAACCCAGCCCATAACTAACGTCATGGACGTGGTACACCGGGAAATTGAAATCTAAATTTGTAATGCACGGTTCATGTTATAATGTTAAAATAAAGTCGGTGCATTTTTTTCGTGCATGAACGTGAGGAGAAATTTTCATGGGCATTTATTTAAATCCCGGGAACGGTGTATTTGAGAGAATAATTCGCGGAAAGTATATAGATAAAACCGGTTTAATTGATGTGATCAATGCAAGGAGTATACCATTATTGATCCGGGGCCGTTTACTGAATTTACCGGTTTTGATGAAGCAGAGGTACGGGAATTGTGTGAGAAATACCACAAGGACTTTGAAGTCATGAAAAAGTGGTATGACGGATACGAGTTTGCCCAATATGGTTCTGTGTATAATCCCTATTCTGTTATGGCCGCAATAGAATCGGATGTCTTGAAGCTTCTTTCCGGCGAGAATATTCGTGTGAATATCAGGAATTTCAAAAATGATTTTAGGACGTTTACTTCAAAGGATGATGTTTTCACCCTGCTGATTCATCTCGGCTACCTGTCTTATGACAGAGCAACGGAAAGAGTTAAAATCCCCAATGAAGAGGTCAAACTTGAATTCCAAGTATTTGGCAGGGTACCACAGTTTGGAAAGTCTTGAACGAATGGAAATTGAAAAGAAAAAATTGACAATCGGAGATCTGGTTGATCGTATCACTACGCTGATCAGCAGTCGTATTGTATACGGCGGAACTATGACGTTCCTGGGGATAAGGCTCGTGATCAATCCGGCCAGTGCGCCATCCAAAATCTCCTGGGGCCTTGGGCTGGCCATTCTGCTAGCGGCCGGCGGTCTTCTGGCGGGCTTCTTCACCAAGAAAAGGTTCAACCGGGAAAACCTTGCGCAGATCATAGAGGCTGCAGTGTATCTGATTCTCGGAGTTCTCATGATAATTTTTTCAGAGGAATTCGGCACGGTTCTGCAGGAGATTGTATTCGGTTCGCTGTTTGTAAACAGCATTGCAAATCTCTTTAGTTTGAAAAATCTGAATGATATTCGGAGCAAGTTGGATGAGATGGCAGAGAAGCGCCGGGCCAAGAAGGAGAAGCATGAGGTTCTTCGTACCGTGGCGGATGCCATGAAGGAAGACTTCGAAAAGTATAACCCCGATCTGATTCACGCAACCGATAAGCTGAAGAAGAAAACAGATGCATCCACGTTTGGACAGGTGGTCATCAATGTGGCGATTGCATTATTCTCCCTGATTCTGCTTGTGACACGCTTCAGAGAAACCATACCGATCTACGGAATCTCCGGGGCGGTTATGGTTGTCAGCGGAATAAACGAAATCATAACGGTTGTACGGGCAATCAGAGAGATGAAGCGTGCCGAAAAGTTTGCAAAGGAGCAGGCAGATGATCCTGCTGAAGCAAAGGACGCCGATAATAACTAACAACCCCAACCATATGCCTATACTTCCGAAATAAATGCTCTGAAAGATGGGCGGGGGAGTTTACGCACTGGCGCGCACAAGATTTACTTCAATCTTGGTTACAGGCTCCGGATAATAATCTTCATTGTCGCTCCAGATTGAGAGCGCTATTGTTACTGCTGAATTTTCATCGGTGGCATTCACCATGAATTTGTATGATCCCAATGTTACTTCAAAGTTTCTTTTTTCACCCTTCCACATGTTGTAACCCTCCATATATATAAATAATTTCCTATTAGATTCAGTGATTCGACCGGTCGAACAATTGTTTGACTGTATTATAACAAACGTGTGTTCGGTTGTAAATAGGGAATTTTATTGAGTCCCAAATTCGGCTCTCGGAGGGTTCATCCCCATGATTCGGCAGATTACAGATGCTTCTTCCAGGGGATAATTCGGTTGACGTTCTTCACATAGTTAATGTAGTCATCGCCGAAACGTACGTACAGGAGCGGCTCCTCAAAGTCCTTGAGAAAGAAGTTCAGCAGAAAGTAGAACACAAAAGGCAGAACATAGAAAAATGCATTTCCGCTGATGAAAAGGGCGCCTGTACATATGAAGAGTACGCCTGTGTATAAGGGGTGTCTGGTCCAGGAATAAACGCCTGTGGTAATGAGTTTTCCAAGCTTCAGATTCATGAACAGCTGGCTGTCGGAGACGGAGCGGAGCAAAAGCATAAGTCCGACAATGGCGAGAACACATCCGATACCAAGGTAGGTGTAGCGGAATGCGCTCTGCGTGGGGATGCCGCCTTTGAAAAATTTGATATGGCCTAAAAACACACCAACGCATGTAAGCAAAAGGGTGATGGGAATAAAAAGGGAGGTGATGCCCCAGGTTGGGAGCGGTTCCCTTTTTTGAATCGGCCTTTCTTCTGCCATGTCGTCGATTTCTTTCACATCTTCCGGTTCTTTCACATCTTTCGTTTCATCCACAGCAGCGGTTTCCTTTTCCTCTGCCGCTGCATTTTTCTTTTCCTCTTCCATATATCTATCCTTTCCGAGTATTTTTTTCATTTTATTAAATAATGATCATCCTTTGTATTTCCGGATGACGGCAAGACTATATGTCTCGCAAATTTAATGTCCTCAGTATACAGTTTCCCCCTCCGAAAATCAACGGCATAGATTGAAAAAAGAATGAAAATTAGGTATAATCATTTTATCTATGGACTGCAGGGCAGGAGAAGAGTAGGATGTCATACATATCACTTTACCGAAAATTCAGACCGGACACCTTCCGTGAGGTGAAGGGACAGGATCATATTGTTACGACGCTGCAGAACCAGCTGAAATATGATCGTGTCGGACACGCATACCTGTTCTGTGGGACGAGAGGAACAGGAAAAACCACGGTGGCCAAGATTCTGGCGCGTGCGGTCAACTGCGAGCATCCGGTGGAGGGGAACCCCTGCGGAGAATGCGAGAGCTGCAAGCGGCTTCAATCCGGTGCGGCCATGAATGTAATAGAAATCGATGCGGCCTCCAATAACGGCGTGGACAATATCCGCGACATCAACGCGGCTGTACAATATCCGCCGGCGGAGGGAAAGTATATCGTCTATATCATCGACGAGGTACATATGCTTTCCACGGGTGCATTCAATGCGCTTCTGAAAACACTGGAGGAGCCGCCGTCTTATGTGATTTTTATTCTCGCCACAACCGAGGATATGAAGGTGCCTGTCACCATTAAATCGCGCTGTCAGCGTTATGATTTTCATCGGATTTCTGTGGAGACCATTTCCTGTCGTCTGGCGGAGCTGATGGAGCGGGAGAATAATCCGGCGGAGCCGGAAGCGCTCCGGTATATCGCACAGGCGGCAGATGGTTCTATGCGTGACGCCTTATCCATTTTGGAGGAATGCGTATCGGCCAGTCTCGGTGAGAAGCTGACCTTTGACCGGGTGCTCGCCCAGGTTGGTGCAGTGGATGTGGATGTATATCTCCGCCTCCTGGATGCGCTGATCAACGAAAAAGCGGAGGTCATGCTCGACATTGTGAACGATGCGGTTTGGAAAGGGCGGGATCTTAGCAAGTTTGTCGATGATATGGTCTGGTTTGTGAGAAATGTTCTTTTTCTCAAGATGTCACCGGATGCGGGCAGGAGTCTTGACCTGACGGGTGAAACGGAAGAAAAACTGATTGCGGCGGGGAAGACCGTATCGGAAGATGTTCTCGTACGTTACTTCCGGATATTGCAGGAGCTTTCGGTGAGTATTCGGATGTCCACCATCCGGCGGATTACGCTGGAGATGGGGCTGATCCGCATGATGAAGCCCGAAAGCGATAAGGATTACGAATCTGTGATCAGTCGTCTGGAGCGGCTGGAGGCCGGCGGCGGGATAGATGTTTCCGGCGGAATTGATGCAGGAGTGATCGGAAAAGGGGCGCCCGGTGGATCCGACGCAGCAGAAGGCAATACGGCGGAAGCTTCCGGGGCTTCAGAAAGTGTTGCAAACGGCAGTGCCGCAAATAATGGTAACGGTTCGGCCGGGAATGCAGCCGGTGCGAAAGATCTGACAGCGGCAGATATCCGGATCATCGTGAAAGAAACGGTTGAAAAAGAACTGGAGAAATATCTGGAACCGGATGATTCGGGGACACAAAAAAAAAGACTGAAGAGGCGAACCGCTACCGAAGAGGAAGCGCTGGTCCGGAAGAATCTGAAGGAGAATTATCCTGTGGCGACACAGGAGGAAATTCAGCATCTGGCGGATGAGTGGAATAATATGGTCGTACCGAAGCTGGAGAAGATGGAGCAAAACGCCTTACAGCATTCGCGCGTAGATGTGGATTTCACGGATCCTGATAATCCGGGCTTAAAGATCATCGTCATGTTATATGGAGAAAAGGATGATAACGGCAAGACAGCCTGGGCGTACCTCGATGTTCCGGAAAGACAGGAGCGTATTAAAGGAATAGTTTCAGAAATCATGAAACGGAAGCCGCGTATCACTTTTGAAAAACGGGATGTAGGACGAACCGGCGATCCGGATTCTAAGGTAATGGATCTGCAGAGGCTGATCGGTGTTCCGGTTGAAGTTGTAGATTAAGAAAATATAAAAGATAAAGGAGATAAAAAAATGGCAAAAAGAGGCGGATATGGTATGATGCCCGGTAACATGAACAACCTGATGAAGCAGGCTGCCAAGATGCAGAAGCAGGTGGAAGAGACCCAGATGCTTCTGGAAATGAAGGAGTATGAAGCACAGGCCGGCGGCGGTGTTGTTAAAGTAAAGATCAACGGGCAGAAGGAAATCACTGAGGTCCATATCGAGCCGGAACTGGTTGACCCGGAGGATATTGAAACCCTTGAGGATACCATCCTTGCGGCTGTGAACGAAGCAATCCGCATGCAGGCAGAGGATGAGAAGAACGAGCTCGGCAAGATCACCGGCGGTATGGGCGGTCTGGGAGGCATGTTCTAAATGGATATCTACGGAGAGGCAACGACCCGTCTGGTGGAGGAGCTGGCGCATCTTCCCGGGATTGGCGCAAGGACGGCGCAGCGGCTTGCTTTTCATATCATCGGTATGCCCGAGGACCAGGCGTTTGCGCTGGCAGATTCCATTGTGAACGCCCGGAAAAAGATCCGGTACTGCAAGACCTGCTTTACCATTACCGATGAGGAGGAGTGTCCCATCTGCGCATCGCCGAATCGTGACCATAAGACCATTATGGTCGTGGAAACGGCAAGGGAGCTTGCGGCGGTGGAAAAAATCGGCAGGTATTCCGGGGTATATCACGTGCTGAACGGGGTGATCAATCCCAGTGCGGGAATCGGTCCGCAGGATATCCGTCTGAAGGAGCTTCTGGTGAGACTCCGGGACGATGTGGATGAACTGATCATCGCAACCAATTCCAGCGTGGAAGGGGAAGCCACGGCTATGTACATTTCGCGGATGGTGAAGCCGGCCGGAATCAAGGTGAGCCGGATCGCAAGCGGTGTACCTGTGGGCGGTGACCTTGAGATGATCGATGAAGTGACACTGCTCCGGGCACTGGAAGGCCGGGTAGAGATGTAATGAGCAAGATTTCAGACAGTCCGGCGGAGAGTGAAAGGGCTGATCGTCTTGCAGAATGAAGCAAAGTAAAGCAATGGGGTAGAAAAGCAACAAAACAATGCAGAAACAGTAACAGAGAAAAAAATCAGGGGGTAATGAGAACATGAAAAAAATCGGTATGCTGACAAGCGGAGGTGACTGTCAGGCGCTTAACGCGACAATGCGCGGCGTGGCAAGAGGACTGGAGAACCTTTTTGGAGAAGTAGAGATTTACGGTTTTCTGGATGGCTACAAGGGACTGATCTACGGCAATTATAAAAAGATGAAGCCGATGGATTTTTCCGGCATTCTGGGTAAGGGCGGTACTATTCTGGGCACCTCCCGCGTTCCCTTTAAGATGCTGGATACGCCTACCGATGACGGCGTGGAAAAGGTTCCGGCCATGATCAAGACCTACAAGAAGCTGGATCTGGACTGCCTGGTTGTTCTGGGCGGAAACGGCTCCCAGAAGACGGCCAATCGTCTTTCCAAGGAGGGACTGAATGTGATCGGCCTTCCCAAGACTATTGATAACGATATCTGGGGAACGGACATGACCTTCGGCTTCCAGAGCGCAGTAGATGTGGCAACCCATGCTATTGACTGCATCTATACAACGGCAGAGTCCCACAGCCGCGTATTCGTTGTGGAGACCATGGGTCACAGAGTTGGCTGGATCACTCTGTTCGCCGGCGTGGCAGGCGGAGCGGATGTCATTCTTCTGCCGGAGATTCCGTATGATATCAAGAAGGTTCATAAGACCATTGAAAAGCGGATGAAGATGGGTAAACGCTTTACTATTATTGTTGCGGCTGAGGGCGCGATCTCCAAGGAGATTGCCAAGATGCCGAAGAAGGAGAGAAAGGCGCTTCAGGCAAATCCGAAGTATCCCTCCGTTGCCTATGAGATCGCAGATCAGATCCGGGAGAAGTTTACCGGTGATGTTCGTGTAGCGCTTCCCGGCCATACCCAGAGAGGCGGCAGCCCGGATGCCTACGACAGAGTAATCTCCAGCCGGTTCGGCGCGAAGGCGGCAGAGATGATCAAGGAAGGGGACTTCGGCAAGCTTGTTGTATATCTGAATAATGAAGTGACCGCTATTCCCCTTGAGGAAACTGCAGGCAAGCTGAAGTACGTAGATCCGGACTATCAGCTGATTAAGGAAGCAAAGACACTGGGCATATGCTTTGGTGACTGATCTTTGCAGATCATAACAAATGAAAAAAAGAGTCTTATTTGGGGCAGTTCTTTTTCTGCTGGTATTTGCAGGGACTGCCCTGGCTTTTAATTTCATATTAAACAAGGGCTATAAGTCGAGACGGGTAGAATCCTCCGCCGCAGCTCTCCCGCAGCTTTCCATTGAATGGAGCGGGCAGAAAATGGGACGGCTGAGGGGCTACAGGACAGAGGTGAATCCGCTGATGGAACGGGATCAGGTGATCCCGGTGGGGCGGGAAAAGCAGTTTTCCGTGCTTGTTCCTTCAGAGGTGTCGCCAAAAACTCTGGATTATGAGCTTTGGGATGCGCATAAGGAGAACCTGATCGAGTCGGGCGAGCTCTCCCGGGAGTCAGAGGATGCGGGGATGACGAAGTATCCCGTGACGATCCGGATGGACCTTACCTCGGGGCAGGAGTATCTTTTTCTGGTCAGACTGAAGCATGACGGGGATATGGTCAGCTATTATTCCCGGGTTGTCCGTCTGGAAAGGGATAAGCTTGACCGTCTGATCCCCTATGCGGAGAATCTCAGTAAGGGCGCGCTGGAAAAGAAGCTGCCCGAAGAGGGGCTTCCGGAGGCCTGGACAAAGGGGCTTTCTGCGGCAGAGACAGAGGAACCGGATCAGCAGGATCAGGCTGACACGGAAACAGCCGTGGCGGATGTTGAAGGGAAAACCGCAATGCTCGACAGCGTGAACCTGAACTCGGAGGCTTATGACGTTCAGTATGGTGCGCTTAATCTGTCTCTATTTACGGATAAGATTCCGGAGCTTCGCGAGGTTACGGAAAAGGATGCCGTGATCTCCTTTCATTTTGGTCTTGTTGCTGCGGACGGGAAATATTTCACCGTCAGGGAAAGCATGACGGTGGAGTATGATAACAGCGACGACAGGGTAAAGCTTCGGGAATATGTTCGGGAGATGAACGTTGTTCCGGGCCCGGACGTATTGGACAGCTACTCCAACAGTCTTGTGGTAGGCGTGGCTTCGGATGAGCCGGACTGGGTAATCTCGAAGGACAACACGCGGCTGCTTTATACGGCGGACGGAACGGTCTGGTTTTATGATTATAAAAATGCGCTGATCACCGAGCTTTTCGGAAGGGGTCAGGGCGTTTTGACCGGAAACGGCTACCGGATCATGCCGCTTTATGTGGATGAGAAGCGCGCCGATTTTATGGTGTTGGGAAGAATACCCGAAGGTCGAAACGAAGGGAAAAACGGAATCCTGATCCAGAGCTATGATGTGGAAGAGGATTCCATGAGCGAGCTCCTGCTGCTGGAAACGGCAGAGTCTCCATCGCTTCTGATCGCCGGAGCAGAAAAGTTCCATTATTACGATCCCTCGGAAAAGACGATTCAGCTTTTGCTGGATGACAAGCTGATCAGGATCCGGCTGGCGGATGGCAGCGTGGAAACTCTTGTCGAGGGAATCCCGGAGCGGGATTTCTGGGTGTCCGAAGATCAGGAGCTTCTCATCTATCCGGATACTGCGGATCCTACAATGGTGAAGACGCTTTCGCTTCACAATTATGCCAATGGAACCTCTATAGAAAAAAATGCGAAGGACATGATCCTCACGCCGGTTGGCTTTATTGACGACTGCTTTATATACGGAGCGTCTTATGAAAAACATATGCGGCGCAATGCCGACGGAACAGCAGCCTTCCATTTTTCCAGCCTGTTTATCATTGACCAGGCGGGAAAGGTCATTAAGGAGTATCATAAGGCCGGCAAGCTGATCCGCTCTGTGGAATTCGTCGGAAGCACGATCTACCTCGGACTGGCAGAGGAAGCCGAAGGAGGCTTTACTGACGGCGGCGAGGATTATATTTCCTATAAACCGGAGAAGGCGGAGAATGTTCTTACCGTAACGACGGGCGAGAAGGATGGCGCGTACGTAAAACGCCTTTCCTTCCCGGGAAGCGTTTATCTCAGGGGAAAACCCGCAGAGATCATGCCGACCTGGAATATGGACAGAAAGCTGGTGCGGATCAGTGAGGAATACAGCGGCCTTTCGGATTCCGTTTTTCTTTACGACTGCAGCGGCTTTAGAGAAGAGGTTGTCAGTACGGGGGAGGCTATCCGCCGGGCAAATGATGAGGGCGGTTATGTCGTGAAGAGCGGCCAGCCGTTGTACAGAAAGCGCGAGGCTGCTGCATATAACACGGTGGCAGGAACCTTTACCTATGAAGAGGCCGGGAATGATGCGGAGAGTTATCGGGCGTGCCTTGTTATGGCGCTCCGTTCCGCAGGCATGCAGGTGGATGCGGCTGATCTTAGCCCGGAGGAGAATTGGGAAGAAGCATTTGCCGTAAGGTCGAATACAGTCCGGGGACTGAATTTCTCCGGTGCAGATCTGGATACCGGCGTGCTGTTTCTGGGTGAAGGCAGCCCGTTTGCTGTCCGGCTGGGCGCGCGGTATGTTCTTGTTGTCAGCTACAATGATACGCATATCCGGTATTATGATCCGGTAGAAAAGGAAGAGATCCGGGTTCCGCGGGATGAATTCAAGAAGAATGCGGAACAGAGTGGTAATGAGTTTTACACATGGAGAAGGGGAGGCTGATCATATGAAGATCTGCGCATACTGCCATACGGAAATGCATGATGGTGCGGTAATCTGCAAGGGATGCGGAAAACCGTTTCGATCTCAGGGAGCGCCGGGATATGACCGACAGGAGGACCCCACGGTCGGCGTGTTTGGACGGCAGGGTCAGGAGGAAAGGGGAACATCAGTGCTTTCCAATGCACAGGGTGCGGAGGCAGGAACTTCCGTTCTCACTGAAGGGATGAACAATATGGAGCCGGGCGGTCCGCAGTATGGCGGCGGGCAGCAGTTTCAAGGCGGCCCGCAGTTCCAGGGCGGAATGAGCGGCGGAATGAACGGCGGAATGGGTCCGGGCGGCCCTCAGTATGGCGGCGGGCAGCAGTTTCAAGGCGGGCAGCAGCCTCAAGGCGGGCAGCAGCCTCAAAGCGGCCCGCAGTTCCAGGGCGGAATGAACGGCGGAATGAACGGCGGAATGGGGCCGGGCGGTCCTCAGTATGGCGGCGGCCAGCAGTTTCAAGGCGGGCAGCAGCCTCAAGGCGGGCAGCAGTTTCAAGGCGGAATGAATGGCGGGATGGGGCCGGGCGGTCCTCAGATTCCGAACGGCCCGCAGAGGAACCCTGATCAGCCGCCGGTATCCGGGAAAAAGCAGAAGAAGGCTGGAAAGAGCAAAAAGGGACTGATCATAGGAATCATAACGTTCCTCGTTCTTGCCGCGGCAGGAACGCTTCTGTTCCTCTTTGTGATCCGCCCCAAAATGATCCGCGATAAAGCTGACAAGCTGATGAACGACGGTAAATATGACGAGGCGATTGCCGAGTATGAAAAGCTGAAGGATCCGGAGGAATACATCACGGAATGTAAGTACCGGAAGTACAGCAGTTTGCTGGAGACCGGATCGCCGGAGGAGGCAAAGGCCGGTTTCAGCGAACTGGGAGAGTATAAGGACTCTGCCGATCAGATCAAGGAATGCGATTACCGGATCGGAAAAGGGCTTTTGGAAAAAGGCAGCTATGACGACGCCAAGCTGAAATTCCAGAATCTCGGCAGCTACTCCGATTCGGAAAACATGGTGAAGGAGTGCGACTATCAACGCGCCATTTCTCTTATGGAGAGCGGAAAGTATGAAGACGCCATGGAATGGTTTGCTTCAGTTGGTGATTATTCCGATGCAAAGGCGAAAAAAGAGGAATGCGAGAAGGCTATTAAACAGAAGAAATATGATGATGCGGCTGCGAAGGCCGATGCCGGGGAATATGCCGAAGCGGCAGATGCCTTTCTGGCTCTTGGCGATTATCAGGATGCCGGGGATAAAGCGCTGATGTGCTATTACATGTTGGGAGAGGAGCTTCTGGCAAATAAGGATTTCACAGGCGCGATCGATGCATTCGCAAAGGCGGAGCATTATTCGGATGCTTCGGAACGGCGGATGGAGGCCGTTTACCAGTACGTTCTGACTGAGGTCAACGCTGGCAGGATGAACGGCGAAAAGGTAGAGGAGTATTTCAAGGAGCTCTACAACGCCAATTATAAAGACAGCCGTGCGCTGTATGATGAGACACATAAGTGGAAGGTTGAGTTTTACGCCGTCAGCACCAGTGAAAAAGACACTACGTCCGTTCTGACAAGCGTAAGCTATAATGAAAGGGTTTATTTCCATTATAAGGTGGTTTCCGGGGAAACCGGAGGCACCACAAAGATTGGCTGGCGCGGCGTCTGGGCGAACGGCGCGGAGGCGCTCTCTGCAGAAGGTGACCGCTTTGATATCAAGGTGGGAGATACCGGCTGGTTCTGGTTCACCAATCCCAGCGAGAGTGCAAAGGGAACGCTCTATATCGAAGCGCTTGACGGCAATAATACCGTGATCGGTACAGCAACGGTAGAGATCGTGGACTGAAAGAGGGCGGTCATATGAAGATGAGACTGGCGGATTATGTGGCGGATTTTATGACCGGCCATGGCATAACGGATGTTTTCAGCGTGGTGGGCGGCGGTGCCATGCATCTGAACGACGCCCTGGGACATCATCCGGGACTGAAGGTCACCTATAATCATCATGAGCAGGCTTCGGCTATGGCGGCCGAGGCCTATGCCCGTTTGGAGACAAAGCCGGCTGCGGTCTGCGTGACCACGGGACCGGGCGGAACGAATGCGCTGACCGGCGTTCTCTGCGCATGGCTGGATTCGCTGCCCATGTTCGTGATCAGCGGACAGGTGCGTTACGATACCACCGCGCGTTATGCTCTGGGAAAGACCGGCGCTCGTCTGAGATCCATGGGAGACCAGGAATTTGATATTGTGCGGGCGGCAGGGGCAATGACCAAGTATGCCGTGATGATAGAGGATCCCCTGCGGATCCGGTATGAGCTGGAGCGGGCATGGCATCTGGCGGTGACCGGCCGGCCGGGACCGGTATGGATCGATATCCCGGTGAATTTTCAGGGCTGCCTCATCGAAACCGGTGAGCTCCAGGGCTATGATTCCCGTGAGGATGACCAGCTGCTTCCGCCACCGATGCGTGAGGATGTGGCAAGACGGATCCTCGATAAGATCAAAAAAGCAAAGCGGCCTGTTTTTCATGCGGGTTACGGCATCCGGCTTTCCGGAGGCTATGAGGCTTTCCGGAAGGCAATAGAAAAGCTGAATATTCCGGTGGTGACTTACTGGAATGCCATCGATCTTCTGGAGACGGATCACCCGCTCTATGTGGGCAGAGCCGGGAATATGGGAGACCGGCCTGGCAACTGGGCTATCCAGAACGCGGATCTCATTCTGGCTGTGGGCACAAGGATATCCATACGTCAGGTGGGCTATAACTGGAAGACCTGGGCCAGAGAAGCCGAGGTGATCATGGTGGATGTGGATCCGGAGGAGATGAAAAAACCAACGATCCATGTGGACCTTCCCATCTGGGCGGATGCCGGGGATTTTCTCATGCGGCTCGAAGAAACGGCAGACGGCACGGTGTTTACGGGGAAAGAGTGGCTGGAAAAATGCAGGGGCTGGAAAAGAGATTATCCGGTGGTGCAGAAGAAGCACTGGGACGACAAAGGCCCCGGGGCAAATGTATATGCCTTTATGGACTGCCTCAGCCGAAGTCTTCCGGAGGGAAGCCTGACGGCGGTTTCGAATGGTGCATGCTGCGTGGCGGGAAGCCAGGCTTACTATATCGGAAAGGGAAGCCGTTTTGCCAATAACAGTGCAGTGGCCTCCATGGGCTACGGCCTGCCAGCGGCCATTGGTACATGTATTGCATCCGGCGGACGGGAGACCATCTGTCTGGAGGGAGACGGTTCGATCATGATGAATCTGCAGGAGCTGCAGACTATCCTGACAAACCGTCTGCCGGTGAAGATATTTCTGATCAATAATGCCGGCTACCATTCCATCCGGATCACGCAGACCAATCTGTTCAGTGAGCATACCAGGGTCGGGATCGGTCCGGAGTCCGGTGATCTTTCCTTCCCGGAATACCGGAAACTGGCAGAGGCATTTGGCTATCCGTATTTTGCGGCGCACAGCAATGGCGAGCTCCGGGAGGTGATCGCGAAGGCGCTGGCCGCAGAGGGACCTGTCTTTACCGAGATCTTTACCGGAACAGATCAGGTCTGGGAACCGAAGAGCAGTACGAAACGGCTGCCGGACGGAACGCTCGTATCGCCTCCCCTTGAGGATCTTGCTCCCTTCCTCCCCAGAGAGGAGCTGGAGCAGCAGATGTATATTCCGCTGATCGATAATCAATAGTACAGCGATTTCAGCAGGAAATACGCACATCAGTATTCAGAATTTCTGTGCAAAAATGTATAGCTGATTAAGAAACAGTGCACAAGATGGAGCGAGTAGTATGGGAAATGTATCTCTGCTTGACTGTACCCTTCGGGACGGAGGCTATGTCAATGACTGGAAATTCGGACTGGAGACCATCCGGGGCTTCAGCCGGAAGATCGCGAAAACCGGCATTGAGCTTTTTGAGGTAGGTTTTCTGAAGGGCGATGTCTATGATCCGGATAAAACTCTTTTTCCGGATATTCAGTCCATTGCGAATGTTATTACTCCGAAGGCCGAGAATATGAAATATGTGGCCATGCTGGACATGAGTGCGCCGGTCCCCCTGGAGCGGATCAGCCCCCGGGACGGCAGCTCGGTGGACGGCATACGGGTCATTTTCAAAAAGGATAAGATGGAAGAAGCCTATACCTGCTGCGAAAAGCTGCAGGAGAAGGGCTATTTTGTGTCGGTGAATTTTGTGGGAACCGACCTCTATACCGACAAGGAGTTTATTGAAGGGATCGAGAAATTCAACAAGCTTCATCCCTATGCAATGTCCATTGTGGACACCTTTGGTCTCATCAAACGCAAGCAGTTTCTGCGTCTGGCCTATCTTGCGGACAGCAATATGGCGGAGGGGATTATTCTGGGATATCACGCCCACAATAATCTGCAGCAGGCATACGGAAATGCGGAGGCTCTGGTGGAGATGAATCTGAAGCGGGGGCTCATCATCGATGCATGCGTTTTCGGCATGGGCAGGGGAGCGGGAAATCTCAATCTGGAGCTCTTTGCGGATTACATGAACGAGAATTACGGAACAGCGTATCAGATCGAACCTATGCTGGAAATTATGGATGAGTACCTGAACACGATCTATAAGGCACGGTTCTGGGGATATTCTCTTCCGCTTTATCTATCCGCAACGACCGGCTGTCATCCGAACTATGCCATTTATCTGGCGGAAAAGAATACCCTTACGGTTAAGGCCTTTCATGAGCTCCTGCAGGGCATTTCGCCAGCGGATAAGGCGAGATTCTCCAGGGATAAGGCAGAAAGCTATTACCGGGAATACCAGGAGAGCTTTGTGGATGATAAGGATGTGCTGGACCGGCTGGGAGCGGAGCTGGAAGGAAAGCGGGTACTTGTGCTTGCGCCGGGGCAGTCTCTTTCGGCGTACAGGGATAAGCTCCTTAAGCTTGCCGGAGACAGGGATACGGTGGTGATCGCTGCCAATTTTACAGCGGAGGAGTTTTCGCCGGACTTTATCTTCAGCAGCAATATGCGGCGTTTTGCCAGGATCCAGGGAAAAACGAAAGCCAGATGCATGATCACCTCCAACATGAAGGAGGCGCAGCAGAAGGACATGGTGGTGAATTTCTCCAGCTATGTATCGAAAAATCCGGACATCCTGGATAATTCTGTGCTGATGCTCCTGAAGGTGCTCCGGCAGGCCGGTGTAAAAGAGGTCAGTCTTGCCGGTATGGATGGCTATTCCGCCTCCGACAGCCGGATGACCTACTACGATGCAACGCTTTTCTACGATTTTTCCCGCGAGGCGGAGCTGCGGAACCGGCAGATATCGGAAGAACTGACAGAGATTGGCAGGCAGATGAAGCTGAACTTCCTGACTCCCACACGGTACACCATATCGGCAGGTTCTCCTCCGGCATAGGCAGCGTGAAGGAAGCCTTTCCGAACGAGGATAGAAACAGGAGCGCTGATTTCACGGATTATTCACAATTCCACCCTTGCTTTGACATAATTGTGTGATATTATCTAATTGTTCCTGATAAAGGATTCTATACCTTCCCCCACATTTACAGAAAGAGCCGTCGGCGTACACCGGCGGCTTCTTTCTGTTGTGCGCCTGGCGGCGCACGT
>DFHD01000095.1 GCA_002372545.1 Lachnospiraceae bacterium UBA3732 | reverse complement strand
TAGTGTCAGACTTGACACTACCGCTCGAAAAGCGGGGGTGTAAAATATGATCAAGAAGTATACAAATAAATCGACTAAAAAGCTGGCTTTCTTTCTGGTGCTTTCTTTGGCGGCGGCAGTATCCGGGTGCGGAAAGGACTCTTCCCGTGCGACGGAAAATACCGTGACAGAAGCAGTATCTGAAAAAAAGACGGATGAAGCGACGACGGAAAAGGTAACGGAAACAGATACAGAGAAGGTTACGACAGAAAAAGCAACAGAGGCCAAAACGACCGAAACAAAGCAGACAGAGACCGAAGCAGAGAAGAAAACGGAAGAACAGGTAAACGAAACGGAAGCGGATGTTCAGGAAGCACCGGCCGTGGAGAATCCGGATTATTCGGAACCGGAATATACGGAGCCTGAGGCTGCAGAGCCGGAAGCTGACGAACCGGCACCATCGGATGATGATTCCTGTATAGGGGATGAGGGCCTCATGAACTGATGCGGAGGGTATAAGCTTTGAATCACAGAAATCGTCATATTTCCTATATTCGGGCTGTCTCTTCGCTGGGGATCGTACTCCTGCATACGTTTGCCATCTGCATGGTTGCTTTTTACGGTCAGATGACAAGGAAAGAAGAGTTTGTTTTCGGTCTGCCGCAGTACCTTATGATGTGGTGCGTGCCCTGCTTTGTTATGGTCACAGGTGCGCTTTTGCTGGATGAGGGAAGGCAGGCAGACTATAAAAGAATGTTCGGAAGATATATCCCGCGGATACTGATCGTTCTTTTTCTTTCTGTCGCTGCATTTGCAGTGATCGATGCCTGGATGAATCATGACGGTCTTTCTCCGTCGCTGATCAAGGTGATCTTCAAGAAATTCTATACCCGGTCGAGCTGGTCTCATTTGTGGTATCTTTATATGCTGATCGGGCTCTATCTGCTCATCCCTGTGATCAAAAGATTCGTATTAAACAGTTCTCTGAAGGAATGCCTTGTTTTTGTGCTGATCATGCTGTTTTTCTTCTCTGTTCTTCCGCTGATCGATAAGATATCCGGAGTTAAAGCGGGCTTTTCGCTGGCTGTAAATTCCATATATCCGGTTTATCTGATGTTGGGACATCTTATTTTTTCCGGAAAGCTGAAAATAAGAAGGAAAACCGGTTTGGCCCTCACTTTTACCGGCCTGGTTCTTGTCATATTTCTGTACTATTATGCTGTATACCATGCCGGGACGAAGTGGAAGAATGATCTGACCGATTATTTGGGAAGCTATGCGTTTCTTCCGGTTGTACTTTTTTCCGTTGGCGTATTTTCTCTTGCGATGTCTTCTGAGGCGCAGGCTTCGCAGGGAGAGAACCGGAAGGGAAAGACCTTGCAACAGAAAAAGGATACCTCCACGGAGAAAGGGGGAACAGAAGTGCGGGAAGGCGCGACCGCTCTCTCCGGAATAGTGTCACGCTTCCTTATGTCGGTTGACGACTGCTCCTTTGGCATCTATCTGATCCATCTGGCCTTTCTCCGTTATGTATTCAAATGTACGGATTTTGATCCGCTGAAAAGGGGCGGTTTCCTGATGATGCTCCTGCTGACGTTTGCTGTATTTATTCTGTCTTATGTGATCGTTTTGCTTTATCGGACCGGAAAGCAGCGGATACGCCGCAAAACTGTTTCGGAAAAATCAGCGGAATAACCGGTTCACGGATTTTTAATAAGCAGGCGGCTGACCGCCTGAACCATAGTTGGGAGGATTTGCGAATCAATTGAAAAAATACGGAATTTCCAAATATAGAATAAAAAAATGGATAGCCTTACTCCTGGCTTTCTTTTGTATGTTCGGAGGGTGGAACGGAAGCGTGGCATCTGCGGATGAAACCGCAGAAGCTGGGTCTGTTTCATTTGAACCTGTTTCAGTTGAGTCAGATTCATCTGAATCCGATTCAAATGGATATGATCCGGTGGAAGAACCGGAAGGTCTGCCCGGAGAAAGCTCCGTGACAGAGCCGGAAGACCTTTCCGGAGAAGGATCTGTGACAGAGCCGGAAGACCTTTCCGGAGAAGGCTCTGTGACAGAGCCGTTCCAGGCAAGCCCCGGAGATGCTTCATTTGATGGAAACGCCGAAGAGCCTTCGGCAGGAGAAGATGAAGATGCTGACGCAGATGGAAACCGGAAGGATGCAGGGAAGCAGAGTGCTGAATCCGGACCGGAAGCGGAGAAGACGGATGTAAAGGATAAATCGGAGAATGCCGAACAGACAGAGGCTGCTGAGGGCGTGCCGGATATTGTCTATAGTACGCATGTTCAGACCTATGGCTGGCAGGACGACCGGAGAAACGGAGCCATGTCGGGTACGGTAGGGAAAGCAAAGCGTCTGGAAGGGATCCGGATCCGTCTGGAAAATACGGAGGTTCCGGGAAGCGTCAGCTACAGTGTGCATATCCAGAGCTATGGCTGGCAGGATGCGAGGGTGGACGGCGCCGAGGCCGGAACGACGGGACAGGCAAAACGCCTGGAAGCCATCAGGATCAGCCTAACCGGCGAGCTGGCGGAAAAATATGATATCTATTACCGGGTACAGGCACAGACCTATGGCTGGCTCGGATGGTCAAAAAATGGAGAGGCAGCCGGAACGGCAGGACAGTCCAAAAGACTGGAGGCAATTCAGATCGTTCTTGTGCAAAAGACTGCGGAGCCGGATTACAGTGCGCTGAACGGTATGGCGGAAATCTCCTCCGGGACAAAGGTAACAGAGGCAGCTTCCTATGTAAATGCGGATATTCAGTACCGGACGCATGTCCAAAGCTTCGGCTGGCAGAATTATGTAGCAAACGGCGGACTCTCCGGAACGGTGGGAAAGGCCAAGCGGCTGGAAGGGATTGAAATCCGTCTGGCAAACAGCTCCGTGTCCGGCGGCGTGCGTTACATGACCCATGTGCAGAGCTATGGATGGCAGGACTGGCAGGAGGATGGAGCGGTTTCCGGGACGGTTGGTCAGTCGAAAAGGCTGGAGGCCATCCGGATCAGTCTGACCGGTGAGATTGCCGGGGTTTTTGATATCTATTACCGGGTGCAGGCGCAGACCTATGGCTGGCTCGGATGGACAAAGAATGGCGGATATGCCGGTACGGCAGGACAGTCCAAAAGACTGGAGGCGATCCAGATCGTTCTTGTGCCCAAGGGGGGACGTCCGGATACGGCCAGGCTTGACGCTTTAGCCGGAGTGAATTCATCTGTGAAACAGACGCCGGGAACCGGCTATGTGGCAAAGGATCCCGAACCGCTTTACCGGGCACATGTGCAGAGCTATGGTTGGGAAGACTGGACCGGAAAAAACGGGATTGCCGGACATCCGGCAGAAGGAAAAAGGCTGGAAGCTTATTCGGTCCGCCTCGACAGTTCAGCCTGGAGCGGCAGTATCAGCTACAGGAGCAATCTGAAGGGAAGTGGCTGGCAGGACTGGAAGAGGGATGGTGGTGTTTCAGGGACAACCGGACAGAATCAGGAACTATTGGCTGTGGAAATGAAGCTGTCAGGTGAAGTGGAAGAGAAGTTTGATCTCTATTACAGCGTATATCTGCACAGAACGGGCTGGACTGAATGGTCGGCAAACGGAAAAACTGCAGGGAATCCCGAAGGGGCGGGCCGGATCGAGGGAATGCGGATCCTGATCCTGAAAAAGGGGACGGATACCAAAACCTACCTCCTTCGCAGCTCCGACCCGGCGGCTGCAGAGACCCTGGACCGGATAGGATGGAGTCTGGAAAATGCGTATGCCTTTGCTTCGAGTCTTTCTTATTCCGGAAAGACTGTCTACACAGAGGATTGGGGAAGCTACGTGCTCGCACAGCAGGGGTTCCGCAATGGTACGGGAAACTGCTATGTGATGGCGGCCACCTTCTATGAGATGGCGCGTGTCATGGATTATGAGGTTTACCAGATCGCCGGTTTTATTCCGCTCATGAGCGGAGGGGAAACCGCACATTCCTGGTGTGAGATCGTTGTGGACGGAAATGTGTACGTTTGCGATCCGAATCTGACACAATCCCGCGGAAACGATGCCTACATGAAACCATACGGCTCAGCCGGCATCTGGGTGTATCAGAATTACCACCGGATGCTTAAGGAAAACCCGTAGAAAAAGAAAACTATAAATAACAAATAACATGGCGGCAAGCCCGTGCCGGGCGGCAGATCAAAGGAGGATTGCTGTAGCAATCCGGAAGTAGATGAAAACGGCGCTGACATCCACAAGGGTTGTCATGAGGGGCGATGCCATAATGGCAGGATCCAGCTTCAGCTTCTTGGCCAGCATGGGCAGGGTGCAGCCAAGAGACTTGGCAACAAGTACAACAAAAAAGAGTGTGCTTCCGATCACGGCAGCCAGCTTAAGATCATGATACTGAATATATACGCGGATACCGTTCACCAGGGAAAGGCATGCGCCAACAAGCATTGCCACTCTCAGTTCCTTCCAGAGAGCTTTCAGATAATCGGTAAGTCTGATCTGGTCCAGGGCAAGACCGCGGATCATCAGCGTCGAGGCCTGGGTTCCGCAGTTTCCGCCCGTATCCATCAGCATGGGCATCAGTGCGACCAGAAGCGGCATGGTCTGAAAAGCCGCCTCATAATGCTCAATGATAAGGCCGGTCATAATAGAGGAGAACATCAGGATAAAGAGCCAGGGCAGGCGGTTTCTGGCGTGCTGCAGCACAGTCGTCTCAAAGTATGTCTCCTCCTGGGGATGCAGGGCGGCCATCTTTTCGATATCCTCTGTATTCTCTTCCTGCAGGACATCGATAGCGTCATCTACCGTGATGATACCCACCAGCCGGTTTTCGCCGTCCGTTACCGGCAGGGCAGTCAGGTTATACTTATCAAACAGCTTTGCCGCTGTTTCCTGATCTGCCATGGTGCTGACCGAGATTACATTGGTCTCCATCAGGTTTCCGATGGTATCGTTTCTGTCGGAAAGCAGAAGCTCCCTGACGCTGACGATGCCCTGCAGCTTGCGGTTGGCATCCATCACGTAACAGGTGTAAATATCTTCTTTTTCATCACCGGTTGTCCTGATCCGTTCAAAGGCATCCGCCACTGTCATGGTACTCTTCAGGCTCATATACTCGGTGGTCATCACGCTGCCGGCGCTGTCCTCCGGATACTTCAGAAGTTCATTGATCTCTTTCCGGGTGGCGGGGTCGGTATGTCTGAGAATTCGGTTCACCACAATGGCCGGCATTTCTTCTATCAGATCCACGGCATCATCCACGTACATTTCCCGGATGACTGCCTGGAGCTCGGCATCGGAAAAACCCTTGATCAAAAGCTCCTGCTCGTCGCTGTCCATTTCCACGAAAACATCAGCCGCGATCTCCTTGGGGAGAATGCGGAACAGCTTGAGCAGACTTTCCTCCGGCACTTCGCCGAGGGCAGCAGCAATATCAACGGGATTCATTGCCGACAGAATAGAGCGGGCCTCCAGAAAACGCCGCTCTTCCAAAAGCTCCGGAAGCAGTTTGACATCAAAATCTCTTTCTTCCATTTCGATATTCCTCCTTCATTCAAAATGGCGGAGAAATAGAGAACCGTTCAAAAAACCGGTTAAAGACATAAAAAAGAAGCGGCTCTCTGTTTTTCTCTGCCGATACATATCGGTATACTCTGATCATGACTGTCAGATTCCATACATGCCACTTCCTTTCATAAAAGATATTTTCTCTGTACAGTTTAGAACCCTTTCGCCGGGTTGTCAACAGATTCTTGCGAATATCGCCCTGAGATTCTTGCGAATATCGCCCTGAGATTCCTGCAAATATCACTCCGGGATTTTTTTTCGCTCATGAGATAAGCAGCAGATCAGCTAAACATAGTGCAGCAGATCAGCTATACATAGTATGACCGGCGGATCTCAGCCGATGACTTGATCCTCTCCCTTACATCTGCGGGTTCAAGGACAACGGCGGAGCTGCCCAGACTGTGAAGCCAGGAAATAAACTTATTGATACCGATCACATCGTCCTCATATAGCCAGGTTCCGTCCTCCTGTTCGTTGAAATGCTCCTTTGCCCGTTCTCCGAGCTCGAGCATGACGCGGGAAACCACGCCGGCTTCGTTGTAGATCCGAACCTTCACGTGGACCGGCTCACGGTTTTCCATGCCCCACATCTGGCCGAGGCGTTCCAGGATCTCCTCGTGCTCCGGAAGACGGGGGACAGCGTGACGGGTCAGCTCGGCGTGACGGATACGGTCGAGACGATAAGGCGTCAGCCGGCCTTCCTCCAGCGTAATGACATAAACCAGATGATCGCTGACACTATGAACCACAGCCAGAGGTTCGATCGTTTTAAACCGGACATCGCCCTTGGCAGTAACATAATCAATCTTAACCGCACGCTCACGGCGTATGGCTTCCTCGAAACGGCGGAGCATATCCTCCTCGCCTTCCGTAAAATCAGCTGCCTGATTTTTCACCAGAAAATCATTCGTTCTGTTTTCCTGCAGGAATTCATCCAGGATATTCTTTTCCATGCCGCTGAGAGAAATGGTGATTCGGTCACTCTCCATGTAAAAGGAATCGGATTTCGCGGCCGAAAGCCGTATTTTTTTCAGAAAATCATAAACCGTTTTCCGAAAGGTCTGGTTGGACCTTGTCCGTTCGGAAAGAACGGAAAGAAATTCCCGGACCATTTGCAGTCCTTCTTCTGAGATGGGGATGAGAGAAAGCTCCATTCGGATCTTTTCCATATATGTCAGAAAATTCTCTTCGGTAATGCTGCCGGTGGGGCAGTCCAGCCAGGCGTCCTCAAACTGATCCAGAAGATCCTGAACGGTTTCGCTTGCTACATCGGTCTCGGCTTCCGTAAACAGGGGAAAGAGCCTGTCGCGGTTTTCCATCAGAGTCGTCAGGTCCTCCAGGATAACCCCGGGAGGCACCTGCAGCGCCTCCGCAAGCTCGGCGGCAGTGTAGCTGTACTGATCGGAAGAAAGAAGACAGATGATGGCATTCATTCTGAACAGAGCATTATTCATTTCCGGTTTCATTGGTTCACCTCCGTTTCCGTATATCTTTCCAGAATTCGTTCGGCTGACTGAAGGGCAAGCTCCCGGAGAGAAGCAGGCTCCAGTATACGGACGCTTCGGCCGAAGCCCCGCAGGTACTTGAAGAAGTCGGTCATGCCGCGGATGGTATCCTCGTAAAGGATGGTATCCTCCTTCCGGGTGATCCTGGCACAGGGGCGTGTCCGGAGGAGACGGTTCAGCTTTTCCTCCACATTAAATACGCGTTCGAATTCCACCTTTACCTTTTCTGCCGGCTCAGTGGAAACGGAGAACATCTCATCGTACATCTTCCGGTAGTAACGGTTCTGAAACAGGGGGTTTTCCGCATCCTCCGGCGTGATCTTCACGATCCGGCTGCAGACGAGAGTGGTGTCATATTCCTTTCCCGGCTCCTTTCCGATCAGGTACAGACGCCGTTTATCAGCTGCGTAGAAGAACAGACCCGTGAGAAAGGAGAAAGTTCTTTCTATGTCCCCGCTCTGGTAAGTGATCCGGAGAGAGCGGGTGGAAAAGGGAATACCCCTCAGCTTTTCCATATTCTTCTCGAATTCAGGCATACGGATCCGCCGGAACCCCACTGTCCGGAATTCGCCGGCAGAGGAATCGACCTCCCGGTAGAAAGCTAGAGAGAGCCTGTCGGCGATACTTTTCAGTTCATCGGAGAAGGAGTATGCGCCGCCAAAGAAATGTATACGCTGCAGAAGGCGGAGGGTCTCATCCTCTGTCAGGGAGAGGCGCCTTGGAGCGGCAGAGGTCAGCGTAAAGGTTTCATCCTCCCGGATCAGCATGCCGTTTTGAGCCAGCCGGTCAAGGGAGTCGAGAACCTCAGGCTTTTCCGTATAGGAAAGAGCCGCCTTTGTGCTTTCGTGAAGTTCAGCGCCGAGGTTGGTTGCGGAAATGCGTATGCTGTCCTGGTCCTTATGCCGGGTATAGTCGGCGACCAGCTGGTCAATTCCGGCTTTATCGCCTCTATGCTGCACCAGATGCAGAAGATAAAGATCCCGGAGGGTTTTTCTCCCGGAATGCTCAAATACATCCTCGGCTGCGGGAGCGGGAGCTTCATTTACTGCCGCAGCTTCTTCCGTGATCATGAATACTCCCTTTTTAGAGTTGATACTAAAGCCCTGCTTTTTCAGTGCTTCGATATCGGAATTCAGAGAGCGCAGGGAAAGGGGCTTTCCGTTTTTTCCGAAGCGCTTCATCAGCCCTTCCTTCGAGCAGTCTTCTCCGCTGCGTATCGCTTCCAGTATCTGTTTTTGTCGTTCCAGAATCTCTTCAGCTTTGGACATCTTTTTTCCTTTCCTGCGGCGAGCCGCTTTTTTTAGTAAAAATGTGTCTTAAAATCATAAGTAAACATTTTTACTTGCTATACTATACTTCAATTCAGAGGTATCAGTTGATCAGGAGCGGATATTTATGAGCAAGCGGAAATCCAATAGAGAGGAACAGCCGGATCCAATCTATGTTCGCCGGATCCGTGATCTGCGGGAAGATTCAGATTATAGCCAGGAAGATGTAGCGGTTGTTCTGGATACCTCCCAGACCATGTATTCCCGATATGAGAGAGGTGCAAATGAGCTTCCTATAAGACATCTTTTGAAACTTTGCAAGCTGTACCGTGTCTCCTCGGATTATATACTCGGCATATCCGATAAAAAATGATCACAAAAATAATGTAATGAGGCTGAGGCCTGTTTGTCAAGAAAGATTTGCCCGCATATGATGTTTTATGTTAGAATGAACATAACGTCATATGCTTTTTATATGTGCGGTTGGTGGATCCGGCCGCAGATATCATTGATGGAAACGGAGTTTGCCATGTCAGAACAGAAAAAGCTGCCGCACGACCATGGCGGCGAGGCTGAGGAAATATTGCAGTATATGCCGGACCCCCCTGTTTTCGGAGATGTGGCGGAGGCCATGAAGCAGCTGGGTGATTCCAGCCGCCTGCGCATATTCTGGATCTTATGTCACTGCGAGGAATGCGTGATCAATATTGCGGCGCTGATGGAAATGTCGAGCCCCGCAGTTTCCCATCATCTTCGGCTGCTGAAAAACAGCGGGATCATCATTTCCCATAGGAGAGGGAAGGAAATGTATTACCGCGCGGCAGATACGCAGCTTGCCCGGGCTCTCCACAGAGCCATAGAAGAGGTTGCCCGGATTTCCTGTCCGGACCGGTTCCATGCCCACCCGGAGCCAATCCATCACTACGATGACCATGACCATGAGTGATCTTCTTTACCGGATGGTTCTCTGAGTTTACGGATAGTTCTCTGAATTTACGGATAGTTCTCTGAATTTACCGGATTGTTCTCTGAATAGGAGAAATGTATGGAGCTTATCAGATCTGGTGCTGTCTTTTTCCTGTACAGTGCCTTCCTGCTTTCTGTATCTTGCATAATATACTACACCAGCCACAAAAGGAACAGGCGTCCGCAGAATACGGTATTTTTGCTGATCCTTGTTAACCTGATGCTGACTGCTCTGTTTGCTATTGCCAATGAAAGCTTCAAGGGCGTATATTTTTCGGCCGGCAGTTTGGGGTATAGAATCCTTTACTGTACGGAAATGGGGTATTTTATCCTGCACGCCATGCTGTCGCCCCTCTATATGATCTACATCCTGCTGGTCAACGGCTTTGCCGTACAAAGGCAGAAATCCTTCTTTGCCTATCTGCTGTTCCCGCTCTTTGTTGTAGAGGGGATCATCCTGCTGAATCCGGTATCCCATGTGATCTTCCGGCTGGATAACCATATGGTCTTTTCCAGAGGACCGCTGGAGATCCTGATCTATATTGTGTCGGGATTTTATCTCCTGATCAGCTTTTACTTTGTCTTCCGTTACAAGAAGGCGCTGACGAAGGAGGTATTCAGCGCGCTGCTGTATTTTATGCTTGTGGTCGTGGCGGGTATCATGCTTCAGATGATGATCCCCAGTCTGAAGGTGGAACTCTTTGCCGAAGCGCTTTCGCTGATGGGTTCCATGCTGGCCATCGAGGTGGATGCCGGATTGGTGGATCCGGTGCTGGGTATATTCAACCGCAACGCCTTTGTCCGGGAAAATCAGAAGCTGATCAGTACGCGGCATGATTACCTGGTAGTCACCATCAATCTTTCCAACTTCCGTTTCTACTCCCGGAATCTCGGCGCAGGCAACGCGCAGGAGCTGCAGATGGATGTGGTCGACCGGCTGAGAGAGCTGGACCATGGCGGCGGTCTCTACCGGATCGGATCGGACAATTTTGCGCTGATCGTTTTTGCGGAAAAGGGCAGAAACGAGGCAGTGCTGAGGGAGGAGCTGCTGGAGGTATTTGACCAGACATGGAACGTGAGGGAAATGCAGGTCAACCTGAGTGCGGTGGTTCATATCGCCCATGTACCGGAGGAGGTCCCGGATCTTGAGGGAATACTGGATATGGCGGACAGGGAATTCATTCCGGGAGCGCCCGGAGCGGACGTCCTGACCGGATCCCAGCTGGATTATATCCGGGAGGAGAATAAGACAGAGCAACTGATCCGGAAAGCGTTAAAGGAGGATCTGTTTGAGGTTCATTATCAGCCAATCTACAGCGTGGAGACGGACCGGATCATGGCGGCGGAAGCGCTTCTCCGGCTGAAAACGGAGGAGGGATACGTTCCTCCGGAAAAGATCATTCCCGTTGCGGAGGAAACAGGACTCATTGTGGAGATCGGGGATATGGTTCTCCGGAAGGTCTGCCGTTTCATCCGGGACTATGACATTTTTATCTATGGACTAAAGTATATTGAGGTGAACCTTTCCCTTCTGCAGTGTCTGAGAGGCGATCTGGCAGGAAATTTTAAAGCCATTCTGGATGAGTACGGCGTAAAGCCGAAGGCCATTAATCTGGAGATTACCGAGAGCGCGGATACGGGAGTTTCCCAGATCTATCAGGAAAACCTGCAGAAGCTTCGGAAGATTGGCTTCCACTTTTCCCTGGATGATTACGGAACGGGTTATTCCAACCTGACCAATATCATTCATATGGACTATGTGAATATCAAGTGCGATAAGAGTATTCTCTGGGATGCCGCGGACAGTGAGAAATCCAGGATCCTTCTGGAGGATACGATCCATACCATGCGCAATCTGAAAATGAACCTGATCCAGGAGGGCGTGGAAACAGAAGAGCAGCTGAATCTGGTGGTGGACGCCGGCTGTAATATGATCCAGGGCTATTATTTCTCCCGTCCCCTTCCCGAACAGGATTTTCTGACTTACCTCAGCCGGTTTAAGGGCAGAAAGAAAAAATGAAAAAGCAAAAACGGCAGAAGAAGTATTTCTTTTGCCGTTTTTTATATTGACAGGCAGAAAAATATATGTTAATATGCCCTTGACGATTAAACAATCGTTTAATCGTAATAAACAGCAACAATCATAGCCGCCGAATGTGAGCGCTCCGGTCCGGCGCGTTGCGGCCTGGCGGCTGTGCATGAAAAAATCAGGAGGATTTCGAGATGAAAAAGACGTATAAGATCGATGTGGACTGCGCAAACTGCGCCAACAAGATGGAGGCTGCCGCAAACGGCACGGCAGGCGTTAAGAATGCTGTTGTCAACTTTATGACGCTGAAGATGATCGTCGAATTTGAAGAGGGAGCAGACGCAAAGGCGGTTATGAAGGATGTTCTGGCCAATTGCAAAAAGGTTGAGGACGACTGCGAGATCTATCTGTAAAAATGGTATGTGCAAAGCTGGTACGGTGAGATGAACAAAAAGCAAAAGAAAAACCTGATACGGATAATCATTTCCGCAGCCCTGCTCATTATCCTTCACTTTGTGAAGGCGGAGGGGTGGCTCAGATTTGCCCTTTATATGGTTCCCTATCTGATCATCGGCTACGATATCATACTGAAGGCGTTTAAGGGAATAAAAAACAGACAGCCCTTTGACGAATGCCTTCTCATGGTGATCGCAACCGTCGGCGCCATTGTGCTTGCGCTTCTCTGGAGCGGGGATTACGTGGAAGCCGTGGCGGTCATGCTGTTTTATCAGGTAGGCGAGTGGTTTCAGAGTGTGGCAGTGGGAAAGAGCCGCCGGAGCATCAGCGATATGATGGATATCCGGCCGGATCACGCCAACGTGGAAACGGAGAACGGAACCGAAGAAGTGGATCCGGATGAGGTGGAGCCGGGAACCATGATCCTCGTGAAGCCGGGGGAGAGAATTCCCATCGATGGTGTGATCGAGGAGGGAACATCCTCGCTGGATACCAGCGCGCTGACCGGGGAAAGCGTTCCCCGTGAGGTGACGGCGGGAGATGAGGTGATCAGCGGCTGCATCAACCAGTCGGCCGTTCTCCGTATACGTACTACAAAGGAATTTGGAGATTCCACGGTTTCCCGGATCTTGGATCTGGTGGAAAATGCGAGCTCGAGGAAATCCCGTTCCGAGGATTTTATTTCCCGGTTCGCCAGAGTATATACGCCTGCTGTGGTGGGAGCGGCGCTCCTGCTGATGCTCCTTCCGCCCCTCGCCAGGATCCTCATCCTCGGCAAGGCGGCCATGTGGCACACCTGGGTTTACCGGGCGCTGACCTTCCTGGTCATCAGCTGTCCGTGTGCGCTCGTGATCAGCATCCCGCTCAGCTTTTTTGCCGGGATCGGCGGAGCGAGCCGGGAGGGCGTTCTGGTAAAGGGCTCCAATTATCTGGAGCAGCTTTCCGAAGCGGATACGGTTGTATTTGATAAGACAGGCACCCTGACAAAGGGAAGCTTTGAGGTTACGCTGCTGCATCCTGACCGGACGGTGGAGCATGAGCTTCTGCATCTGGCCGCCCATGTGGAACGGTATTCCACACATCCCATCGCAGCATCTCTCCGGAATGCTTTTCCGGATGAACAACTGCATGACTGTACAGTGGAGGATGTGCAGGAAATTGCCGGACATGGCGTAACGGCCATGGTAAACGGCAAGAGGATTGCTGTGGGAAATGAAAAGCTGATGGCCCGTGAGGGCGCAGAGTGGAAGGCCTGCGATGAGGCCGGTACCATTCTCCATGTTGCGGAAGACGGAAAATATCTCGGCCATATTCATATTTCCGATGTGGAAAAGCCGAGTGCGAAGGATGCTGTACGGGAGCTGGGAAGAGCAGGAGTAAAACGCATCGTCATGCTTACCGGCGATAACGAAAAAACAGCCGGCCGCGTTGCCGGGAATCTGGGCATCCGGGAGTTCAGAAGCGGACTTCTTCCGGCGGACAAGGTGGAAGAGGTGGAAAGGCTTCTGGCAGAGAAGAAGGGCAGAGGCAGGCTGATCTTTGTAGGTGACGGGATCAACGATGCGCCGGTGCTCACCCGCGCGGATATCGGCATCGCCATGGGTGCAATGGGAAGCGATGCGGCTATTGAGGCTGCGGATGTGGTGCTGATGGACGATGATCCTCTGAAGATCGTCAAGGCGCTGAAGATATCCCGGAAGTGCATACGGATCGTGAAGGAAAACATCTGGTTTGCCATAGGCGTAAAGCTGATCTGCCTTCTTCTGGGAGCGCTGGGTATCGCCAATATGTGGATTGCCATTTTTGCCGATGTGGGAGTGATGATCCTTGCGGTGCTGAACGCCATCCGTGCGCTTTTTGTGAAAAAACTCTGAGAAGAAAATGATATACAAGTAGAAAAATAAGACCGGATATGCTAAACTGAAGGGTGCAGCAATCCGGTTTTATTTTTTTTCTGTTCAGGAGGTTTCTATGCGGCAGTTCCAGATAGCATACGAAAATAGGGAAGTCTTTCGCGGCGAGCTGAAAAAGATTGCGTCCTGGAGGAAATCCCACCCCACGTCCGGTGCATTATTCCAGATCTTCACCGGGGATGTGGAGGAAGAAATAATCAGAGAGATCGAGCAGGTCATTGATGAGGAAATGCCCGATGCGGATTATTACGGCTGTACAACAAACGGGAATATTCTGGGGGATACATTGAATATGGGGCAGGTGGTATCCTGCACGCTGTTCGAATATCCCACATCCAAGTATAAGGTTCTGCAATATGAAATGACGGAGGATACCGAGATCGTTGCCACGGCTGCCCTGCTGCAGACTGTCCGGGATAATCCCTGGGTAAAGGCAGTGGAGCTTTTGGTGACCATACGCGGCATGTCCATGACGGGCTTTACCGAGCATCTCAGCATGCTTCCGGAAAATGTGCAGGTGTTCGGCGGTGGAGCCATGAGCGAAAATCTGGATTCCCGGCATGCCAAGGTCTTTTCGAAAAACGGAAAGATCTCGGAAAAGGCAGTCGTTTTTGTGGTCTACGGGGGCGAAGATATCCATATCACTACAACCTATGTCACGGGCTGGAAGCCGCTCGGACGGGAGATGGTCGTGACCAGCGCCGAGGGCAATACCCTGTACGAGCTGGATAATAAGCCGGCCTATGATACATATTTCCGTTATCTGAGTATTAAGAATGACGAACACTTCTTCAACAATACGCTGGAGTTTCCCTTCTTCTTCCAGCATAACGGGATCGATATGCTCCGGGCGCCCATCAGCAGCAATGAGGATGGCTCAATTGTTATGACCTCGGATATGGATGAGGGCTGTGTGGCCAGAATGGCCTACGGCGATCCCGGCGTGATCCTGGACTGTGTACGGGAAGAGGCGGAGAAGATTCAGGATTTCCAGCCGGAGGTGATCCGGATTTATTCCTGCGCGGCCAGAAGAACCTTCTGGGGCGATGAGGCAAATCTGGAATTTGCTCCCTTCCAGTCCATTACCTCGACTTCCGGTTTCTTTACCTCCGGAGAATTCCTTCGGACCGGAAAATTCGTGAACCAGCATAATGTGACGATGGTCATCGGTGCGCTCCGGGAAGGAAATGTAAAAGATAATTACGTAAAGACTCTGACCATTAACGACAAGCGCTTTTCCGGCCAGGTTTCCATGATCCGGCGTATGGCTACCTTTGTGCAGGCGGCCACGGAGGAACTGGAGGAGGCCAACAGACAGCTGGAGAAAGCCGCCATCACAGACGGGCTGACGGGGCTCAGCAACCGGAAGGAGATTCAGAAGAGGATTACAGACACCTTGCGGAGATCCGTGAACGGAGGACTTCTGGAAAAAACGGCCTTCCCTGTATCTCTCATCATGATCGACATCGACGATTTTAAAAAGGTGAACGATACCTACGGCCATAAAGAAGGCGACCTGGTTCTGCGCGGCCTTTCGGACATGGTGAGGCGGGTCCTGAAGAAAAATGCCCCGGGAAGCTCTGCTGGCCGGTGGGGCGGAGAGGAATTCATGATCCTTCTGCCGGAACGGGATGCAAACCAGGCGGAGAAGATCGCAGAGTGCATGCGTAAGGAGTTCAATAAGCTGGTATTCAGTTATTCCAAACAGCATTCCATCAGTCTGGGGGTTACCCAGGGCAGGGGCGAGGATGATGTGGATTCAATCTGTATGCGGGTGGACAGTGCACTTTACGACGCGAAGCATGCAGGAAAAAATTGTGTTGTGGTGAAATGAGGGTAATCGATGTTTCAGCTGATCAGTGATACATTTATGCATTCGTATCCGGAGGCGCTGCTGACCGGATGCATGTTCAGTTTTATTCTGACCTTTCTGGCTATTTATGTTTTGAACGACAGGCTCCCCCGGGACGGCGGAAAAGCATTTGCCGTCGGCGGACAGGCCTCGGCAGGAAAGGCAACGGGAGCGGGCATCGTTTTTGTTCCTGTTTATGTTCTGGCTACGTTTTTGTGTGTCAGGCTTTCCGTGGAGATGAGCATTTACATGGGGCTCGTTCTCCTGGAAATGATCTTCGGCTATCTGGATGATGCTGCGGTAAAACCCTGGGGAAGGCTGAAAAAAGGTCTGCTGGATCTGGGCTGTGCGGCCGGGGGCGCCGGTACCTTTCTCTACTTCAATAGAGAACTGTCCGGCTTTTACTGGGGGACAAGTTTTGTTACCCTGCCGAAACCGGTATACTTCTGTCTGGCGGTGCTGCTGATCCTGGTGGCCATCAACGTGACCAACTGTTCCGATGGTGTGGACGGCCTCTCCGGAAGTCTGTTCATCGCATCGGTAACGCCCTTCTTCCTTCTGGAAAAGGGACTGTGGCAGACGGATTTCTTCCGGAGCACCGGATTTTTGGTGGCGGCGGTCATGGCATATCTCTGGTTCAATACCCCGCCAAGCTCGGTACTTATGGGGGATGCGGGTTCCCGGGTGATGGGATATGTGATCGCGCTTTGCGCCATGTTTTCCGGCCATCCGCTTCTGTATATTCCCTTCTCCCTCATGCTGCTTCTTGACGGCGGATCCAGTCTGTTTAAGATCACCATGATCCATCTGACGGGGAAGAAGGATTTCATGAGCAGGATCAGAACGCCGCTGCATGATCATGCAAGGAAAAACAATGGCTGGGCGATCCAGCAGGTTACCCAGCGTTTCCTGCTGATGCAGATTGTTACCGATTTCGTGGTCGGCCTGATCTACTACATGTCAAAAAGTTGAAAATAATGCCGCTTTTTTGGATTGTATGCGCGGTATGTTTGTGTTAGAATCTAATATAGTCCGGAACCGGGGGTATTGACTCAGAAGGATGAAGTGAGGGACCGGATAAAAATAATGATTATGGGGTGGAACAAAATGGTCATTAAGAATTTACAGGGAACTATTTCGGAATGTATTACCTATGCGGACGAGATCAGCCAGAGCGATATTTATCCCGCAGACGCCAAAATGGCGCTCCGTGATCTGCTTCGCTACGATATGGTCACGTTTCTGGGTTATCTCTATGAGCAGGATAATCCCTGTCTGGAGGATCAGATTCAGTTTATTAAGACGAATCTGCACATGAGCCTTTCCGGTGAAAAATTCGTTCAGTTTGTCAATCAGCAGTGCCGGATTCCGCGGTTTTTCCAGGCGGTACCGGAGTCTATCGACTACTTTATCAAGTACGATCTCATGAATGTGGGCGAGGGGGACAGGACCATCGCCAAATCCAAGTTTGTTGTAAAATGCTTCCAGAAGCTTGGCGAAGGCTTTATCGCCTACGACAGGTGCCACGAGGAAACAAAGAATAATCTGGCACAGTATATTGAAATGCTGAACAAGACGCTGGAGGAGACAGGCGTTGTCACCCACCAGGAGGAGCATGCTCTTAAGATGAGCGGCAAGCTCACCGAGTCCGGCAAGCCGAAGGTGGCTGAATTTGTAAACAGCACTGTTCCTGATGAAATCCAGCACTCCGAATTTGACGCCGCAACCGGACGGTTCACCACGAAGAAGGCCGTCAGTGTTTCCGGCTACAATATCATGAAGAAGAGAGCGGATGATATCTCCGAATTTCAGAACTTCATCCGTCAGGACGAGGAGGAAGAGGATAAGGTCTTTAAGCGCGGCGGAAGCCGTGTCGGCGGAAACCGCAGGGGCGATGATTCCGAAGATTATGAAAAATCTCTGGACGAACTGATCCAGGAGCTGGATGGCCTGATCGGTCTGGGAACCGTTAAGCTGGATGTGAAGCATCTGGTCAATATCATCAAGGTAAGAAAGCTCCGCGAGATGAAGGGTCTGCGCAGGATCGATATGTCCTTCCACCTGGTATTTACAGGTAACCCCGGTACAGGTAAGACTACCATTGCCCGTCTTCTTGCGAAGATCTATAAGCAGCTGGGCGTGGTTTCCAAGGGTCACTTTATCGAGGTTGACCGTTCCGGACTTGTCGATCACTTCTCCGGCGGTACAGCGATCAAAACAACAGAAGTCATCAACCGGGCAATCGGCGGTATCCTCTTTATCGATGAGGCCTACGCCCTGACGAATAAGAAGGATGTGGGTGACTACGGTCAGGAGGCTGTAGATACACTGCTGAAACGTATGGAGGACGACCGTGACGACCTGATCGTTATCGTTGCCGGATATACAGAGCCCATGCGGCAGTTCATCGAGTCCAACCCGGGTCTGAAATCCCGTTTCAACAAGTACATCAACTTCCCGGATTATACCGCTACCGAGCTGATGGAAGTATTCAAGCTGATGTGCAAGGAAACGGATTACGTGCTGACAGACAGTGCGGCCTACATTGCGGAAACCTATCTCCGCGGAATCGCAGAGGGCAAGAACGAGAACTTCGCCAATGCCCGTCTGGTCCGTAACTATTTCGAGCGCTGCGTTGACCGTCAGGCAACCCGTATCGTGCAGGATGATAACATCGATGAGGACGATCTGGTAACCTTCGTCCGTGAGGATATGATCGAAGAGGGCAGTGTAAACCTTCTGCAGAGTCCGGATGCAAAATGAGAACCGGCGAAAAACCGGCCGATTAAATGATTATTTAATTATTTTTTCGTGTGAAGGTTGACATTTTCTCCGTGTAAAATTATACTGTAACAGGTACAAAGCTGCGGCTGCTCCGTTCGGGCATATACCGGAACAGGGCGCTGCGTGTAACATATTTATAAAGAAAGAGGTAAAAGAAATGGCAAAGGTCGATCTGACAAAGTATGGCATTACTGATGTTACAGAGGTTATCTACAATCCGTCCTATGAGTTACTGTTTCAGGAAGAAATGAAGGAAGGCCTGACAGGCTATGACAAGGGTCAGCTGACAGAGCTGGATGCTGTCAATGTTATGACAGGTATTTACACAGGCCGTTCTCCCAAGGATAAGTATATCGTTATGGATGAGAACTCCAAGGATACTGTTTGGTGGAATACACCGGAATATCCCAACGACAACCACGAAATGAGCCAGGAGACATGGAGTGTTGTTAAGGATCTGGCGATCAAGCAGCTTTGCGGAAAGCGTCTCTTTGTTGTAGATGCATTCTGCGGTGCCAACAAGGATTCCCGTATGGCTGTCCGCTTCATCA
>DFHD01000045.1:82072-85804 GCA_002372545.1 Lachnospiraceae bacterium UBA3732 | reverse complement strand
TTGATGATACGCTTAACATCAAGACCTGCGATCTTGCCGGCATTCTTGGTTGCCTGTCTCTGAGAGTCGGTGAAGTAAGCCGGTACAGTGATAACTGCCTCGGTTACGGGCTCGCCAAGATAAGCCTCTGCATCAGCCTTCAGCTTCTGCAGGATCATAGCGGAGATCTCTTCCGGAGAATACTTCTTGTCATCAATGGTTACCTTATAATCGGAACCCATGTGACGCTTAATGGAAGAAATTGTCTTGTCAGCATTTGTTACAGCCTGACGTTTTGCCGGCTCGCCGACTACACGCTCACCGCTCTTCAGGAAGCCTACAACAGACGGAGTTGTACGCATACCCTCGGAGTTGGCGATTACGACAGGTTTTCCACCTTCCATAACGGCTACGCATGAGTTTGTTGTACCAAGGTCAATACCAATAATCTTTCCCATTTTATGTTTTCCTCCTAAAATGATTTACGTAATAAATGTATGTTTTATATATTGAATGGCAGGCTGTTAATTGGCAACCTTCACCATACTGTACCGGAGCACCTGATCCTTGTACATATATCCCTTTTGCATCTCTTCCACGACGATGTTTTCCGGCTGGCTTTCATCCTCCACATGGACAACCGCATTATGGAAGTCGGGATTAAATTCCTTACCGACAGCCTCCATGGGAACTACGCCGATGCCTGAAAGCACATCCATCAGCTGCTTATAGATCTTTTCCACACCCTCTTCGAAGCCGTTTTTCTGATCCTCAGGCACAGATCCCAGCGCGCGCTCCAGATTATCCACTACCGGGAGAAGCTTCTCCAGTGTATCTTTGGCGCCGAAATCGAACATCTTCGCATTTTCCTTTTCGTTTCTGGCCCGCATATTATCGAACTCTGCCAGAAGTCTTGTGTATTTCTCTTTATTGCCTTCCGCCATGGTCTTTGCGGCTTCCAGCTCTGCCATCAGCTGCTTGGAACCTCTCCGGTTCTTTTTCGGTACCGGTTTCGGTCTTTCCTTTTCTGCATCCTCGGGTTTCACATCTTTTTCTTCGGATATGGAAACTTCCGTCCCCTCCTGCACAGGCTCTTCATTGGAAATCTTCAGATCCTGCTCCTTCGGCAGGGACTCTCCTTCCTTCGCCTCCTTTGCATAACGCAGCTTATCAGCCATTGAACTTGCCATTAATCATCACCTCGTTTATCTTTCCTGAATATCATATCCAGTTCATCCGTAAGTGTCTTCAAAGTACTGACCACTTTCTTATAATCCATTCGTTTCGGACCTATAATACCGATAGTACCCTTCGCTCCCTCCGGAAGCTTATACGTTGAAGTGACAATGGAACAGTCCTTCATGTTCTGCACGGGCGCCTCATCACCGATAAAGATGTGGATGTTATTATCATCCTCTCCCTCCGGAACGCTTCGCATCGCTTCATCAACCAGCTGATTCAGCTCATGCTTGTCTTCAAAGGTTTCCAGAAGTGCCGTAGCCTGCTGTCTGTCTCCCAGCTCCCTGTATTTCAGAATGTTGGAAGCGCCGCTGGTATAGATCTGCATCTTTTCCGCCTGCTGAACAGCGGCTACGATCCCTTCAAATATGCTCTCCAGAATATCGGCATACTCACCTTCTCCTGCCTGCCGTTTCATGGTCTGCATCAGTTCCAGATTGATCTCGTCAACCGTGATTCCCTGAAGAAATGTATTCAGCAGAATGTTGAATTTCAGAACCTCTTCATTGGAAAGGGGCCGGTTTACACGGATCAGCTCATTTCTGACCACGTTCTCTCCCACCACGATGACAGCTACAAGCTCGTTTTCATCCACCTGGGAAAGCTGAATGAACTTTACTCTTTTATTCACCATCTGCGGTGTCGTGACCATGGTGGCATACTGGGTATTATAGGCCAGCACCTTTGCCACCTGCATAAGGAGGTTTTCCAGCTTATCCACACGCTCCAGCAAGGCAACCTGTTCTTTTGCGGTATCTTCTTTCTCTGCCATCATACAGTCGACATAGAACCGGTAGCCCTTATCTGTGGGAACCCTCCCCGCCGCCGTATGAGGCTGGATGATATAGCCCAGCTCCTCCAGATCGGACATCTCATTCCTTATCGTCGCAGAGGAAAGGTTCAGATCGGTGTACTTTGAAATTGTTCTCGAACCAACTGGTTCCCCGGTCTCCAGATGATTGGAAACGATTGCCTTTAGGATGATCGTTTTTCTCTCATCAAGACCAGTGTCCTTCTCCATTCCATCACCGCCTTTTCTCTTTTTCAGGCTGTTATTTTTTCCTGTTAGCACTCAAAATGTCTGAGTGCTACCATGGATTATGGTAACACCCAGACATCAGATTGTCAAGGAATATTTTCATTATACAGTGAGCAGAAAATCCGCCAGGATATAGTTGCTGACATCGATTCCCCGGTCGGTGAGCCGGACAAAATCGCTTCCGGTCTCCAGGAATCCGTCCTTCTCATATTTCTGGATCACCGGACCATAGACTTCATAGATATCTTTGTTAAACCGCTTACGGAATTCGCTTCTTCTGACGCCCCTCGTAAGCCTTAGTCCTAGAAACATGAATTCCTCCATACGCGTTTCGATATACTGGGTAGTGCACTCGCTCCTAAGCTGGCGGGAAACCTCTTCATACAGAAGAAGCCGGTCATCCGTACGGGCAAGCGCCTCCTGGGCATCCTCCATCAGCTCGATATATGCACGCATATCCCGGATATTGGAAAAACGCTCTCCTTTAAATAAGGAAGCCGCGCCTATGCCGAAGCCGACATACTCTCCCCCCGTCCAGTAGACCAGATTATGCCGGCATTCACAGCCTTCCTTTGCATAATTGGATATTTCATAGCGGTTATAGCCCGATGCGCCGAGCACACGCTTGGTCATGGCATACATAGCCCTGTCCTGCGTCTCCCCGGGAAGCATGGAAAGCAGCTCTTCATTTTCCGAAAGAGGCGTTCCCTCCTCCACCTGGAGAGAATAAACCGATATATGCTGGGGCGAAAGCTCCGTTACCCTGGTGAGGGTATCCACAAAGGAATGAATATCCTGCCCCGGAATGCCGCTCATCACATCCACATTGATATTCCTGAAACCGGCTCGCACGGCCATATCATAGCCTTCACGGAACTGGTCATAGTTATGGATCCTGCCCAGTCTTTCCAGACAGACGATATCCGCGCTCTGGAGACCGATGGATATCCTGTTTATCCCCTGCTCATGATAGGAAAGAAGATCTGCATATTTCATGGTACCCGGATTGGCTTCAATGGTAATCTCCGGAAAGCGCTCAAAGGAAAATGTACTGCGGAGCGTATTCATGATCACTTCAATCTGGGTTTCATCCAAAACGGTGGGCGTACCGCCGCCGATATAGACCGTACGGACAGTATACCGGTCGGCAAAGGGCCTGTACATCTGGATCTCACGGCACAGTGCCGTAACATACTGCATCTTCTCTCCCTCGGTCATTCCGGCCATGGAAAGAAAATCGCAATAGGCACATTTTTTCATGCAGAACGGAATATGGATATAAATACTCAGTGCTTTTTTCATTATCCCCTCAGCCTCTCTCCGCAGATCGCGGAAACGGGATCACTCATCATCCAGCTTCAGCACGCTCATAAAGGCAGACTGGGGTATTTCTACATTGCCAAACTGCCGCATTCTTTTCTTGCCTTCCTTCTGTTTCTCCAAAAGCTTTCTCTTCCGGGTGATATCGCCGCCGT
>DFHD01000045.1:1842-82012 GCA_002372545.1 Lachnospiraceae bacterium UBA3732 | reverse complement strand
CCGCCGTAGCACTTGGCCAGAACGTCCTTCCGGTAAGCCCGTACGGTTTCTCTGGCAATGATCTTGCCGCCGATAGCCGCCTGAATCGGAACCTCGAAGAGGTGCCGGGGAATCTCCGTCTTCAGCTTTTCGCACATCTTTCTGCCCCGTTCATAGGCGGATCCCTCAAAAACAATAAAGGAAAGGGCGTCGATGGTCTCATGATTGATCAGAATATCCAGCTTGACCAGCTTGGACTGTGTATAGCCCTTCAGCTCATAGTCAAAGGAAGCATATCCTCTGGAGCGGGATTTCAGTGCATCATAAAAATCATAAATGATCTCGTTCAGCGGAAGCTCATATTTCAGGAGCACGCGGCTTTCTTCAATATATTCCATGCTTTTATATACGCCTCGCCTCTCCTGGCAAAGCTTCATGATGGCACCGGTATACTCCGAGGTCACCATGATCTCCGCATCCACCACAGGCTCCTCCATATAAGCGATCTCTGAAGGATCCGGCAGATTGGAGGGATTGGTCAGTTCGATCACTTCTCCATTTGATTTATGCACTTTATATATTACGCTCGGTGCCGTTGTAACAAGATCCAGCGCATATTCTCGTTCCAGCCTTTCCTGTACCACCTCCAGATGGAGAAGTCCCAGAAAGCCGCAGCGGAAACCGAAGCCCAGAGCAACCGAGGTCTCCGGCTCATAAAACAGAGCCGCGTCGTTCAGCACAAGCCTCTCGAGCGCATCCTTCAGGTCCTGATAATGGGCGCCGTCCGCGGGATACATTCCGCAGAATACCATGGGCTTTGCTTCCTTATAGCCGGGAAGCGCCTCCACGCAGGGATTATCAGCATCCGTAACCGTATCCCCGACCTTTGTCTCCCGCACATTTTTCAGCGATGCCGTAATGTAACCAACCATACCGGCAGAAAGCTCTTCGCAGGGAATAAACCGGCCTGCGCCAAAAATCCCCACCTCCACTACATCCGCCTCAGCACCGGTCATGCACATACGGATTCGGCTGCCGCGCTTTATAACGCCGTCAAAGACCCGGCAGAATATGATCACGCCCTTGTAGCTGTCATATAAGCTGTCAAAGATCAGCGCCTTAAAAGGAGCCGCCTCATCTCCGGCGGGAGCGGGAATCTTCGAAACGATCTGTTCAAGCACAGCTTCCACATTAATGCCGTTTTTTGCACTGATGAGCGGCGCATCATCCGCCGGAAGGCCGATCACATCCTCAATTTCATTCCTGACCCGTTCCGGCTCCGCCGAGGGAAGGTCGATCTTATTGATCACCGGAACGATCTCCAAATCGTGGTCCAGCGCAAGGTAAACATTGGCCAGTGTCTGTGCTTCTATGCCCTGAGCCGCATCCACCACAAGAACGGCCCCTTCGCAGGCCGCAAGAGACCGGGAAACCTCGTAGTTAAAATCCACGTGTCCCGGGGTGTCGATAAGGTTCAGAATATATTCCTCCCCGTTTTTCGCCTTATATATGATACGGACAGCCTGGGATTTAATGGTGATCCCTCTCTCCCGCTCAATGTCCATATTATCCAAAACCTGATTCTGCATCTCCCGCTCGGTCAGCGTCCCGGTCATTTCGATGATCCGGTCAGCCAGCGTGGATTTACCATGATCGATATGTGCGATGATACAGAAATTTCTGATATGATCCTGTGCCAGTGTCCTTTCCTCCTTCCGGCAAAGCTGATGCGCAAAGATACCGCTTGTATTACTTCACTATTTCCGCGGAATCCAGCCAAATGGTGAAGGGTCCGTCATTCAGAAGCGAAACCTGCATGGATGCGGCAAAGATTCCCTCCTGCACCGTTTCAACGATCTCTCCGGCCTGTTTCACCAAATAATGATAAAGCTTTTCCGCATATTCCGGTGCCCCAGCCTTAATAAAGGAAGGGCGGTTACCCTTTCTGCAGTCCGCGTAGAGGGTAAACTGGGAAACCAGGAGCAGCTCTCCGCCGACATCCAGAAGAGACAGATTGGTCTTTCCCTCAGCATCCGCAAATATCCGGAGATTAACCAGCTTCTTCAGCATTTTATCCGCGATTTCTTCCGTATCGCTATCCTCTGTCCCAACAAAAACCAGAAGGCCATGTCCGATCTTGCCGGTAATCTCACCATCGACCGATACAGAGGCCTCTCTGACCCGCTGTATGAGCATCCTCATGTATTCATCCTCCATACAAGACTAAGGAACTGTTACAAAATCACTTGCACATCCGGCCTGTCCAGGCCGTTGGAAAGCTTTGCCGCAGTCCGCCGAGGCTGTATTTTCCTTCCTGCTGACGAACGTCTGTCCTTCGTCAGCTGTACAAGTATTTTATAAACAGTTCCTGAGGCCTAGATCATTCCGATCCTCTTACGCCCTTCTAACCGGCAGCTATCAGAAATTGTAGGAATACCGGTTGACCGCATAGATCGCCAGGCAGAAAGCAAGGCTGATCAGCGCGTCGGAATCGCTGTAAACCGTGATCACCACGGTATCTGTAATGTTCAGAGCCTGTCCGGGAATCAGATAGGGCATCTTTTCCACCTTCATAATGTTGATGGAACCCATTTTCACGGTATAATTCCAGTTGGCGCCATCTCCGGCAACAAGCCATTTATTGGTATATTCAACAGCATAGCTGGGACGACCTGTAAAATCTCTCGTCCTCTCAACTGTACCAAAATCCCCCCTGGCACAGAATTCAAATTTAATCTTGTTCCTGACCTGCTTTTCCTGCACATAAGCTACTTCTGTGATGGTATCATGCATGAAAAGCTTGATCCTGTGACCGGTGGCAATAAAATCATCCTTGGTATAATACGCCGGTTTTCCGCTATGATTAAAAATCTGAAAGGAATCCTTCTCCTCAAGATCCTGCGCTTTAAAAAAGAGCTTAAGCATTGCTCCCCCTCCTCCTCGACTTGAATATAAGAGCTTTCGCAGCTGTTCAGCATGTGCTTCAAAAACATTCGGGACACCCGCGCACAAAAAAACAGCTTCGGTTGAACAATCTTATTATAACAAATTCAGCCGCAATGTGGCAATATGGATTTTCATTTCCTTTCCGGTGCGTCATTTCCCGTGCATTACTCGCCGGCGTCCTTGCAGGAGGCCCCGGATCAGTTCACCCGGAGTCCCGCTTTACAGATACAAAAGATAAAAAGAGCGGAAGCAAAGCTTCCGCCCCATCGTTTTTTCTTTATATTAGCAACCGGCGCTGCTGCAGATTACAGGTTGAAGGAACCTTCCTGACCATCTGCTGTAAAGTATACAATATAATTTTCCGGCTGATAGTACAGGTTAAGTTCCTTAACGCTCTTCTTACCGGAAACCTCGATTGCCCTCTTTACCAGATCATCTGTGGAAACATTGCCACCCTGATACTGAACAAAAAGCTGTGTCTTGGACTCAGTCTTCTTGGGAGCTGCTGCCTTCTTGGGAGCTGCTGCCTTCTTAGCGGGCTCTGCCTTCTTAGCAGGCTCAGCCTTCTTTGCTGTTTCCTTCTTAGCCGGAGCTGCCTTCTTAGCGGGCTCAGCTTTCTTTGCTGTTTCCTTCTTAGCTGCAGGAGCAGCCTTCTTTACTTCTTCCTTTGCCTCAGGAGCCTTCTTTGCTGCGTCAGCCTTCTTTGCAGCTGCAGCCTTCTCGGCCAGATCCTTAGCACTCGCCTTCTTAACTACTGCCATTTCCATATCCTCCATAAACATTCGCTCATATCACTGAGCACTTTACCCTGTCTTCATTTTTCGGCAAGATTTTAACGCAATTTTAACAAAAAAGCAACACTTTCATTATTTTTCTCTGTTTTTTACTATAAACAATCGAAAAACGTCTGTTCATGGTACATTTTATACAAAAAGATCACCTGTTTTTCTATGTTTTACACGAAACGCACACAGACAGGAACAGGCAGGCAACCTTACTATGCAAAGTTAGAATATCAGGAAATAAGGAAGGATCAGCGATCGGAAAGCTGGAAATTTTCCCATGACATGCGGACCGATGCATCAAGATCCCCACCTTCGTTATTCTCAAACCAGGAAATCTGCACATATACCGGCTTCAGACTGGCAAACCGCTTCTCTGCAGCTTCAAAATATTCATCCGGGGCAATCTCCGCACCACTCGCATCCCGGTATTCTTCATTCACCGATTCGCCATCCTCATTCACCGTCTGATACAGGGACGCAAGCCACTCTACCTGCACCTTGCCGTCCGCATAAGTAAACGCACAAACGGAATCCTGTGATTCCATATTGCTGACCCGCAAAAGATCATCAAAAATATAATGATAAGTATTCTTTTCCGGATCGTAATACGCATTCACCGCATCCACAATGATGTCCGGCTCAGAAAAGCCGGCTTCCTTTTCCCAGTTGATATGCACCAGCTTCGATCTATCCTCAGATACTTCATAAATCTCAGAATGTGTATAGAGACCGGTTCCTTCCAGTGCACTCATCAATACCTCAAGTCTGCCGTTATGATCCAGATCCGTCACTGCATACATGAATTTCTCCTGGGAAAGCTCTTCATCATGCCATACCGGGAACCTTTCAACGATCAGCGAAATCTGTTCATCCGCATCCGTTACATAAGCATGCAGCTCTTCCGGATCGTTGATCAGCGATTCTGCTGTTTGCTCTTCTGTATCAGAAACCTCCGCCGTGGTTTCCTTCATTTCTTCGGTTCCATCATTTCCGCCGTTTTCTGTCCCCGCAGCCACTTCGGTTTCTTCCAGTTTCCCCTGAGATTCTGTTTCTTCCTGTTTGCCCTGCGTTTCCGTCTTCGCCCGACCCGCTTTTTTACCGCAGCCGGCAAGACCGGTCAGAAGCAGAAGGCCGATCAGAATAATTCCTGTTTTTTTCAGCATACTGTTCTCCGTAAAAGAATTCGCCCGCCTCTATAGCAGGCAGGTATAATATTACAGCATTTTCTTAATATCTACATCAATAACTTGTTCTGATTTCCTTATGGTTCAATTCAAAAAGCTTAGTCATAGATCTTCTGTAAATTCGAAACGCGGCACACCGCATTCTCCAGAAGAAGATCAGCAAGGACAAGTGCTGTCATGGATTCCACAACGACCGCTGCCCTCGGCCCGATAACAGGATCATGCCGTCCGGCTATATTCATGGTCACATTATTTCCATCCCTGTCCACCGTCTTCTGCTCTCTGAAAATCGAGGGTGTGGGTTTAAAGGCAGCCCGAAGGATCAGCTCCGAGCCGTCGCTGATGCCGCCGAGAACGCCGCCACTATGGTTGGTCAGCTTTTTGACCTCTCCGTTTTCCATGAAAAAGCCGTCATTATTATCCGATCCCCTCATTGAAGAAACAGCGAAGCCATCTCCGATCTCCAGCCCCTTTACGGCACCGATGGAGAAAACCGCCTGCCCGAGAAGCGCATCCAGCTTGCCGAACACAGGCTCACCCAGCCCGGCAGGAAGACCGCTGACCCGACAGACAACGCGGCTGCCGGAGGAATCCCCTTCCTGCATAAGCCTTTTCAGGTAATCCGAAGCTGCATCCGCTGCCACCCTGTCCGGCATACAAAGCGGATTTCTATTGATTTCCGCTTCATCGAAAGCATCGGCGGATATCTCAATATCCCCAATCCGGTCAACATAGGTCAGAAAACAGATGCCGAACAGGGAAAGAAGCTTTTCCGCGATCGCACCGGACGCTACACGGCCAATGGTTTCCCGTCCGGACGACCTTCCGCCGCCCCTCCAGTCGCGGAAACCATATTTCCTGTCGAAGCAGTAGTCCGCATGCCCGGGGCGATACTGTTCAGCGAGGTTCTGATAATCCGAAGAATGGTGATCCTTATTTCTGACAAGCAAAGATATAGGCGTTCCTGTGGTCAATCCCCCAAAAACGCCTGATAAAATCTCAATCTTATCAGCCTCAGACCTTTGGGTAGTGAAGGCGGAGCTCCCCGGCTTTCTCCGGTCGAGCATCCTCTGGATATCCTCCTCACAAAGACCAAGTCCGGCAGGGCAGCCGTCAACCACCACGCCGACGCCGGCTCCATGAGACTCTCCCCAGGTTGAGACTTTAAATATATTACCAAAAATCGATGACATGTTTTTCTTTAAGCCAATGCCCGAGGATGGGTTCGGTCATAAACCTCCTTCAGCCGTCCGGGCTTTCCTTTCAAATAAATCTGTGTTGTGGAAATGTCGGAATGGCCAAGCATTTCCTGTACGGATCTGAGATCCGCCCCATTATTCACCATATGGCTGGCAAAGGAATGCCTGATCATATAGGGTGTGATTTCCTTTTCAATACCGGCTCTTTTAGCATAGGATTTGATCAGCTTCCAAAATCCCTGGCGTGACATCTCCTCACCCTTCAGATTGGTAAAAAGGTAATCTGAACCTCCGCAGATCTTATCCCTGACAGAACCCAGATATCTTTCCAAAGCGGTCTTTGCCGCATTTTCAATAGGAATGATCCTGGATTTACTGCCATCATGACATTCAACAAAACTCATGGAAAGATTAATGTCCTGATAACGGAGGGAAATCAGCTCGGTAACCCGAAGTCCTGTCGCATAAAGCAGTTCAAGCATGGCTTTATCTCTGATTTCCTTCGGAGAATCGCCGGAAGGCTGTTCCAGAAGAAGACTGACCTCCTCGATCGTAAGGACATCCGGTATCTTCTTTTCTACTTTAGGCGCCTTAATCTCTGAAGCAGGGTTGCCGGAGACCAGACCTTTTTCCAAAAGAAAAAGAAAAAATGAACGAAGGCTGGCAATATTGCGGGATACAGTCGCAGAACTGAAATTCCTGTTCTCCATATCAAGAACATAAGAACGGACCTGTGTCTGATTGACATCAGCCACACGATGTGTACCGTTCTGCTTCATATAATCAACAAAATGCATAAGATCTCTTTTATAAGACCGGATCGTATTCATACTGCTGTGTTTTACGTCAGACAGATACGACAGATAAAGATCTACTTCCTGTTCCATTTTTTCCCCTCATCATTTTGACATGTTTGCTCATGTCATCCGGGAGGCAGAGATCCCCACTATTCCCTCTGCACCGGTTTCCATAATTACTATTAAGTATATGAGGAAATTAACATAAAATCAATAGCATATTTCAGCCTGAAGCCGCATAAAATAAGGGGTTGTACGCATTTGAAACAACATTTTGCGTAAAGAGTATTCACACTTTCTAAATCTTGTTGTAAAAAGAATTTAACAATTTTTTATCATATCACGGTACGCATAAACAGCAAGTATCGTTTTTCCATCACAGATCTCACCGGAAAATATCATTTTCATGACTTCTTCCATCGGAATCTTCCGCACAGTCAGAAACTCATCCGGATCCCGGTGAACCTCCCCCTGTTTAAGCCCGGTTCCGATATAAATGGATGTCTGCTCGGTAAAAAGGCCGGATGAGGCAAGGATTGTACTGACGAATCTCATTTTTCCGGGAACAAAGCCTGTCTCTTCTTCAGCCTCCCTTATGGCCGTCATTTCCGGATCCGCGTCCTCTTCATCCATTGAACCCGCTGGGATCTCCAGGGAATCCCTGTTAAGTACATTTCTGTACTGACTGACCAGGATCAGATTTTCCTCATCATCCACAAGAAGTACGGCTGCCCCATTCCTGTTTTCCACAAGATCATATAAAACCGTCTTACCATCCGGTCGTTTAAGCTCATCTTCAAACACCTTCACCCGATGTCCGCGAAAAACCTCTTTTCTGTTAATTCTCTTCCACTCTCCCATAGGCTCTCCCTTTAATCCTCCAATAGGCTCACCAAGCATTTGTTCCAGTTATTTAAGAATCGATGTACTATGTTATCATACACGATAAAAGGCTGTTTGTCGAAACAAACAGCCTGTCATCTTATTTTGCAAAATCATTTACACGTGATTCTCTGATCAGACTAACCTTAATCTGACCGGGATATTCCAGCTCGTCCTCAATTTTTTTCGAAATATTGCGGGCAAGAATAACCATATCGGAATCACTTACCTTCTCAGGAACAACCATTACTCGAATTTCCCGACCTGCCTGAATAGCAAAGGACTTGTCGACTCCGTCAAACGTATCAGCAATTTCTTCCAGTTTGGTAAGTCTGGAAGTGTAGGTTTCCAGTGTTTCTCTTCTGGCACCGGGTCTTGCTGCAGAAATAGCATCCGCAGCCTGTACAATACATGCAATAAGGCTTTCTGCCTCCACATCCCCATGATGGGATGCAACGGTATTGATCACAACGGCATTTTCCTTGTACTTGCGGCAAAGATCTACACCGATGGTCACATGTGAGCCTTCCATTTCATGATCGACAGATTTACCAATGTCATGAAGCAGACCCGCACGCTTGGCAAGCGTAATATCCTCGCCAACCTCACCGGCAATCACTCCGCTGAGATATGCTACTTCAATAGAATGCTTTAATGCATTCTGTCCATAGCTTGTACGGTATTTCATCCGGCCAAGAAGCTTGATCAGTTCCGGATGCAGGCCATGAACGCCTGCCTCGAAAGCAGCCGCTTCACCTTCTTCGCGAATTTTTGTCTCAACTTCTTTTTTCGCCTTCTCCACCATTTCCTCAATGCGGGCGGGGTGGATTCTGCCATCAACGATCAGTTTTTCCAAAGCTGTCCGGGCCACCTCACGGCGAATCGGATCGAAACTGGAAAGAACAACCGCTTCCGGTGTGTCGTCAATGATGAGATCAACACCGGTAAGATTCTCCAGCGTGCGGATATTCCTACCCTCACGACCGATGATCCGGCCTTTCATTTCATCACTGGGGAGCTGAACAAGAGAGATCGTCGATTCGGATACGACATCGGCAGCACATTTCTGAATGGCTGTGACGACATATTCCTTCGCCTTCTTGTCTGCTTCCTCTTTTGCCCGGGATTCCATTTCCCTGATCATGACTGCTGTTTCATGTTTGACATCATCTTCTACAGATTTCAGCAAATATTCCTTTGCTTGTTCAGAGGTGAGACCGGAAATTCTTTCCAGTTCCTGTTCGCGTTTAGCAGAAAGTTCCTCCGCTTTGGCCATCTTTTCATTCAGACGATTTTCCTTGGAATTCAGAGATTGTTCTCTTCTTTCCAGAGTTTCTGTCTTCTTGTCCAGATTTTCCTCACGCTGAAGTACTCTCTTCTCCATGTGCTGGATTTCGCTTCTGCGCTCTTTGACTTCCTTGTCGATATCATTCTTCGTCTTCAGCGCCTCTTCCTTTGCAGTGAGAAGTATATCCCTCTGCTTGGTTTCAGCGGTCTTCAGAGCTTCATCAATGATCTCTTTGGCCTTATCCTCTGCTTTACCGATCTTGGCTTCCGCAATATTTTTGCGGTAGCTGATACCGGCAAACCATCCGATAATGGCGGCAAGGATAACCAGAACAGCGCAAATGGCTATCGCAACCGGACCCACAGGAGCACCTCCTTTATGAAATTCTAATATGCAGAAGCATAACACAATTATACTAAACTTATTTTGGCGTTATGTCAAGTACCATTCACAAATCCTTTTCGGTACAAAAACTCCCGCATACGCCTCTTTACTGTGGGATCCTCCGGATCCGCACCCCGGAATTTCTTTTCCAGGAGGGCATCCCGGACCGCGTCCTCGGTGATTCCCTCTTCTGCATAAACTCTTTCGATCAGTGCCTCCGGATCCCGGAGAGATATTCCCTTCTGTTCCAGCTCGATCAGAAGGTTTCTCCTGCCTTTCCTGCGCGCATATGACCGGACAAAGCTTTCCGCATAGCGTTCGTCATTGATATAATTATTGGCATAAAGCTCCTCTACCACCCGTTCGATAATGGTATCGGCATAGCCGCGAAATCTCAGCTTGTATCTGATCTCACCGGGCGCATATTCCGAAACAGCCAGCATTCTGACACAGCTTTCATAAGCCTTCAGATAAACGGTTTCCCGAATAACATCGGCGACAGAATCTGTGATCAGATGCTCCGAATCTGCCGTAAGGCTGTCCGGATTCAGCCCTGAATCGATAAGCTCCCGTCTGCTCAGTGTCCCGAGCGGGCCGTCCTCCATGCTGACACGGTAACTGTTCCTTACCTGTTCAAGCCTTACTACCTGCACCTTTATTCTTCAGCTCCCTCTTCCTTCTTTGCTCCGTCGCCAATTCCGTAAAGCTCTCTGACCTTTGTGTTAACTTCATCAAACACATCCGGATGCTCCTTCAGATAAGTCTTTGCATTTTCACGTCCCTGGCCGATCTTCTCGCCCAGATAGGCATACCACGCACCGGATTTCACAATAATATCATTCGCCGCGGCAAGATCCAGAAGATCACCCTCTTTGGAGATACCCGTGCCGAACATGATATCGAATTCAGCCTCCTTATGCGGCGGAGCTACCTTATTTTTCACAACCTTTACTCTGGTATGGTTACCAATTACTTCACCGTTTACCTTCAGACTCTCTGTACGGCGGACCTCAAGGCGGACTGAAGAATAAAACTTGAGCGCGCGGCCGCCGGTTGTGGTTTCCGGATTACCGAACATTACGCCAACCTTTTCACGCAGCTGGTTGATAAATACCACAATGCAATTCGTCTTATTGATCACAGCTGTAAGCTTCCGCAGCGCCTGGGACATCAGTCTGGCGTGAAGACCAACATGGCTGTCGCCCATTTCTCCGTCAATTTCCGCCTTGGGAACAAGGGCTGCAACGGAATCCACAATGATCACATCCATAGCGCCGGAACGCACCATGGTTTCCGTGATCTCCAGAGCCTGCTCACCGTTGTCCGGCTGGGAAATATAAAGATTATCAATATCCACGCCGATATTCTTCGCATATACCGGATCAAGGGCATGCTCCGCATCAATAAAACCGGCAATGCCGCCTCTCTTCTGCACTTCTGCGACCACGTGCAGAGCCACAGTCGTTTTACCACTGGACTCCGGTCCATATATTTCGATCACACGTCCCCTGGGCAGACCGCCGATCCCCAGAGCGATATCCAGACTGAGGGATCCTGTGGGGATCGTCTCGATGTTCATATGCGTATCATCGCCGAGCTTCATTACGGAGCCCTTTCCAAACTGTTTTTCAATCTGCATAAGCGCAGCGTCCAATGCTTTTAATTTTTCTTCTGAAGCCATTATATAATCTCCTTTATGCAAACAAGTGTTCGATTAGAGTATAGTATAATCCCACGTCTTTGTCAACCCAAAAAAATAGCAGAAGACAGACCTGAACCCGGAACATTCTTTCTATCTCCCGCACGGAAAACGGTGGGATACCCACCTTCTTTGAATAAGCATTTGCATTATAGCATATTTTGAGAAGAAATGCTATCATGTATATCAGAACTTTTTATACGACTTTCCAGACAACTTTTTAGTTTTTTAAATACGACCATTTAAAAGGAGGATCCCATGAAGGTCACCATGATCATATCGGAATATGATCCTTTTCATTCCGGCCACCGCTATCTTACCGGTCAGGCTGCCTCCCAAACAGGTGAACCTGTTGTGTCCCTGATGAGCGGATGTTTTCTTCAGCGCGGCCTTCCATCCATTCTGGATAAATATGACCGGGCAGAGGCCGCTGTTCTCTGCGGCTGCGCTGCTGTTTTTGAACTCCCTGTTTATTATGCCACTTCCAGTGCAAGGGATTTCGCGGAGGGCGCGGTAAGGCTTGCCGGAAAAACCGGAGTTGTGGATCATCTCGCTTTTGGCGTGGAATCTGCTGACCTTTCCCTGTTACAGGAAATCGCCCGGATCCTTGCCGATGAACCGGAAGTCTTCCAGGAAACTCTCCGCCAGTCTTTTAAGGATGGTCACTCCTATCCCGCAGCCAGGGAAAAGGCGCTCCTACTCTTTTTTCCGGGCAGGGAGGAACAGGTCAGCAGACTTCTGCGCCAGCCGAATCATATTCTGGCTCTGGAGTATTTACGGGCCATTTATCTTTTTGCGCCTGAGATCCGGCCTCTTCCCGTTCTCCGCAGCGATCACGGCTATCATTCCCATCTTCCGAAGGAAAATGTGCTTTCTGCCAGCGGTATCCGGGAACTGCTTTCCGAAGGCATGGATATCTCTTCTTTCGTTCCCGAATGCCTTCATGATTATTATCAAAAAAAGACATTTTTGCTGCACCCGGAGGAAAGGCTTGCCGGTACGCTGAACTATCTTCTGCTTCGCATGCAGAGCGGATTCTTGGATCCGTCCGTTTCCGACTTTTCCGAGTCCCTGCTTCAGCGGGTGAAAAAGCTCCGACTGCCTCTTTCCTATGAGGCTCTCATAGATGCCTTAAAGGAGAAGAATGAGACGCGTACGCGAATCTGCCGCGCCCTGATCCATCTTCTGCTGAATATCCGCGAGGATGTCATGGTACGGCTGAGGCAGTCCGGTGCCTCCTACCTTAACCTTCTCGCTCTCTCCAGGTCTTCATCAGGAGAGCTGAAGGAGCTTCTTGCAAATGCAAATGTAAATATCATCAATAAAAAAGCCGATTTCCGGCCGGAGGGTCTGATGAAGGCGCTCTGGGAAACCGACTGCTTTGCTTCTATGCTCTACGCCATGCTGCGTAATGAGACTGCGGTTCCGGAAGAAACCAGGAAGGTCCGGATCGTAGATTGAAATGCATCTTAAACGCATTTGTATTGTGTTTGAAATGCATATAAAGTCCTTATGAAGAAAGCTTATAATACCCCCCCGCAGCCTCCGGCTGCATGATGAGAAAACAATCACCCGATTTTCGTAAAAATGGAACAGAAAGCTTCGCAAGGATGCCCGCGAGCGGGTTTGTTCGAAGGAAGCATGCCTTCCTTCCTTGCTCCGACTGTTCAAGGAGGAGCAGGGAATAAAAGGCATGCGCCGAGTTAGAGCCGAGCGGCCGCATCCTGCAGAAGGTTTCTGGAGCATTTTAGAAAATCGATGGTGAGTTTTCGAAGCATGCAGCCGGAGACTGCGGGGGATTCTGTTCATAATTTACTTTCATAATATACTTTCATAATGTACTTTCATAATATACTTCAAAAGTATTCGAAAGGTAATACGATTATCAGCTTCAGGATAACCGGTCTGCTTCGAAACACCCGGAAAGTCCCGGGTTACTCAGGATCGATGCCGAGATACCGGTAATAATCATATTCACAGATGCTGTCTGAAAGCCTGATCCTGTTGGCCGCGATAGTCCGTATGCTCTCCAGATAATCATCCGACACCTTCACCCCGGCAGTTTCCGTGACTTCTCCGGTAGAAGCATTATACCGGCAGACATCCGTAATGAGACTATGATCCTGGAAGACCACAAGCGCCGGAGAATTGGAAAGAATATCCTGCCCCGCCATCATCCGGGAATCGTAAGGAAGTCCCATCAGATTGGAGATCGTCGGAAGGATATCCGGGCTGGAACAATACTTATCCACCACAACCGGCGACTCCATGGAAGCCGAATAAACGATCAGCGTATTCTTATAGACCTCAAAGGTCCTCTCCAGCTTATGCCCCGCCAGTTCATCCAGAATTTCCAGATCGTCATACGGCACATGATCGCAGGAAAGTACGATCAGTGTGCGGTCCAGTACGCCGGCCCGCTTAAGATCCTGATACAGTCGCTCCAGCATCAGCTCCACCTCATACTGACAGGAAAGATAAACCCGGGTGGTCTCACTGTAGGGAAGATTTTCCGTAAAGGATTTGTGCCTGGCTGCCATGGCATTTCCGCCCCAGCTGTAAGGAAGATGCCCGCTGATGGTCATATAATAGGCATGAAAGGGCTCCTTATTCACATAAAGCCCGATTGTTTCGGATTCCAGATATGCATCCGACTGCGGCCAGATGGAATAGCCATATTCCGTTTTTTCCTCAGTAAACCCGCTTCCGCTGGCTATCCAGTTATGATAGCCGATCACCGGATGCGAATAATTCCGGTCATAATAATCATAGGTTCCGTTATGAAAACCATAGACGGCATACCCCATTTTCCCCAGCTGATTCCCCAGTGTGAAGGGCATGGAATTCTCTCTGAAGCCTACTCTGGCCATGCTGAGATAGCCGCCGCTTCTGGGAATAAGCCCTGTCAGATTGGCATATTCTCCTCCGGATGTGGATCCATACCAGAGAGGTGTATAAAAGTTTTTAAAATAAAAGCCCTCATGTGACATTTTATACAGCATGGGCGTTCTTTCCGGATCGATCACGAGTCCGTCGAAGCCCTCTGCCGTGATAAAGATCAGATTATAACCGGAAAACATACCGGTATACTCATTTTGAATCGTAGGCGCCACTCCCGCCACGTAGTTATGGATATCACGGATGGAGCCATCCTCCTCGGTCCTGGCCAGCTTAGCCGGATCGACATCTTCCAGAATATTGGGTCCATACACCTTGACCTCCGGGATTTCCTCTTCTGTTGAAGGCTCCTCCGTATGAAGTCCGGCCTTTCGAAGATCCTTTTCCAGCTGTTCGATCTCCGTATTCTTTTCCAGTTCCGTGGCCGTAGGAACTTCCACCCTTTCTTCACCGGAGAAGCCGGTATGGGTCACCTTTCCTCCGCCGCCTGCACGGATACCCGTAACGATATCCAAAAAGGTGGAATCCAGTATACCCAGTCTCTGCACCGAAAGATCAACCGAATTATAATTCCGGAAGAGATCATAAGGCGTATCGATACCTCTTCCCTGCCCCCGGAGGAAAAGAAAGAAACCGAAGGCTGCCAGGACATATGCACCGAAACGGATCAGAAAACCCTTCAGCCCTGGGCGTCCCGCCGGCATCCATTTCACAAAAAACAGAACGGAAAGCGCGATCATAAGGACCAGAAGGATCATGGAGAGCCATTCCTTTTTCATAGCCTGAAAGATCACATGCGTATAATCCAGCGCCTGTCCCGTAACGCCAGCCGTTCCGGATAATGACAGATAGGTGGAAAAAACCGAGAAATAGATGAGCTGCGCCGTATACAGCAGAATACCCACAGTGGATATGAATATCCCAACGATCCGGCGGATCAGTACCGGCAGAAAAGAAATAAGCGCCCCGGCCAGATATCCGAAAAGCGCCGCAAAAAAGACCTTATTCAAAACATAGCGGCCTGTAAGACCGAAGCCGCGAACATGCAGAATGCACTCCAGCAGGACAAAAAGACATGCCAAAAAAAGAGACGGCATACATAATGTACACCGTATCTCCTTATCCTTTTGCCCCCCAGCCCCCATTAAAACAGAATATTCCGGCGGTTCTTCAGAAGCCTGCCGCCCGTCACGATATTCAGAACGCCAAAGGCAATGCCGCAGATGATCAGCAGAATACCCAGAACGATATTGGCCGCTCCCGCAGATTTCAAAAGCTTATAAACCTTTTCCATAATGTTCTTCCTTTCCTAAGCGCCATACTGCGCATAATATGCATCAATCCTGCTCTTCATCTCATCGCCGATCACCACATTGCCCTTGTAAGGCTTATTATAAAGATGCTCGATCACGTCGGACATCGTTACAATGGATGTGGTTTCAAGTCCGAAGTTTTCCTGAATCTCCGCAAGAGCGCTTTTCTTTTCGCCCCTCTCCTGACGGTCAACGGATACCACGAGTCCAAGCACGCTCACCTTTCCCTGCGCTTCGATAATGGGAAGCGTCTCACGAATGGAGGTTCCTGCAGTAGTCACATCCTCGATGATCACCACTCTGTCGCCGTCCCGGATCGGACTTCCCAGAAGAATACCCTGATCACCGTGATCCTTGATCTCTTTTCTGTTGGAGCTGTAACGGATTTCCAGACCATATTTTGCCTTCAGAGCGATCGCTGCAGCTACCGAAAGGGGAATTCCCTTATACGCAGGACCGAAGAGCACGTCGAAGTCTGTTCCGAATTTATTGACAATAGCTTCCGCATAGTATTCACCAAGCTTCATCAGCTGTCCGCCTGTACGATAAAAGCCCGTGTTGACAAAAAATGGCGTCTTTCTGCCGCTTTTCGTCACAAAATCACCGAATTTCAAAACCTGGCAGTCGATCATAAATTCAATGAACTGTTCCTGATACTTTTCCATTTTCTATTCCTCCTCGTGATCAGCCTTTATCATTATAGCAAAACAGGATGTATTTTTCAACGAAGTTTCTCTTTGATCACATCCAGTATGCGGTCTGCCGTTTCATCCTTCGAAAGGAGGGGCAGCTCCGTATTCCCTTCTCTGGTAAGGATCGTTACAATATTGGTATCCACCTGATAACCGGCGCCCTCTGTCCGGAGACTGTTGGCACAGATCATATCGGCGTTCTTCTTTTCCAGTTTGGCCAATGAATTGCTGATCAGATTCTCCGTTTCCATGGAAAAGCCGCAGATCACCTGACCCTCGCGTTTTTCTTTTCCGAGGGAGGCAAGGATATCCGTCGTACGCTTTAAGGGAATAGAGAGATCTCCCTCCTTCTTTTTGATCTTCTGATCCGCAGCCTCGAGCGGTGTATAATCCGCAACTGCCGCCGACATGACCACACAGTCAGCCGTCTTCCATTCCCGGAGAACAGCCTCAGCCATATCCGCCGCCGATACAACATCGATCCGCTTTACGCCGACGGGAGTCTTCAGCTGGACCGGCCCTGCCACAAGAACAACCTCTGCTCCTCTTCTGGCCGCCATTCTGGCCACGGAGAAGCCCATCTTGCCCGATGAGTGGTTCGTGATATATCTGACCGGATCCATCGCCTCCTGGGTAGGTCCTGCAGAAACAAGGAACCGCTTTCCGGCAAGGTCCTTCTCTTTTTCGCAGGCATAAAGAACCTCCTCCACCAGCACCTCCGGATCGGGCAGCTTGCCCTTTCCTTCGTCACCGCAGGCCAGCATACCGGAAGCCGGTTCAATGATATGATATCCTCTCCGGCGGAGTATCTCGAGATTTTCCTGTACCACAGGATTTTCCAGCATATAGGTATTCATGGCCGGCGCGATCAGAATGGGACACCTGGCCGGAAGAACCACGGTTGTCAGCATATCATCCGCAATCCCGTGCGCAAGCTTTCCGATCACATTGGCCGTAGCCGGTGCAATAAGGATCAGATCGGCCGTCCGTCCCAGACTGATATGGGGCACATCATACCCTTCCTCATGAAAATCATCAAACACATCGGTATATACCGGATTCTTTGTCAGAATCCGGAAGGGCTCCGGTGTGATAAATTTTTCCGCATGCTTTGTCATTACTACATGACAATCCGCTCCCAGCTTAAACAGGCTGCTGGCAACATCTGTCATTTTATAGGCGGCGATTCCGCCGCTCACCCCAAGTATGATCTTTTTCCCGGTTAACATAAAGCACCTCCTCGCTAAAGACTCCGGAGACTGATTTTTCCGGTTAACATAAAGTGCATCCCTGCTACAAACTCCGGAGACTGATATAGGTTGCCAGAAGATCCTGGATCTGATCGGCATTCTGACCGGTGATCTGTTCGCCCAGTACCTCCATAAATTCCGCATCCTCGCCTGTGTAATCCGCCGACCGTATCGTCTCGTAAATCCGTTTAACCTCCTGCATATCGCCTACCTCAAGAGAGGCCTGCATGCTCCGGAGCATCCGGATATCAATTCCTTCAACCGGCGCAGACTGCATAAGAATATCGGTCTTTTCGGTTTTCTCCGTCTTTTTCTCTTCCTGCTGACCGGCAGGCTCCTCGTCCACACGGCCCTTTTCGCTCTTCACAAAATCGAGATACTCCTGGATGCTGTCCATCAGCCGTTCCAGAGACTGGGTAACCTCACGGACATGGTCACGGACATAACCCCTGTTTCCCAGATTGATGGCATTCTCGATCCTAAGGGCGATCTCCGCTGTTTCGGATGCACCGATCGTAAGACAGCCTGCACGGATGGACCGTATCCTGCTCCGGAAGCTCCGGTAATTATTGCTCAGCTTTTTCCCCAGCTCCATATCCACATCCTGGTTCTGGTTATAAAAGGTAAGCAGCATACGATGATAAACATCGATGTTTCCGCCTATCCTGTCCAGAACGCCGGACACATCCAGCACCTGTTCCAGCTTCAGAAGGCCGGAGCTGTACCGGGAGTCCTCAAGATACTGCTCGACATTATGATTCTTGTACTTGATCCGTTCCGGATCGATATACTTCCGGATCAAAGCCGCCAGCGTGCCAAGCTCAAGAGGCTTGACGATCACATCGCTGAAGCCCTCGGCCAGAAGCTCCTCCTGGTCCTTGCCGATAACGTCCTCCGTCATGGCAATGACCGGAATGGCATGGTAAACGGGGTCTGCCAGTTCTCTGATCTCATGCAGCGTATCCACGCCGTTCATGACCGGCATGGCCACATCCATAAAGACCATATCGTAGCTGTGATTCATGACCATATCGATCGCAGAAAGGCCGCTGGAGGCCGCATCTGCCCGAAGTTCCATCCTGCCCAGTGTTTCGAGGGCAACTGTTCTGTTCAGCTCGGCGTCATCAACGAAAAGAACCGTACCATCGGGAACGATCATCTTTTCCGCTTCCTCGCTGGATACTCTCTCCATCAGCCGTTCGGATACCGGAATGGCCGGCGCATCCGCCTTGGGAAGGGCCTGGGTAACATGGAAGGTAAATATGCTTCCTGCCCCGTAGGTACTTTCCGCCTCGAGCTCGCCGCCGAGAATATCCGCGAGCTTCTTGGCAATGGAAAGACTGATTCCCTGCGTGGTCTGGCCGGTTACCGAACGGGCCTCATCCATATTGGAGATCTCAAAAATGTGTTCCAGCTGGTCTGCCAGAATACCGGTTCCCGTATCCGCCACAGACATGACCAGCCTTGCAGCCTTCTCTCTCTCGCCTGCCTCAAAGGCCTCCACACTGAGGGTAATGGAGCCCTCCTTGGTAAAACGCACCGCATTATCCAGCAGGATATCCAGCACGTTTTTCATTTTTTCATAATCACCGATCAGGATGTCAGGCATATGATTTCCCACATCCACCAGAAATTTTACCGGCTGATCGGCCAGCACATTCACCATCCTGTCGGAAATATCGCAGAGCAGCGTAGTCATGGAATAGGGCTCGCTGGCTACCGTTACCGCACCCGATTCGAGTCTTACCAGCTGGATAGTCTCATCCACCTTGCTGATCACATCATTTCCTGTATCCAGGATTGTCCTGAGACTCTTCTTTTCCTCATCATCCGTGGAAGACATCTTGATCATCTTATCCGCGATACTGATGATGGCGTTCATGGGGATCTTGATCTCGTTACTGATCCTTGCAAGATAATCGTTCTTGGCCGTATTGGATTTTACGATATCCTCATGTTCCTGGGACAGCTTTTCCAGCTCCAGATTTTTATCCCGGAACTGTCTTCTGATCCGGTGGAAAAGCAAGACGATCAGCAGGAGCAAAAGTACACCGGCCGCCACAAAGGCGATCCGGACATTGGGTCTTTCGAAAAAGCCCTCCTTCTTATCGATGCGGAAGGAAATCTCATTCTCACTGGCTACGCCGTCGCCGTTGACTGCCGTTACGGTCAGGGTATAGCTTCCGCCATCCAGGTTCGTATAAACCGCCTGAAGCTTATCGCTTCCGGAAAGGATCTCCGTTCCGGTATCGAAGCCGTTCAGCTTGTACTTCACCTCTATATTTTCCCGGTTCGTATAGCTGAGGACCGAAAAGCTGATGGATATTCTCTGGGTATTCGCGGGAACCGTCAGGCCGCCGCCGATCTGATCAAAGGAATAGGTCTCTCCATCCACATTGACCTCGGACACCGTAAGCTTCGGCGCTGTGGAATTCACATAATGGTCAACCGTTCTGAACTGCAGGATACCGGTATCACAGCAAAGATATATGCTCCCGTCCTCATCCATCATGTTCCGGGAGAACTGGGTAAGCTTTTTGGATAAACCGTCACCTGCGGAATAATAACGCTCGGATAGGCCGCCGGCCTTCAGCAGATCGGTCTCATCCGCCGACAGGATTCCCTTTGAGCCGGTAATATACAGCCTTCCACCCCTATACATAAGGTTATAAATATTGTTGGAATAATCAATATTGGAAACAGACCGGAGCGTCTCCCCCATGTAGGTAAGACCACTGGCGGTGCCGATCCAGAGACCGCTTTCCCCCTCTGCAAAGCAGGTGATCACATCCGATGTAAGGCCGTCCTCTGTTCTGTAATTCGTCAGCTCGTCTCCGCGGATCGAATACAGACCGCCGCCGTCGCTTCCGGCATATATCGTTCCATCCTTTGTCTGACAGATTGCCAGGATATTGGGATTCTCCAGCCCGTCCTCGGCCAGAATATTCCGGCTCACATTTCCGTCGGGAGAAATAAAGCTGATGCCTTCCTCGGTACCAACAGCGATTGTCCCGTCGGAAAGCAGCGTCGTACAGTTTACGAGATTGGTGATCAGGTTCCTGTTTCTGCCATAGGCAGTGATCTCTCCGGCCGGGGTGCACTTCAATACACCATACTTTCTGTAGGTGCTGACCCAGATATTTCCGGAAGCATCCTGCAGGATATCCCGTATACTTGTGCCGGCCACATATTCCGTCAGCGCATTCTGAATCGGCGCATGGTCCGGTCCCTGGATCACCAGTCCGTCGTCCGTTCCGATATACACATTTTCCCCGATCCTGACCATACAGTTCACTGCGCTGGACGGGATGCCATAGCGGGTCGAATAATCCATGAATTTGCTTCTGCCCAGAAAGAGCAGCCCGCTTCTTTCGGAGGAAAACCAGTAATTTCCTTCATAATCCACGATCATGGAAGAGATATAGCTGTCCATTTCCAGATCCCGGATGGCATGGAAATCTCTGTTTTCATCAAAGTAGCCCACACCGGCATCGGTACAGACATATATCCGCTGACCGTATGGGAAGATATAGTTGATACCGTTCTGCCCGGAACGAAGCTTCTCCGCCCTGCCAAAATCCTTCATTGCGACCACTTCGCTGGAGATGGTACCGATATAAACCGTTCCATCCGGTCCGCAGGCAATGGCTGAAAGTTCTTCCGAGGTATAGAGGGACGCCTCTCTTACCATAATCCTGCCTTCTTTATTGATGCGGAAAATGGTATTGCCGTCGAAGATGCCCCATACCTCGCCATTGGCCGTCGCAAGTCCCCGCACATTATAACGGGCCAGCTCCTCCAGCCGTTCCATGGAACCGTATTCCTCGTTAAAGGTGTATACGCCATAGGCTGTGGCAAAATAAATCTCTCCGCCTTCGCTTTCACAAACATCGTAAACGCATTTCAGCCCGCTGTAATACTCGTCCGTCATATGGGTAACAACACTGCCCTGAATATAGAACAGGCCGTAATTTGCCGTGGCTACCCAGAGCCTTCCGGCAGAATCCTGATACAGAGCATTAATATAATACACGTCCGCGCTCTCTGTATCCCAGAGATTAAAGATCCGAAATTCAGAACCATTATAGCGATAGAGACCGCCGTCGGTACCGACCCAGATATAGCCGCTGTTACTCTGGAAAACACAGTTCACCTCAGAGCTGCCGAGACCGTCGTTCTGGTCATATAAGATCTGGGTATAATCCGTAGGAATGGAGCCGTCCGCTTTCACGGGAAGAAAGCCGGGTCCTCCCAAAAGGAGAATACCGGCCAGAATGATCCAGATATACTTTTTCCAGCTGCCTCGTTTCACGCTGTCAATCACCTGTTCATATCAAAAACACTAATTCATTTTCAAAAAGGCTTCATAGCCCTTTTCTGTTTCATAGATATCCGCCTTGGAGGTTACCTCATAGGGCGCATGCATGGAAAGCACGGCCACGCCGCAGTCAATGACCTCCATGCCGTAAAGTGCCAGAATGTAGGCAATGGTTCCACCGCCGCCCTGATCCACTTTACCAAGCTCGGCTGTCTGGTAATGTACGCCCTCCTTTTCCAGAACGCCGCGAATCCTGCCGATATACTCGGCATTGGCGTCATTGGAACCGGATTTTCCCCGGGCGCCGGTAAACTTATTGAACACCATCCCTCTTCCGAGGAAGGCTGCGTTCTTCTTATCAAAGCAGGAAGCATACAAGGGATCGAAGCCTGCACTGACGTCGGAGGAAAGCATGCAGGAGCGGGAAAGACATCGCTTCAGGAAGATATCTCCCTGATATCCGGCCAGAAGCAGCAGCTCCGCTACCGTATTTTCAAAGAACCTGGACTGCATGCCCGTAGCGCCTACCGAACCGATCTCCTCTTTATCCACAAGAAGTGTACAGGATGTACGCTCACAATCTCTCACCTTCAGCATAGCTTCCAGAGAAAGGAAGGCGCAGACCTTGTCATCCTGTCCGTAGGCGATGATCATGGAGCGGTCCAGACCGCCATCCCTGGCCTTGCCGGCAGGAACGATCTCGAACTCGGCGGACATGAAGTCCTCCTCTTCCATTCCGTATTTTTCCTTGAGAATGGCCAGTATATTTTCGGTCACTCCATCTTTTTTCTGACCATCCTTCTTCTGATCGTCATTCTTTCCCTCGATCTTAAGAGGACGGGAGCCGAAAAGAAGATCCAGGTTTTCCCCTTCCACAGCCTTCGCTGCCTTCTTTTCCATCTGATCCTGTGCCAGATGGATCAGAATATCCGTCACGCAGAATACCGGATCATCCTCCTCTTCGCCGATGACTACCGGGATCACACTGCCGTCGGTTTTCGCCACGACGCCGTGAAGCGCCAGCGGTACGGTTACCCACTGATACTTCTTTATTCCGCCGTAGTAATGGGTATCCAGATAAGCGAGGTCAGAGTCGCCGTAGAGCGGATTCTGTTTTACATCCAGACGGGGAGAATCGATATGCGCACCAAGAATATTCATACCCTTCTCCAGCGGCTCCCGTCCGATCTGGAAAAGCGCCACACTCTTCTTCATGCAGACGGCATATATCCTGTCTCCCGTTTTCAGCGGCTCACCCTTTTCGATCATCTCTTCCAGAGATACATATCCGGCCTTTTCGGCAGCTTCCACAATATAGGAAACACCCTCCCGCTCGGTCTTTCCCCTGTTCAGATAATCCTTATACCGTTCACAAAGCGCTTCCAGCGCCTCCACATCCTTCTCACCATAAGAAAGCCATGCATTTTTCCGTTCCATTATCCTATTCTCCTTATGTAAAGTATTCATACTGCGCTGATTATGGGACAGCTGTTCAGCAAGTCCTTAGAGATCTTCAGTTGCCGTTCCGGTTCATTATACCACATTCTTTTTCATGTGTCATGTATACCCATTATCCTTCGTATTTTCCTGATCAAAAGTATATTCCAACCTGGTCCTGCGCATCCCTGCCGTGTCACCGCTGTCCGGAAGCAGATGCCTGCAGCCGGTTACACATATCCCCGAATTCAGGATCCTTGATCAGCGGCACGATCACCTCCGCCTGCTGCTTATAACCATACAGATAGAAATGGAAGCGGGATATGATCGTCCTGACGTTCGTGTCGTTAAGATACTGGGCCAAGGGCTTACGTGCCAGGGAATAAATATGGCAGCTTCCCACGATCCGCATATACCCGTCACACTTTTCGGTATAGCTGATCCTGTCCAGAATAAAGCACTGATTAAAGGGAAATTCCCTGTTCCTTGCCGGATCATAGTACTTCTCAAACTGAAGCTTTTCACTGACACTCTTCGGACCAGGCCGGGATAGAAGCTGCTGATAGGACTGATAAACCTCCGGCGTCATGAACTGCCCTGCGGGGTTGATCAGCCTTTCATATTTCGGATAATCGGCAGCGTGGGTAATCACGGCGAGGCCCTGAGGCAGAATGCATACATCAGAGGAAAAAGCCCTCTGCATGTACTGATAATCCGGATTGTCCCGGACCATACCGCCTCTGATGAGGAGTATGATCCCTGCAGGGAGACCGGCAACCAGGAACGAGCCGAAAAGCATGGCCAGCTCATTCCCTGCCCCATTCACGATATAGCCCTTTTTGATATAAGCCACCAGGTGAAGGAGCAGATAAGCGCCGAGGATGATCAGAAAAAACAGTCCCAGGGGGAACTTGGACCGTTTGGATTCCCTTTGCAGTTCCTTCCGCAGATATTCATCCTGATTTGCCGGAAAAAAATTCCGGCAGCTCCCCCGGATCTCATTCATGATCCGCAAGGGCTCATCCCTGTGGGTAATATCTTCAAATTCACCCACTGCAGACCTGTATTCCAGGGAAATATCCTTCGCCTGCTTTCCGTACATGAAGATATTGTCCAGATAATAATCCATTTTCGAGCCGTTCATATTCCTATCCCCTCTGCAATATCCATTTTCAGCCTGCCGCTTCAAACTGGCTGCGGTACAGCTGACTGTAGAAGCCGCCGCGGGCCAGAAGCTCCTTATGCGTTCCCTGTTCGATAATGTTACCATCCTTCATCACGAGGATCAGATCCGCTTCCCGGATGGTCGAAAGGCGGTGGGCGACAACAAAGCTGGTGCGGCCCTGCATCATTTTGGCAAACGCCCGCTGCACTCTGTGCTCCGTGCGCGTATCAATGGAGGATGTCGCCTCATCCAGAATGAGCATAGCCGGATGGGTCATCAAAACTCTGGTAATACAAAGAAGCTGTCTTTGCCCCTGCGAAAGCTCTCCTCCTCCCTCTGTGATCACTGTATCATACCCTTTGGGCAGCCGGCGGATAAAGGAATCCGCATGGGTAAACCTCGCCGCCGCAATAACCTCCTCATCCGCGGCCTCTCCGCCGTAGCAGATATTCTCCCGCACCGTCCCGCATTTCAGCCAGGTTTCCTGCAGGACCATACCGTAGGAGCGGCGCAGGGAATCCCTTGTCACCTCGCGGATATCCCGGCCATCCACCAGTATGCTTCCCCGGTCCACATCGTAAAACCGCATCAGAAGATTGATCAGCGTACTTTTTCCGCAGCCCGTAGGCCCGACTATAGCCACCCGCATGCCCGGTTTTACCTTCAATGAAAAATCCTCGATCAGATGCTGCTCAGGCGTATAGGAAAAGTAAACATTTTTAAATTCCACTTCACCCCTGGGATCGCTCAGAAGCTCTTCGCCCGTCTCCTCTTCGTCCTTCTGCTCCAGAAGCTGGAACACCCGGTCACAGGAGGCAGCGGCGTTCTCGAGTTCAGTCATGACGCCGGAGATTTCATTAAAGGGCTTTCCGTACTGCATGGCATAGCCCAGAAAAATGGTCAGCTCACCAACCGTGAGGCGGCCTGTCTTCATTACCGTGATGGCTCCGATCAGTGCGACCAGCGCATAGATCATGTTGTTGATGAACCGGGTGGAGGGATTGACCAGGGAAGACATAAAGGTTGCCTTTAAACTGGCCTCCGTCAGAAGGCGGTTACTTTCGGAAAAGGCCTCCGTACGCCGGTTTTCAAGGGAAAATGTCTGCACAAGCTTTTCATTTCCGATGGTCTCGTCAATAAGATCAGTCATACTGCCCCTGAGGACCGACTGCTTATGAAAATAATCAAAGATATTCCGTGAGATAAACCCGGCCACCAGAATAGACATCGGCGTAAGGAGCACCACAACGAGGCTGATCTTCACATCCACGGAAAACATGAAAAACAGTGTGAACAGAATGGTGATGATACCGGAAAAAAGCTGGGTGAAGCCCATCAGAAGTCCGTCTGAAAGAGTATCCACATCGGTAATGATGCGCGAGACAAAATCTCCTCCCGGCATCCTGTCAATATCACGGATGGAAAGATTGCCCAGCTTGCCGAACAGCTTCTTTCTGGTTTCTCTGGAGGCAGAGATCGTAATGTGATTATTGATCCGGCCCATGATCCACTGGGTAAGGGCCGCAAGAAAGATCACAGCTGCCATCACAAGGACCAAACGGTCCAGCTCTGCCATTTTAAATCCGTCTTTCCCCAGGATATCCACGCCCCTTCCGATAAGGATCGGGATAAGCAGCTGAAGGATCACCGTCACAAAGGCAAGGAGAAACGAAAGGATGATGCGGACCTTATGCGGCTTCAGGATGGTCATGATCTGATGAATGGTTTTCTTTTTCATCCTACGCCTCCTTTTCCTGAGATTCCACGATTTCCCGGTAAAGCTCCGAATTCCGCAGAAGCTCCGCGTGGCTGCCGAGTCCGGCGGGCCTGCCGTTATCCAGAACGAGTATCCGGTCTGCATTCCGGATAGCAGAAACCCTTTGGGAAACCAGTATCGTCACGCGCTCAGACTCATGCTTTTTCAGCGATTTTCTGAGTGCGGCGTCTGTAGCAAAGTCCAGTGCGGATGCACTGTCGTCCAGGATCAGGATCTCCGGCCGGCGGATCAGGGCTCTCGCAATGGTAAGACGCTGTCTCTGACCGCCGGAAAGGTTGCTGCCTCCCCGTGAAAGCGTATAAGAAAGGCCGCCGTCCAGATCATGCACAAAGCCGGCCTGGGCGTCTTCGAGCGCCTCCCACATTTCCTCTTCGGTCGCGTCATCCCTTGCTTCCAGAAGATTATCCTTGATCGTGCCCCCGAAAAGAACCGCCTTCTGGGGAACAAGACCGATCCGCCTTCTCAGGCTTTCCTTCGGATAATCCTTTATATTGACACCGTAAAGCAGGACCTCTCCCGCTGTCACATCATAAAACCTGGGGATCAGACTGACAAGCGTAGACTTTCCCGAGCCTGTACCTCCGATAATGCCCAGCGTTTCACCGGATTTAAGAGAAAGGCTGATACCGGAAAGCGAGGGCTCCGCATCTCCGGAATAGGTCAGCTCCGCATCACGGAAGCTGATCACGGGAGCATCCTTACGGATCACAGGCCCCTCGTTCTTCCACTCCATGGACGGCCTGATATTCATGATCTCTTCAACCCGCTTTGCCGATGCGGCAGCCTTGCTGACGATCACAATGAGATTGGCAAACTTCACCAGCTCCACCAGAATCTGGGACATATAATTGGTCAGCGCAACCACATCGCCGCGGGTGAGGGTTCCCACACGGACCCGGAGACCGCCGTAATAGATAATGGCTGCGATACCGAGATTAATGATCACCAGCGAAACCGGATTCATCAGCATGGAAAGACGGCCCACTTTTCTCTGTATCAGGAAAAGCTCCTCCGTCTCGGCGGAAAAATCCGCATATTCCTTTTCCTCCCGATGAAAGGCCCGGATCACTCTGGCACCGGATATCCCCTCCTTGGAAAGAAGCGTCAGCTTATCCAGCTTTTTCTGGGCGTCCCTGTACATCGGAACGGTATGAAATACAATATAGAATACGATCAGCGAAAGGACGGGAAGCACGACAACAAAGATCATCGCAGCTCTCACATCTACGACAAAAGCCATGATCACCGCCCCCAGAACAATAAAGGGGGAACGGAGAAAAAGACGCAGCATCATATTAATTCCGGACTGTACCTGGGTAACATCGCTGGTCATCCGCGTGATCAGCGTTGAGGTCCCCGCACGGTCCAGATCACTGTGGGAAAACTGCTGAATATGGGAAAAGAGCCTTGCCCGGATCTCCTTACCGGAATGCATGGCGGAATAGGCGGCAAAATACTGGGCCGTAACAGAAAACATAAGGCCCACGATGGCCAGGATAAGGAGAATGATCCCGTTTTTGATCAGCTCAGGCCTGTTGCCCGTCTGGATGCCGCGGTCGATCATCCTTGCCACAACAAGAGGAACCAGAAGCTCAAAAACAGCCTCCAGCATTTTGAACAGGGGCGCCAGAACAGAAGGCACCTTATAATGCTTCATGTATTGAAAAAAAAGCTTCATTCCTCCTCCAGTATTCTTTCCTGCAGACCACGGCTCAGCTTAAGGATTTCCCGGATCAGCGCCTCATAATCCGCCCTGTAAGCCGGATCCACATCCTCTGTCAGTCTCTCGATCAGCGCCTTCTCCCGGTCAGGCTGATATACCGGCGCATTTTTTCCCTTTTTCCAGAGCGCAACCTCCCGGGAATAAGACATCCGTTCCAGAAAAGCCTTTTTGATTATACTGTCTACACGGTCAATATCCTTTCGGATCTCCTCAAGAGATCTTACTTCCATTTGCTGTTTCCTCCAATTCTCTCAGAAACCGCGAGGGTTCCGAGGGTTTATCTCTTACGTAATCCGGTACATATAAATGCAAGGTCTTCTTCGTTCTCGTCATCCCCACATACAGAAGCCTGCGTTCCTCTTCCACTTCATCCGGGCTTTTTGCCCTTCTGTAGGGAATAGAGCCTTCATAGAGGTCCGGAATATGTACCTCGTCAAATTCCAGACCTTTGGCTCCGTGCATCGTCATCAGCTGCACTGCGTCGCGGTTTTCCTCTCCATGCTCCCGCATCAGCTGTTCCATCCGGCTCATTTTATCAAAAAACGAGGGGTAATCCGGTGTATCTGCCGTAAAGGCCAGCAGATCCTCCAGCCGGTCGCTCATCTCATCATAATACAGATTTCTGTCACGGGCAAGTGTCTGCAGATATTCATCGTACCCCATAACCGTGCGGAAATAGGTGACAGCTGCATTGGGGGTGAGCGGCCGCGCCGCCTCCAAATCCCGGATCAGCTCCTCCACATTCTCCGCAAGATATGGCGTATCCTGTACCGTCCAATACAGCGCCCTGAGATTCACGATCTCGTCCGTCAGCACCTTTCTGGGGATATACCGGACCGGACGGTTCATGAAGAGCATGAAATTCTTCCGGCTGTGGTCTCCGGAAAGCCACCGCAGAAAGGCGATCACCGGCCGCACAGCAATGCCGGAAAAGAAGGTAACCGGTCTTTCCTTCAGATAAAAGGGGATATCATAAGCATCCAGCTGAAAGATGAGTCCCTCTGCCCCTTTATTGGTCCGGGTGAGGACGGCAATCTCCCGGTAGGGCACGCCCCCTTCCACCGCGCGGAGGATTTCTTTGATCAGCTGGTCTGTTTCCTGTCTTCTGTCCCGGACGTGTATACAGCGGACAGTTCCCTTTGTTCCCGAAGCCGCCACAAGAGACTTCGGATAACGTTTCCGGTTATGCCGGATCAGCCCGTCGGATAACAGCGTCACCTTGCCGGGGCAGCGGAAATTCCTTGAAAGCGCCATGATCTTTCCATCCGGAAAATCCTTTTTAAAGGACAGCATGATCTCCGGCCGGCCGCCCCGGAAACCGTATACCGACTGGTCATCATCGCCTACCGCAAACAGGTTCTTTTCCTCTCCGAGAAGCAGCTTCAGAGCCTGATACTGCACACGGTTGGTATCCTGATACTCATCCACGAGAATAAAGGGATATAACTCCTGCAGCCGGCTTCTGATCTCGGGCACCTCGCGAAGCAGTCTGAGCGCCTCACCGGACATATCGTTAAAATCCACAGTCCCGCGCCGTCCTTTTTCTTCCGCAAAGCGCCATGCCGCCTGACGGAATTCCGTCTCACCGATATCCGTGCTGTAATAGTTTTCCAAAGCAATACCGTCCGCCGAGATCCGGTCAAGCTGCCGGAGCACACTGTCCGCAAGCTCACCCTGATCTCCCTCCTCCATCAGGATTTCCTTCAGAATCTGCATCATCATGAGCTTCGCTTCATTCTGGGGAAGGACCTTTAATTCCTTCCCCTTCGGATAAGCCGTCCGCAGGATCCAGTAAAAAAAAGAATGAAAAGTGGAAAATCTTACGCCGGTCTGCTTTTTTCCGGACATCCGGATATACCTGGTTTCCATCTCCTTCGCAGCGGCTCTGGTGAAGGTGATGACCAGGATTTCCTTTTCCGGAATATGATATTTTTCCGTAAGGCGCATGACCCGGTTCACGATCACCGTTGTCTTCCCTGCTCCGGGCGTTCCCAGACAGAGAAGCGGACCGCGAAACCAGTCACAGCACGCCTCCTGTTCCTCACTCAGCTGCATATTCTTCTCCCGCCTTACTTCCATTCTCCTGCGAAGCGATTACTTTCGCGCCTTGATTTATCATAATAAATGTTCTGCGATTTTGAAATCAAGGATTAATCGCAGAAAAGGACGGCGCATAAGCGCCGTCCGTAAGCTCTAAGCATTTGCTCCGCAACACTTTTTATACTTTTTCCCGGAGCCGCAGGGACAGGGATCATTTCTGCCGATCTTCGGCGCCTGTCTTCTGACTGTATGAGATGCCTTTTCGATCCGGTAAAGCTCCTTCTGCTTTTCCTTATCGAAGATCTTATCCCACTGGGGAAGGGTGTACAGCCATTCTGCACTGCAGTCAACCATATTCCGGTAAAGAGTCTCCGGAACGATTTCCAAAGAGAGAGGCGTATCCTCCTCCATATTATCCAGATCATTGGGTTCCTTCAGACTGTCATTGATTCCGTCCAGGAAACCGGTCATCGTCTCAATATCTGTTCCGTAGGTTTCCGCAAGAGATTTCACCGTTCCGGTGATCACCTTTTCCGGTTCCTCCAGGATTTTCTCATATACTCCCTTTTCAAACTGGAAATAATCCAGCCAGAATTTTTTTCCTTCCGGTGTTCTGTCATCCAATCCGTAGGCATGGTCGCGCCAATCCTTCAGTAAGCTCATCGTATTCTCCCATTCTTTATCACTGCACTGCCGGTGCTGCAGGGACATTCGGGACATCCCTCATGTTTTTAAAGCAGCCTTACCCGGCAATACCCGTTTTATTCTATGATCCGATCCGGCATGAAGTTTTCCTGTTATCATCGGACCACAGGTCACATCATAACAGGATTCCCTGCAAATTGCAAGACAGACCTGTTTAAATCATACCTGTTTTCTTCATACCTGATCGTATCTAGTTCATAAGCATCATAACCATTCGCATCTATTCATAGCGAAGGGCATCGATGGGATTCAGATTGGAAGCCTTGATCGACGGGATCAGTCCGAAGATGATTCCGATCACCATCGAAAAGATTACGGAAATAATGATGGCCGGTGCACTGATGGCAACAGGCACATCCGCAACCTTGGAAATAAAGTAAGCAAGGCCGATACCAGCGCCCACACCGATGATGCCGCCGATGGAGGTAAGAACCGATGCCTCAGTCAGGAACTGACCGAGAATTGTTCTTCTTCTGGCGCCCAACGCCTTTTTCAGGCCAATCTCGCGGGTACGCTCTGTTACGGATACCAGCATGATATTCATAACACCGATACCGCCGACGATCAGCGATATGCTGGCAATCCAGATTAGCTGCTGGCTGGTGGAGCTCTTCAGTCTCTGCAGCTCCTTTGCCTTCTCCAGCGTATCCTCGCTCTTATATTTAATGGTCTCTTCGCCTTCGGCGTTCATTCCGCCTCTGGGCGTTTTAAATTCGGCGTTCAGGATATCCTCAGCCGCCTTTCCCGCCTTGGTCATCGCCTCCGTAGAGGAAGCCTTGATCACAACCTGATAAGGTTCATCGTACTGGTAGATTTCCTGCCAGCAGGTATCCGGAAAGATGATCATACCGGAATTACTCTCACCGTAATAGGTATACCAGTCTTCAACTGTTTCGACAACAGGACGGAAGGAATCCCCCTTGGAGACAACACCTACCACAACGAAGGGAATACCCTTCACTTCTATTGTCTTATCAATGGGGTCTTCCCCCTGAAACAGTGTACTGACTGCTGCAGAGTCCAGAATGACCACATTTCTGAACTGTGTAAAGTCCCTGTCGACAAATTTTCTTCCTCTGGTCAGCTCATAAGAAAAGATTTCAATGTAATCATTCCGCGCCCCGATCATGTTTACGCCGTTCAGCGAATTATTCTTGTAATTGACTCCCTGATAGCTGACCGCCTGATGGTACTTAACAGCCTTCTTGATGCTTTTATCTTCCTCCATCTTTCTCAGCACGCTGTCATCTATGACCGGCACACCGGCCATGCCCTCCATATATTCGCTGGGGGTAACAACATACCCGTTCATGGAAAGATTGACCTTAACGATGTTATTCCCCGAGCCGACCAGGTTTTCCTTAATCTGGTCATTTGTTCCCTTAATGGTGGAAACAATGGCAATAATGGCGGCAATACCGATGATGATACCCAGCATGGTCAGGAAGGAACGCATTTTATGTGAAAAAATACCCTGAAAGGATAATCTGATATTTTCGATCATGATGCTCTCCTCGTTATTTTATTGATTGAATATCGTCAGTCCGTACGCAGGCCTTTCCCTCCACCGCATTCTCCGAATACGGGAAGGCAATGTAGTCCGTCATGCTTAGCCCGGACCTGATCTCCACAAAAGAACCGTAGTAGGATTTGCCTGTAGAAACGTACTGACGAGCGAGATGACCGTTGACATCCTTCATGACAAAGGATCTTCCATCCTCTTCATTCACCATGAAAGTGGGGATGGTGATCAGTTTTTCCTCTTCCTGGTCCTCTTCAACGCCTGAGGAAATCGTAACACTCAGCCAGTCGCCGTTCTTTAATACCGGCTGTTCCGGATCATCCTGGTCAACCGATATCGTGATCGGATACCATGATGTTTCATATTCCGCGTAGCCATAGTAATTCGGATCCGGTTCCATTCCGATCTCCGTTATGGAGCCTGAGTAGTAATAGGAATTATCATAAGAGAAGATCTGCGCCTCTGTTCCCAGCTTCATCTTCTTTACTTCCATCTCATCTACATGAATCTGTACAGTAACTGCCTGCTGGGCCGTAACAACAATGCAGGGTTCGCCGGATGCCCGGGCTTCCTCGGAAACATCAGCCTTCTGTACCACACCGGTAATTGTCGCTCTGACTTCACCCTGTGCGAGCTTCAGCTCCTTCTTCTGGATATTCAGCTTCTGCATTTCCACCTGATAATAGGCAGTATTGATCTGCTTTTCCTTATCCCGGATAGCCGCTGTCAGCTCCGCTCTTGTCGGAACAGGCTCCGGCTCCGGCGCTCCTTCATCCGGCGCTCCTTCTCCGGGCGTTCCCGGATTTTCAGTCGGCTGCTCCGGCTGGGGCTCCTCCTTCGGTTTTTCCGTTTCCTGCTGCGCATCCGTGGGAGATGCAGTTCCGCTATTATTATCTTTATCCGGCTGCGGCTCAGGCTCCGGCTGCGGCTGAGGCTCCGGCGGAAGATCCTCCAGCGGAACGGTAGCCTTCAGCTTATCAAGCTCATGCTGCCGGACGGTCAGATTTGCCTGGTACTGAAACAGCTGGGCATTCATCATTTCCAGTTCAAGATTTGCCGAGGTCATATCGTAGGTCAGCAGCACATCCCCGGGATGTACGACCATTCCCTCCGAAACCTTCAGTTCGTTCACGACATTCTGCTCGGGGATCCGCACGTTCTGCTGGTTATTGACGACAACATTTCCGTCATAGCTTTTGGAATCCGGTCCCATACTGTAAAAGCTGCTGAACACCTCTACCGAAACCGCTTTCACCGGGTTTGCGTTCATCTTATGCTTTCTGTAGGCACGGATACCGAAAAAGCCGCCGAGACCGATCACGAGCAGAACGATCAGGATGGCAATGATCCGTTTTTTCATTCCGGCCACCTCCCTTCGGCATCCCTGCGGATATCGCCTGTGATCTCACCATCGAAAATGGTCAGCATCCGGTTTGCCTGCAGAGCGATCTCACGGGCGTGGGTGATCATAACGATCGTTACGCCCTCTTCATTCAGTTCCTTAAAAAGCTTCATGACCTGCTCGCCGGATTTGGAATCCAATGCACCGGTAGGCTCATCGGCAAGAAGGAGCTTTGGCTTATTGACAATGGCTCTGGCAATCGCCACACGCTGTTTCTGTCCACCGGAAAGCTGGGTGGGTCTGAAGGTCATACGTTCGCCCAGTCCGACTCTCTGCAATGCCTTTTCGCAAAGAGGTCTCCTTTCGCCGCGCGGAACATGGGCATACTGCAGGGGCAGCTCCACATTCTGCAGTGCGGACTGCCTGGGCAGAAGGTTGAAATTCTGGAATACAAAGCCGATATATTTATTCCGGATCTCGGAAAGCTTTTTATCCTTCATTCCGTCTATTTTTTCATCATTCAGCAGGTACTCACCGGAGGTCGGCGTATCCAACGCACCGATTATATTCATCAGTGTGGATTTACCGCTTCCCGATGGGCCCATGATGGCAACATACTCTCCATCCTCAACAGAAAGAGAAACAGATTTCAGTACCGGCACATCCTCTGTACCCTGCTGATAGGTTTTGATAATATCTGTCAGCTGCAGAAGCATTCTTCCGGTCCTCCTATTCTTCTACGGTAACGGGTTCATCGATCAGCCCCTGGCCGTCACCCGGATCGCCTTCCGGAAGTTCGCCTTCACCGTCGCCGCCCTCGAAATCATCTGTCCCTTCTAATCCGTCCATACCCTCTCCGTCATCGGGATATTCGGGATCAAAGCCGTCTTCACCAAGGCCGTCTTCGCCTTCCTGTTCCGTGTTTTCCCCCTGCTGTTCCATCCATTCATCATAGTTGGATGTGGCCTTCATTCCTTCTACGAAGTCCGGATCGGGGTAGGCAATAAAATCATCCAGCGTAAGGCCGTCCTCAACCGTATATGAGCCGCTCATCTCATCATATTCACCCAGTGTCAGCTTCTGCTTTACCAGACGATCCTTGCTGTTTTTCTTCCAGACATACTTATCATCGCCTTCTTCTACAATGTAGTAGTCGGGGAGCTTTAATTCCCCCTCCACCTTCTCGCCGACCGGCTGACCGAGATTCAGCTCGATATAAAGATGCTGTCCGAGAACCAGTCCTTCGGAGTCATCCGGCGTTACATAGAAGTTGTATTTTGAGGATTTTTCTCCTCCGCCTCCCATTCCGAAAGATCCGCCGTTTTCCTCATTGGAAGCCGGCTCCAGGTTGATCTTATCAATGGTTCCGGTCCAGTATTTGTTTTCATCCGTACGGGAAATGATATAAACCGGCACACCAGTATTCAGGGAATTGAGAGCCTCCTCATTCACTGTGCCCTTTACGCGGAAATCCCCCTCCTCCATGATGGTGATATATGCATTATTCTGGCCATTTGTGTTCTGATCAGGCTGTCCGCCTGCATCAATGGTCTCGTTAATGGCCTTGATCACGCCGTTCATGGGAGAATACACGATGTTGTTGTCCAGCGAGGCCTTTTTCCGGTCATATTCCATCTGCTTAACCTCAAGATCATAGTTTGACTGGTTGATCTGGGCAACGAGTGTATTGATATTCGCTGTGATGATCAGCCTGTCATCCTCGTTCTGTGCCTCTGCCTTCTGGTTCCGAAGATCCTGCAGAGCCGCACCATCAGAATTCAGGCCGGTCCGCATATTATTCAGCTCAAGCTCCATCTGCTGAAGCTCCAGCTGTATATCCTCTGTATCGTACGCAAAAAGAGGATCGCCCTCCTTAACCTTATCGTCGATCTCAACAAAACGCTCTTTGATCTTCTTTGTCGAATCCTTCTCCACGCCTTTGGTCGCCTGGGATTCCACAATACCCATGTAACGGCTCTGCCCGCCAATGCCTGTGTCAGTCAGAGTGCTGACCTTTTCCACATAGGCAGTCTTTCCGTTTCCCGCGTCCTCATTCTTCTTCCGAAATACAATGAAATAAAGAGCTGCGGCAGCCGCCAGCACAAGAAGAACAACAACGGATACGATCATCTTTTTCTTCTTCATCTCTACTACTCCTTCAGGTTTAATGATTTCCTTGTCATAAGACAATGTAACATACTTTTTGCTCGTATTTTTAACAAATTTACCAATAAAGCATATATGTTTTTGGTAAATATTGCTAACTGCCTATCTGCTGAATACCTTTTTGATCCAAAGCATAAGATAAAAGAAAACCGGTACGAAGATCAGCAGAAACAGCATGCCGTACATATACCGGCTGCCGGTAATAAGGCAGATGATAAAGCCCGCCAGGAGAAGAAAGATCACACCCAGCAGGATCCAGGCCATTACCCTCGCCCTGAGCGGCCTCGTGACCCTGACCTCACCGCAGGCTGCACCATCTCCGGCTTCGCCGGAGGCTGTTTTTTCACCGCCGGCTGCACCATCTCCGGCTGCGCAGGAGGCTGTTTGCTCACCGCCGGCTGACATTCCTTCGTCACGGCTCAGATTCAGTTCATTCTCTTCCTTTAACACTTCACGCTCCAATCTTCCAACCCTCATAAAACAAACTTAAGCTTCTGTCTGATCAGGTGCCTGCCCGGCCTTTTCCCGTCCGACCGACCCGCGGAGAAAGGCCAGCCAGTCCGCCGCCCTTGCCTCCTCGCCCTGCCGCGAGGGATGATAAAATGCAGCATCCTTCAATTCATCCGGCAGGTACTGCTGATCGACAAAATGATTGGGATAATCGTGGGCATATTGGTATCCCTTTACTCCCAGCTCAGCGGCTCCCGGATAATGCGAATCCCGAAGATAAACCGGAACCGGCAGATCGCCGTACTTCTTCACTGCCGAAAGCGCATCGAAAATAGCATTGACGACCGAATTGCTTTTCGGCGCGGACGCCACATATATAGCCGCTTCAGCAAGAATGATCTGGGCCTCCGGAAAGCCCACGCGCTCAACCGCCGCCGCACAGGCCTCAGCCACCTGTATGGCCCGGGGATCAGCCATTCCCACATCCTCAGCCGCGCAGATCATGATCCTGCGGGCAATAAAGGTCTCCTGTTCGCCTGCCGCGATCATCTTGGCCAGGTAATAGACCGCCGCGTCCGGATCCGACCCCCTCATGGATTTGATAAAGGCCGAGATGGTATCATAATGACTGTCTCCGCTCTGATCATACCGGATGGAACGCCTCTGAATGCACTCCTCCGCCGCAGCAAGATCGATCACAATCTTTCCGGTTTCAGGATCCGGGTCAGAGGAAAGAACGCCCAGCTCCACCGCATTCAGCGCATGCCGGGCATCACCGTCAGCTACATCCGCAAGGAATTCCACAGCCTCAGGCGTGATCTCCGCATGGTACATTCCCATTCCCTTAACCGGGTCGGTTACCGCCCGCCGGATGAGAACCATGATCTCCTCCTTCGTCAGCGGATTCAGACGAAAGATCGTAGAACGGGAAATAAGCGCGTTATTCACTTCAAAATAAGGATTTTCTGTAGTCGCCCCGATCAGTGTGACCGTGCCGTCCTCTACATAAGGAAGCAGATAGTCCTGCTGGGCTTTATTGAAACGATGGATCTCATCGATAAAAAGAATGGTCTTTTTTCCGTACATCCCGAGGTTATCCTTTGCTTCCCGGATCACCTCCTCCATCTCCTTCTTACCGGAAGAAGTGGCATTGATATCACGGAACTCGGCCTTCGTTGTATTGGCGATCACGGCAGCCAGAGTAGTTTTCCCCGTGCCCGGCGGGCCGTAAAAAATGACAGAGCCAAGCTTATCTGCCCTGATCGCACGGGATAGCAATTTGTCTTTTCCCAGAATGTGAGATTGCCCGACGACTTCATCCAAAGTCTCCGGGCGCATCCTTCTGGCAAGAGGAGACTCTTTTTTCTGCTCCTCTTTTCGCATATAATCAAAAAGGTCCATATTCTCTCCATTAACTCTTTACCAGTCCGAGATTCTGAATCATGGAATTGAACTTCACGATATCGATCGGTTTGCAGATATAATCATCATAGTCGCTGCTGGCGTAGGACGCGTCAAAGTCCTCATCAAGCGCAGAGATCATGATCACCTTGCATCTGGATATTCTGGGAATGCCGAGCTTTCTCTCCGCATCGCGGATGGCCGTAAGGGCTTTGTAGCCGTCCAGCTTGGGCATCATGATATCCAGGCAGACAAGATCATACTCCTGCCCCTCATTCACAGACGCAACAAAAGCGTCTACCGCTTCCAGACCGTTTCTGGTCAGCACTACCTCACCATATTTGCTGAGAAGCTTGGTCAGAAACTTTCCGCTTGCCACATCATCCTCTGCAATCAAAATCTTCATGCTTCAACTCTCCTCTCATATCCTAGGTTAAAAGACGAAAAAATGCATCCTCCATCTTGATGATCTCCGACTTAAAGGATCCATTTTTAATCCCGATCCTGCGGTTCAGGCAGGTTCTGGAAAAATATCCGAGACACACATCCGCAAGCTGACCACCATCCATTCCGCTCCTGATCTCATGATTATAGATTGCTTCCTGAAAGAGGCCGGCCAGGAACTCTCTCCGCCGGTTAATCCCCTCAATTACGCAATCCCTAGTTTCCGGATTATGAAGCAGCTCCTCAAAATGGAGGGCAATGGTACTGAGTGCATAATAATTATCGTAGTAGGTTGCATAAGCTTCAAAAAAATACCGGATCTTGTCCAAACGGGTTCCCGGTTTGGAAGCGGCTGAACGAAACAGCGCTTCATCAAAATGAAAATACGCCTTGCAGGAATCTTTAATGAGATCATCCATATTCCCATAAAACTTATACAGCATGCTCTCATCAATATTCACCCGGCGGGCAACATTTTTCGTTGCAACAGAAGCGAGACCGCCGTCGCTGATCAGTTCAATGGCAGCAAGAATGATCTTATCTTTCATCGAAACAAAATCTTCTGTCAACTTGATGTCTCCCTTCTAATTTGCCACATACATTTTACCACAAAGAAAAAGGAACTGTCAATCAAAGACAGTTCCTTATTCTTACTCAACCAGCATCGAATTTTTTTATAAAAAATCCTTAAACGGAATTACCGGATAAACTGATAAAGAAAGATTACTTAACAACCGTAACATTGGTTGCCTGCGGTCCCTTTTCGCCTTCGGTTACATCGAACTCAACCTGCTGACCCTCTTCAAGAGTCTTGAAGCCTTCCATGTTCAGACCAGAGTAATGTACAAACACATCCTTACCCTCTGCATCTGTGATGAAACCGTAACCCTTCTGGTTATTGAACCACTTTACTGTACCGTTTGCCATGATGACATTCCTCCAAATCTATGTAACATTTTTTTAACCCTTAGTTACTTTATCACTTTTGTAATAAGACGTCAAGGCGCAAAATTACTGAACAATGGATATTTTTTTTGTTTTCTCATCGTAATAATACAACGAGTATGACAATATATCCGATTTGTCTATTAAAGTGTCATTTACTTCATGAATAATACCCTTCAAAGCATCTTTTTCGATATTGTTTCGTTCTGAAACAACCAGCATTTCATGAAGACTTGATGGAAGCAGATAAAAGCTTCCACCCAGTTTTTCGGCGGTTCTTTCGCACACATCTTCGTAGGTCATCATGACCGCACCAAAGGTTCTTCCGCTGTGGGTCAGGATGTAAAGGGGAACCGTATCCTCCACCTCTTCATCCATTCCGATCCTGTTCAGGAAATCCGACAGAAGCTCCAGCTCCGGGGTAAACAGCCTTCTGGTATTCTCTCTGGCCGTTTCAAAAAACTCTTCTCCGGATACTCCCAGCATTTCCGGTGCATTCACCGGACACAGCATAACCCCGCTGTCTTCTGAGAGCTGAAGATTCCAGCGGACAACCATTTCCAGATCGAAGAATGGCCGGGAAACCGCACTTTTCAGCATAGCCTTATTTTTATCTCTATTTACAAGAGTGATAAATACATGGTCTTTCCAGTTTTCCTTGAGCCCGGGATTTTCGCAAAGTTCTCTGGCCCCCTTCAGCCGTTTTTCGATCTCCTTTGCCGCACAGGCGGCGGCCAGATCATAAGGCAGATGAAAAAAGGACGGCGGGAAAACACAGGGTGAGACAGGGGTGGACTTATAGAACACCCGGATACAGGGTACAAGAACCCCGTTATTCCTCTGCGTCTCACAGATTTCTATTTTTTCCACATCCGACATATCAAGATAATCAGGAAGTCTGTCTCTGATCTCCGTAAGATGCCTGATGGTTTCATTTTGTTCTGACAAAAAATCCGTCATAAAAGTGTTCCTCCTTAATGTATTCCGGGAACACACGAAAACAGCAATACCGGACGCGAACCGGCTTACTTATTGTAGTACAGTATTTATCTTTTGTCAATACTTTCTACAAAGCAAGAAAATGTTTCGATAAAGCAAGAGCATGTTGCCGTTCAGTTTTGATATACCTCCCGGAAGAAAGCCAGCACAAGGTCCATCTCTTCATCTGTTCCAATGGTGATCCTGAGATACGGCTCTGCCCGCTTTGCCGAAAAATACCGGAAATAGATCCCCTTCTCTCTCGCCATCCGGAAAAGCTCAGCAGCCGGACATTTTTCCGGCGGCATGGCAAATACAAAATTCGTAGAGGAAGGCAGGATCGTAAAGCCAAGCTTTTCGGCCTCCCGGGTGAATCTTTCCCGGGTATCACAGATTTTCTTTACTGTATTTCGGAAATAAGCATCATCCTCAACCGAGGCCGTGCCGGCCGCAATGGAAACCGAATTCATCGTATAGGAATTATAGGAATTCCGGATAGCCAGCATGCAGTCGATCATCTCCTCACTTCCGATCGCGTAGGCAATTCTTGCCCCTGCCAGAGACCGGGATTTCGAGAATGTTCTGACAATAAGCAGATTATCATATTCAGGCAAAAGGGAAAGCACACTGGCATCCTCTCCGGCGAAATCAATATAGGCTTCATCAACGATCACTGCCACGTCACGATTCTGATCCAGGATCTTACGCACATTTTCTTTATTTTCATAGATACCGGTTGGTGCATTGGGATTCGGAAAGATCACGCCTCCCGAAGGGATCCGGTAATCATCGGGACGGATATGAAAGCTTTCATCCAGCGGGATCTCCCGGAAGGGAATCCGGTAGAGCTCAGCCCAGACAGGATAAAAGGAATAGGTCAGATCCGGGAACAGCACCGGCTTATCTCCGCCAAACAGAGTAAGAAAAGCCGTGCCCAGTACGTCATCCGAGCCGACGCCCACAAATACCTGTGAAAAGCTTACGCCGTGATAGTCCGCCAGAGCCTGTCTGAGCATCGTCACATTGGGATCCGGGTACTTCTTCAGAGAATCCGCATCAAAGCCGTTCAGCACCTTCTCCGCGCCCGGGCAGGGCGGATATGGATTCTCATTTGTATTCAGTTTGATTATATTTTTATCCTTCGGCTGTTCACCCGGAACATAAGGGGTCACACGCCTCACATTATCTTTCCAGTTCATTCAATTATCCTCACATAAAATCAGCCATAGGAAACCCTATGGCTGAAGCTGTTATTATTTCTTCTCAAGCATGAATGCCTTGCTTCCGTTGGAATCATAGAACTGAAGCGCCTTGCCACCCTTTTTGATATCGGCGTTATCAAATTCCTTACCATCTACATAGAAGGTAACTCTGCTGCCCTTCTTTTTATACGTACCCTCGATTGACTCGGAGAGTTCCGGATAGCTCTGTCCGTCATATTCGACATTACCATAGGAAAGGGTAAAATTCTTACCATCCATTTCCAGTGTAATATCCTCATATACAGTCATTCCGCTTACGGAAATCGGTGTGTGCAGTGACTGATAGGTTCCCTTGATCTTGTTCATCATCAGGAAAACTACTGCTGCAGCTGCCAGAGCCACGACTACAACAACGATAGCAACGATCTTTGCCGTGTTATTTCCGCTCTGCTTTACAGGCTCGCTGTAAACCGGCTGGCTGTATCCGCCACCCATTCCCTGGTTCGGGTCATAACCCTGATTCGGATCATAACTCTGATTCGGATCAAAGCCCTGACCATACTGTCCCTGATTCGGATCGTATCCGCCGTAATTATCCATTCGCTTCCTCCTTTTTTTACCGGTCCGGGCATGGACTTACCCGCACCGCTCGTTAGCTTCACAGAAAAGTGTATCTGTTTTTCAAACACATGTCAAGTGAAAATAGAAATCAGGCACAAATTCAGGACTGATTCAGAGCCAATTCGGAACGGATACAGAACAGATCGATAACCGATTCAGGAATGCCTTACATCACCTACCAGCTCAATATGCGGATAAGCAAAGCTTATATCCGCTTCTTTATAACGAGCCAGAAGCGCCTGACGGATCTCACTGCCCGCATAATAGTTATCCTCCGCCGTCTGGGTCTCCACAAAGCAGGTAAGGTTAACGCTGCTGTCCTCCAGCGTCACATTGATAAAGAGTTCCTCTTCTTTTGATGATCTCAGGTCTATCGTCCTTTGATTCTCCAGGATTGTTTCCGAAAGAATCTTTTTCGCCAGAGCCAGCTTTTCCGGATCCTGCGCATCCTCATACGTAATGGCTATCGAAAGCGGATACCGGTTTTCCTCATGCTGCGTAGTCAGATTCTTCACCACCGTGGAATCCATCACGGAGTTCGGAATAATGGATTCCGACTTATCCATGATATTCTTTACAATGGTATGGCGAAGATTCATGGACATCACATAACCGGAAATCCGGTTGTCTCCCAGCTTCATCTCGATCCGGTCACCCACATCAAAGGGTTTAAAGACCGTGATGATAAAGCCGTGAATGATATTGCTGAGCCCCTCCTGAAAGATAAAGCCCAGGACAACAACCAGAAGGGAACTGGACATCAGGATGGTATTGGCAAACTTATGCATGCCGTCCCAGAGGCTGAGTACATTCAGGACCAGGATCACTATGACTGCGAAGCGGAAAACGCCGCGCAGAAACGAATCCTGCAGATTGGAAACACCCTTCTTCTTTTTTCTGGCAAAAAAGGCCAGATCCAGAAGTTTCAAGATCAGAAAGGCAATCAGGCAATACACCGCTGCCTTAAAAAGTTTCTGTTCGGTAAGCTCCTCAATAAAGCCCATGCACTAACCCCTTTTATTGATAAATTCATTAATCTCCGTAAGGTCGCAGGAAAGAAGGAGCCGGTCTGCATCCCTCTCATCCATGAACCGCTCCTCTGCAAAGCCTTTGATCACGCTGAAGAGCCCGTCATAGAACCCCTCTGTGTTAAAGAGCACAAAGGGCTTATCGAAAAAGCCGATCCGCATCCAGGAAATAACATCTGCGATTTCCTCCAGGGTGCCCAGACCGCCGGGAAGCGCGATAAAGGCATCTGCCATCTCCGCCATCCTGTCCTTCCGCTCCGCCATATCCTTCGTTACGATAAGGTGCGTCAGGCCATCCCTGCACCAGCCGGCATCCTTCATAAACTGCGGTATGATCCCGGTAACGGCCGCTCCGCCTAAAAGAGCCTCATCGGCCACCCTTCCCATCATGCCTTCCATTCCGGCGCCGTAGATCAGCTCATGCCCGTTCCCGGCGATCCACCGGCCGAGAAGGCCTGCATCCCGTACATAGGCATCCTTCTTACCCGGCAGGGAACCTGCAAATACTGCAATTTTCATTCTTTTCCACTCTCCTCAAACAGCCGGACCAGACGGCGGAACTGCATTCCGTTGGAAGCCTTGAACAGAACCGTATCGCCTTCCCTGAGGATGTCTGCCAGCTTTTTCTCTGCCTCATCTGTATCTTCGTAATGAATGATCTCGGGAACAGCATTTCCGGCAGCCCTTCCCAGCTTATCCGCCATGGGGCCGGCAGTTACCAGAACATCCAGCTTCCGTCCCTTCTCTGCTTCCTCAAGGATAAATCTGCCCACGCTTTCATGCAGCGCGATCTCATCCTTTCCCAGCTCGAACATATCACCCAGAACAGCCACCCTTCTTCCCTTACGGGAAAGAAGAACGGAAAGCGCCGCCCGCATGGAATCCGGGCTGGCATTATAGGAGTCGTCGATGATCGTCATTCCGCCGGCATGCACCACCCTCTGCCGCGATCCGGAGAAGGTCGCCAGTGAAGCCTCTGCCCCTTCGCGGGAAAGCCCAAGTGTCCTGGCAGCGCCCAGGGCAGCCAGTGCGTTTCTCACATTATGCTCGCCCTCGGCGGAAAGATATACGGACGAAGATGCACCGTCCATCGTTACAGTAAAGCGGATGCCTCCCTCCTCGGGAACGATATCCGTTGCCCGGATATCCGCATCCTCTCCAAAGCCGTAGGTGACCACCTTTACCGGAAGACTGTCCTTTACCGCATAGAGAAGAGGGTCATCCGCATTGAGCAGAAGGACGCCGTTTTCATCCATCCGGGAAATGATCTTCAGCTTTTCATTCCGGATTCCCTCCCGGGAACCTAGAAATTTCATATGAGATACGCCGATATTGGTCACGATGGCCACTGAAGGCCGGACCATACGGCTGAGACGATCCATACCGCCCTCCTCGCTGATCCCCATCTCGATCACAGCGCAGTCAGTCTCATGATCCATTATACCGGAAAGCGTCACGGGAACGCCGATCTGGGAATTCTGGTTGCCTTCTGTATGGAATACCCTGAGTCCGCTCTCCAGAACATGCGTAGTCATTTCTCTCGTGGTGGTCTTTCCCACACTTCCGGTGACGCCGACCACAGGTTTCATGTACTTATTGCGGATATAAAGAGCAATCTCCTGCATGGCATCGCCGACTGACTCCACAGGAAAGTATACCTTCCCGGCCAAAGGCTGTTCCACAGGATTTTCTGTCAGCGATACATCCGCAACGGCCAGCGCCTTCCCGATAAACATATGTCCATCCACATTTTCTCCCTTAAAGGGAAGAAAAAGGTCCGTAGGGCGGATTTTCCGGGAATCATAACAGAAGCCATCCACATAAAGGGATGCCGCGTCCGCTCCTTCACCCGCCACAGGATTTACATTTAGTATTTTCGATAATTCATCAATGGAAATTCTGATCATTTTTCTTTACCTTATGTTCTTAGTAGGTTCTTTGCTTATGTTCTTGATTTGCAACCAGTGAATTCAGCCGTAAACAATTTGGGAAGCGATCGTATCCGCCTTATCCTTACCAAAAAGAATCTCGATCAGCTTCAGTGAAAACGCAATTGCCGTTCCCACGCCGCGGCTGGTGATGATCCTGCCATCCTGCACAACAGGAGAAATCTCCGGAACTGCGCCGGTAAGGCCATCCTCCATCCCCGGATAACAGGTGGCATGACGCCCCCGGAGAAGTCCCATATCGCCAAGCACCGTGGGAGCCGCACAGATCGCCGCAACATATTTTCCGCTGTCAGCATAGCTCTGTACCAGACTTCTTACGCCCGGATGCTCCTTCAGATGAATCGTGCCGGGCATTCCGCCGGGAAGGATCACCATATCGCCATCCCCCTCCTCGCCCAGCAGACAGTCCGCCTGTACGGGAATCCGGCGTGCACCTGTCACAACTCTCTTTCCGGTAACGGAAACCATGATCACCTCTGCCCCGGCTCTCCGCAGAAGATCCACCGGTGTCAGAGCCTCAACCTCTTCAAATCCATCAGCAAGAAGAACATATACCTTACTCATATTTTCACGATAATCCAATATCAGTTGATAATTGGATTCTCTCCTTTCTCCCGGGTAGTCCGGGTATTAGTTACTGTCAGATCACAAAACCGATCAGGAAGCCAACGCCAAGCCCGGCTAAGGAGCCAAGGATCAGCCAGACAGGGGAGATCCCCTTTTGTTCATCCCTGATGCTTCTTCCTTCCATATCCCGCTGCCGCAAAACGCGCTGAAGAAGCTGGATTGTCTCCGGATAATTACCGGATACCACAGAAAGATGGTTTTGGAAATTCTCCACCCGGATCCCGGCCTCGCAAATAGCCGCTACCGCTTCCTCATAGGCCACATCCGGCATTTCCCGGGAAATGATGTCCGTAACCGGGATATAGGTCAGGTTTTTCAGCAGGTTGTATTCCTCTTCCAGCTCACTTACCCGGTCATAATAGGAAACACCCCTTTTATCCTGCACACTGCGGAAGATCCGGGTCAGCTGCTTCATATCCTGGATGGCATCCTGATATCCATAGGCAAAGGGATTTGTCATATGCACAGTGTCATATTCGGAAATATCCATAACCTTCTGATGGGCATCGATCTGATTCCGGTAGAAATTGATGAGCCGGAACAACAGATTATCAAAAGGACTTCCCTTATCGTACTCCCTGCTCTTTCCCGGATAGTAATAATCCAGAATATAGATCCGGTAGGACATACGGAAGCGCAGCAGCTTCAGAAGAGCCTGAAAGTCACACTCAAATATGCTGTTCTGGCTGTTTTTGATTATGGGATTATTGTTGGAGGACGCACATTCCTCCTGCTTAAAATAACGGAACCAGTCGGATCCAAGCTGAACCGTCAGGGCATTCTGAATAGAATTAGCCAGGCAGAGCGTTGTCAGCTCCCGCACCCTGTCCGCTATCTGTTTTTCTGTCTGCATGAAGCACCTCGATCGCATCCGGCAGGAAGCATCCTTCACATACCGGTTTCTGAATAATCACGAACATTACCATTATCGTTCAACTTTTTTCTGACGTCAAGAGATAATTCTGTTATAATAAATCTGCACCCGGCTCAGTTCGGCAGGCGATGCAGAAACATTCACGGCGCTGTAAAAGAAATGCAGTTTTATCATCAGGCTTATATGCTTCTTTTCGAAGGAGCCGGAAAGGATTAATCTATGGAAATCGAAAGAAAATTTCTGGTCAAAACGCTTCCGCCGCTTGAGGGGCTTACCAGAAAGGAAATCTCCCAGGCTTACATCTCCACACGGCCCGTGATCCGGATTCGCCGGTCAAACGAAAAAAGGATCCTGACGATCAAATCCGCAGGACTCCTTCAACGGGAAGAATATGAAATGCTCCTCACAACCGAAGAATATGATAATCTCCTGAGGAAAGCTGAGGGTCATGTGATCGAAAAGACCCGCTATCTGATCCCGGAAAAGGACGGACTCACGATCGAGCTGGATGTCTTTCATGGCATTCTGGATGGTCTCGTTCTTGCGGAAGTGGAATTCCCCTCGAAAGAGGCTGCCGAGTCCTATACGCCGTCCGGTTTTCTGGGCAGGGATGTCACAGAAAACCCCTCTTATCAGAATGCCTGCATGACCCGCATGTCACCGGATGAGATCCGGGAGCTGATTGCCGGTTCTCGTTAAATCCATAACGGAACCAATTACGAAAAAAATCCAGGGAATGCAGCATCAAAGAAATGCATCGCCCAAAATACATCAGCACGAACAAGAGGGAAGTGAATCAGCCGGTTCAGTCCTCAGACGCCGGACGGATATACTCCTTCATGGATTTAAAGATATATACGCAGGTAATGATCATGCCCGCAACAGATACTATGGCCCCCGGCAAAAGCCCTGTGGCCATATTTATGTTGACCAGAAGAATACCTGTTGTCTCCGCGTAAAAACACATACGGAAGATTTCGCCGTTTGTCAGGGCAAGGCCGCTTCTTCTGACCAGCGGAACCGTAAAGAGCATATAGATCAGCGCCATGAAGAAATAGCGGATGTAGAGACCAAAGATCATAATGACCCATGTAAGAAACAGCGCCACATAAATGGCAGGCGTGATCTTTTCCAGATCGCTCCGGACCGTTCCATCGGGCAGAATATCCGAAATATTGCCGACCAGAAAATTCTGCGATACTCTCTGGCTTCCCGCAGTCTCCAGTATCGTAAGGCGGTATTCCCTGCTGCCGAAAATCAGATAAAGTCCGCCGGTATCCGTATCCGGTAAAGCGCCGGCTTCTTCACTGGTATCGATCACCACATGCATATTGGGAACGGCCATTTCGAAACGGTCCTCTGCAGTCAAAACTCCGTTTTCCACATGGATTTCCGGGATCTTTTCATTAAAAAGCTTTTCGAAACCTCCAAAACCGATAATGGCTGCGATCATAGGGATCACATAGATGACCACGCTGACCAGAGTTAGAAGCGCAAAGGAATATCCGGCAAATTTCTTTCCCGGAAGGGATCCCAGCCCGGGAAGCCGTACCGGATGCATAACCGCACTTCTCCCCTGTTCCAGAATCCGCATGGATGGATTCACGCCAAAACTACCGGATGCATCCCGGTTTTCCTGATCATTCTCCTGATTGTCTGCCGGACGCCATTCCGGCTCCGGTCCTTTTCCATCGTAATATCTCATCTCTGTTACCTGATTAATGTGTAATAATAATGCCGGAAGTCAGATCAGACCGTAATGCTCCATAGCTTTCCGAAGGCCGCCCTCCCGTACATCAGCCGTGACAAAGTCCGCTGCCTTCTTCGCATCCTCCGAGCCAAGTCCCATGCAAACGGAATGGGGAGAAAAACGGAGCATTTCCAGATCATTGTTTCCGTCTCCAAACACATAGGTATTATGCCTATCCAGACCGTAATAGTCAAGCAGAAACTGAATCCCGCTTGCCTTGGAAAATCCCTTTGGCACTATTTCGCAGAAGTTTCCTTCCCGGTCAATATAATGAAACCACTCCGAAATATATGTACGGAACCCATCCACATCGCTCTTTTCATCGTAGAAGGCAGAGAATTTATCGAAGGTAAAATCCGGATCATAAATATCCGTAATGAGCCGGCGTCCGTTTTGCTGAAAGTATTCCACCAGCTTGGATCTGTCTCCGAGCTCCACCTCCGTATCAATGGCGGTATGCTCCGCATGCTCAAACAGCCCGGAAAACCGATACCTGCGGCATGCCTCTGCGATCATAACACAAAAATCCCGCGGGAAGGTATGCCGGAAAACACATTCCTTGCCGATTCGGATATCCGTTCCGCAGCCGCACACCAGTCCGTCAAAGCCCTGCCGGATGTGCGTCTCCACATTACTGAACACTCTTCCCGTATTGATAAAAATCTTATTTCCGGCCGCCTGCACCATCCGCAGAGCCTCTCTGGCATCCTCCGGAAAAAAGTGCTCATCATCATCTGTGATCAGTGTCCCGTCAATATCAAAAAACAAAAGATTCATATGAAAAGGATTCATTTAGATTGCCCGCATCAGGTTGACCATCTCAATGGCACCGAGCGCACAGTCATAGCCCTTATTTCCCGCCTTGCTTCCGGCGCGCTGTACAGCCTGTTCGATGGTATCTGTTGTTAAGATGCCGAACATGACCGGGATTCCGGATTCCAGCTCTACCTGCGCAATGCCCTTGGAAACCTCTGCGCATACATAATCATAGTGACTGGTCTCGCCCCGGATCACAGCCCCCAGACAGATCACGGCGTCATAATTTCCGCTTTTTGCCAGCTTCTTGGCAACCAGCGGAATTTCAAATGCACCGGGTACCCAGGCCAGCGTAATATCCTCTTCCGCCGCATTATGTCTTACCAGACCATCCACAGCGCCGCCCACCAGTTTCTGCACAATAAATTCATTAAACCGGGAAGCCACAATGGCTACCTTCATTCCTTCTGCGACTACTTTTCCTTCCAGCTTCTTCATTTTTTTCCTCCTCGTGAGTAATTTCTTTGTAAAAAACCGCATTACGTGCGCGGACGTCCAGCAAGTTTTTGAAGCATCCGCTGACAGTTACCATTATTTTAAATTACGTATTATAAATTCCACCGCCAGTCTCTGCTGCTCCTCCGGCGGGATTTCCGCCTTTCCATCGCCTCTCTGGCTTCCATAATCACCAAAGCCGGCATGATTTGCGCCCGGAATCTCATACTCTGCCATACTGTCGGGAGAAAGCTCCCGCCCCTTTTCCAGCTTTTTCCGGTCGATCACACGGTCCCGGTCTCCATAAACAGAAATCACCTGCAAATAATCATCCAGCCGGTCCACTGTATATGCTGCACACAGGATTACGCCTTTCAGTTTACCGCTATGCGCGGAGGCATAACTTGCCGCCATTGCGCCGCCCATGGAATGTCCCCCTATATACCAGTTTTTATAGCTGTATTGCTTCATCACATTCGTTGCCTTGTTTTTTCCGAAAACAGCCATCCGGAAAGGCATCTTAACAAGACATACATCAAGTCCTCTTTCTGCAAGAAGATGCAGGAATGGCGCATATGCCGTTTCCTCCACTCTCGCACCTGGATAAAAAACCAGAGCATCATCCTTACCGGGGCCGTCAAAATACCAGCCGTAATCCGTTTTTTCAACCTGCACACTTTTATCCGACTGAAGCGCTTCCTTCGCCCGGTCATTCGCATGATAATATGTCATGAGGTAAATCCCGGCAGCAGAAAGCGCCAGCAAAAGGATGATCAATACCGTGATGAGGATACGCTTTCGTATTTTGCTTTTCCCGGACTTTTCTTTATTCTGTTCAGCTTCCATGTCCAATCCTCAATTCACCCCGTTCTTTATACGGGGGCCAACAAACACTTAATCCAGATTCAGCATATGCCCCATCTTGTCTTTTTTGGTCTTCAGATAAAAAGCATCATAAGCGGATGCCGCAACCTCAATGGGAACGCGTTCCGTGATCTCCAGATTATATCCGGCAAGTCCGTAGATTTTATCCGGGTTGTTAGTAAGAAGACGCATTTTCCGAACGCCGAGCTCCACGAGGATCTGGGTACCGATCGTATAATCACGGGCATCAGCGGGGAATCCGAGCTCCACGTTCGCCTCAACTGTATCCAGTCCCTCATCCTGCAGCTTGTAAGCGCGGATTTTATTGATCAGGCCAATGCCCCGGCCCTCCTGTCGCATGTAAAGGAGAACTCCCCGGCCCTCTGCTGCAATCTTCTTCATGGCCGCATCCAGCTGCTGTCCGCAGTCACAACGCGCAGAGCCGAAGGCATCTCCGGTAAGGCATTCAGAATGCACGCGGACAAGCACAGGCTCTCCATCATCAATTTTCCCCATCGTAAGGGCAACATGATGTTCCCCGTTCAGCTTATTGATGAAGCCGTGAATAATGAATTCACCGTACCTTGTCGGAAGCTTGGCAGCAGATACCTCCTCCACAAATACCTCATGTTCTTTTCTGTATTGGATAAGCTTTTCAATGGTGGAAATCTTCAGATTGTTCTCGCGTGCAAAAAGCACAAGATCCGGCAGCCTTGCCATGGTACCATCATCCTTCATGATCTCGCAGCAAAGTCCCACCGGCTCGAGTCCCGCAAGACGGCAAAGGTCGACAGTCGCCTCCGTATGTCCGGGGCGCTCAATTACGCCGCCTTCCCTGGCCTGCAGCGGGAACATATGTCCCGGCCGGCGGAAATCGGCCGGCTTCGCATCCGGACGGGCAGCCTCCCTGGCCGTGATGCCTCTTTCCTCTGCCGAGATACCTGTAGTAGTATTCACATGATCTATGGATACGGAAAAGGCAGTTGTGTGATTATCGGTATTTACAATGCACATCTGGGGCAGCTTCAGCCTTTCACAGATTTCCTGCGACATAGGCATACAAATCAGCCCTCTTGCATATTTTGCCATAAAATTGACGTTCTCGGTGGTGGCGAACTCAGCCGCAAAGATCACATCCCCCTCGTTCTCACGGTTTTCATCATCCATGATCACAACAGGAATCCCCTGACGCATATCCTCCAGTATTTCATCTATCTCATTCAGCGTATAATCGTTCATTTCCGTCTCCTTCTTTTATGATAATATCCCCATAACCTTTCAGCAAGAGTAATGCAAAACACCGGAGATTTCCCATACTCAAACGGATTCCTGATGGATTCTACAGGAAGCCGTTCTCGGCCAGGGTTTCAAGACTGAGTCCACCGGAGCCTGTATTTCCGGGCTGCATATTACCCCCGGAGCCTGTATTTCCGGACTGCATATCATCCACGGTGCCAAACAGACCCTGCATACCGGCATTCCGATCCGGTTCCATTCGACCAAAGGCCAGGAGGCGTTCCACATATTTACCGATCATGTCGTTCTCGATATTGATCCGGCTGCCCACCTTTTTATCCAGCAAGGTGGTCTCCTTTGCCGTATGCGGGATGAGAGAAACCCGGAAGCTGTCCGGCAGAACCTCCGCCACAGTCAGACTCACGCCGTCAAGGGCGACAGAGCCCTTTTCGATGATATACCGCATAACCTTCCGATCCGCCTTTATGGTGACCCAGACCGCCACATCCTCTCGCTTAAAGCCGGTGATGACGCCTGTGCCATCTACATGCCCGGCCACAATATGTCCGCCAAAACGGCATCCCAGCTGCATGGCTCTTTCCAGGTTTACATAACTTCCGTTTTTTAATTCGCCAAGCGAGCTGCGGCGCAGGGTTTCCGCCATCACATCTGCAGCAAATCCATCAGAACGGATTTCTCTTGCCGTAAGACATACGCCATTCACCGCCACGCTGTCTCCAAGCTTCATGCCGTTCATCAGCGTTGGCGAAAGAATCTCCAATGCCGCAGATTTCGGTCCATGGCGAACTGCTTTCACCTCACCAACCGCTTCAATGATCCCTGTAAACATCCTTCACATACCTCACATATAAGTCCTCGCCCAGCCACCTCGACTCCACAGGATGAAAGGCCGGCGCCAGAGCCGCCTTGTCAATGCCTTCACCTCTAACAGGCGAAGCTGCATTTTCCCCGCCGAATAACTTTGGGGCGATAAAGACGCGGATTTCATCTATAAGATTCTGTTCCATAAAGCTCCACGCCAGGGTTCCGCCTCCCTCCAGAAGGATGCTGTCGATTCCCCGTTCTCCCAGAACACGAAGAGCAGCCGTAAGAGAGAGCCGCCCTGTTCTTACATTGATAACATCTGCCGGTGCTCCTGCTCCGTACTCTTTCTGCGATCCTTCCGGGGGTTCTGCCCCCCTACTTTCTTCCCCGGACATCCCGCTGGCATAACCTTCTTCCGGGAGCAGGATCACCTCAGCTCCGGATGCCTCCAGCTGCGCTTTTTTCCTCTTCCCTTCTTCTGAAAGATTTTCCGATGCCAGTATCCAAAGCGGATAGTCTCCGGCGGATTGTACCAGCTTGGATTCAGCGGAAATTCTGAGCCCCGAATCACAGATCAGGCGAACCGGCTGTCTAAGTCCTTCCTTTCTGGCATTCAGCATCGGATCATCCGCAAGGACCGTGCCGATGCCCGCCATGATCGACATGCACTCTCCGCGCATGTCCTGGGTGAAATTCCTTGACAGATCATTGGATACCCATTTAGCATCTCCTGTGTAACAGGCGGTCTTCCCGTCCAGAGTCATGGCATATTTATAGATCACATATGGAATTTTCCTGGTAATATACTTAAAAAATACCGGATTCAGCGCATCGCATTCCTCCCGGAGAACATCGGTAAATACTTCAATACCATGCTCTCGCAGGAATTTAAGCCCCTTCCCCCTTACCAGCGGGTTCGGATCCGGGGAACCCACAAACACTCTGCGTATTCCGCTTTCCACGATTGCCTCCGTGCAGGGAGGCTGTTTTCCATGATGGCAGCAGGGCTCCAGGGTCACGTAGATATCTGCCCCTTCTGCTGACTCCCTCAGGCTTTTCAATGCTTCTCGTTCAGCATGCAGCTCACCATACCGGGTATGGTATCCTTCGCCTATGATGCGGCCGTCCTTAACGATGACGGCTCCCACCAGTGGGTTGGGATTCACAAAGCCTCTGCCCTTTTTCGCCAGCTCTATGGCACGCCGCATGTACTTTTCCTGTATTTCATTCGTCATATTATCCACTGATCATCTCACATTAAGGCCACATACTATCGACCCAGTCAATAACGTTCATTTTTGCAGTTGTTATCGTTCGAGGGATGAAAGTATAGTCATCCGAACGATAGACCGATTTTCGTAGAAATCGAACAAAAAGCTTCGTATAAGCACCTCGCGAGCGGTTGTGTCTGAGCGGACACGCCTTCCAATGAGGAGGCACCGGCGGAGGTGCCGACATTGGAAAAGGGCGTGGGAGCGAGTTAAAGTCGAGCGATGGTGCTTTCAGAAGGTTTTTGGAAGATTTCAGAAAATCGCTGTCGTGTTCGGGGACTATGCTTTCAGCACTCGAACATAGAACAACATCGCGCAAGAAAATGCCCCGGAAAAACTCCAGGGCACTTACTTTACACGCAGGATAATCCCGGCGTGATACTCCTTGCTTCTCTCATCCAGACTGTACTGTCGGCCCCGGAATCTCACCGGATCATGTGCAAATGCACGCGCGGGCTTTACCGCCGGTCGGGAACTTCCCCCTGCCCTGAAGCAGCTATATACTTTTTTTCTGTCTTACCGGGAGATAAACGCAGCTTTACTCCCCTGTCTTACCGATGGAAAGGAAACCGCCCTCGTTTGCCTTCAGCAGAACAGAAAGGCCGATATCTCTTCTGTTGCCGTCGGTTGCCACATAGATTTCTCCCGTCTCAACAAGAGACTTGGCAATCTTGGTCACTTCACCCTTGAAGGAGATCATCTGCCGTCTGTCACGGGAGCTGAGCTTAAACAGATACTGGTTCTTGGAGCTGATCATCAGGATACTGAAGGAGAATACATTATCCTTCTGCTCCTTCATGCCGGAACCGATCATCCTTGAGTTGGCGATAATGACATCAGCATTATCATCCGGCAGATACTCGGAAAGGATCAGCTTGTAAATCTTCAGGTAATCCTCTTCGCTCTCTACCTTTACCGGAAGCTCGGCAACCGCAAACTCGATCACGGAATCGGCCAGCTTAATGGTACCGCCGTCATCGTTAATGGTCGCGCTGCACTCACGGGGAACAAGCAGACGGAAGAATTTATTCTCAATTACCTTCTGTTCATGTGTAGGCTCTTTGATGACCAGATCGGGATAGGTCTTCTCCATCTTGAACATGGAGATAATGGCTGCATCATCTCCACCCTCTGCCTGCTCCATAAGCGCTTCATAGAGCTCGGTGATCTGCGGCGTCCTGTAACGAACCAGCTCGGTAACCTTCTCAACAGCAGGCACATAAGCCATCTTGGCATTCTCGAGATACAGCTGGATCAGCTGCTCCTCTGTAGCGCCCTTTTCTTCCTTGTACCTGATCACCTTGAAGAGGTTTTCCTTATCAAAGCCGTCATACTGTTTATCATAAGCCTTTTCAAAATAGGAAAGACTCTTTTTCTCGCCTTCAAAGTTAGGAGAAGCCTCCTGTCTTTCGTAAATCTTACCCAGCTCATAGGCCGCCTGTGTGCTGCCCAGACCAAGAGCCTCAAGGAAGGCCTTTTCAATCTCATAATCGCTGGCTATATAGAATACCTGCGCCTGCTTCATGAGGGCAACCTTCAGCGCGGTAGCAGCGCTGCCGGCCTGTACGGCACGCTCCCATTTTTCGCATGCGGACTGCAGATTCTCGCCGTGCAGATCCTTAATATCCTTGATATATGCATCCGCCTCGATAATACCGTTCTTCTGTGCCTCCTGGAAATAACGGAGAGCCTTCTCACCGTCACGTCCCGTACGAAGAAGACCATAGTAATAGAACCGGCCAAGATAGAAGGGAACACGCTTATGGCCAAGACGGTATGCATCCTCGTACCAGTTGAGCGCCTTCATGTAATCCTTTCTTTCCTGGTCATAAATATTACCGATCAGGAAAGCCAGATCCGGATCCTTGGTAGCTTCAAACAGCTGCTGCGCGTAGCTGATGGTCTTATCAATGTCACGATACGGAGAATCCGGATCGTAGTAGAGGTCGATCAGAAGGTAGCTGGCCTTTATGGAGCCAAGCTTCAGTGCCTGCTTTGCGGCGTTCATGGCACCCTCGTAATCCTCCAGATAATAGCAGTAAACTGCCTCGCTGTAATACTGATTATCCTTCCGGTTCAGACTCTGGTCACTGACACGGGTCGGCGCTACAAAGGCAAAGGAATTGGCGGTCTCGAAGATGATCTCCTCATACTGCTCAATGATCTCCATGGTCGCGCACACGAAACGCATGCAGGCCAGCCGGCGTCCATTGTAAAAGGCAAAGGTAACAATACCCTTATCCATTCCCTTGTGGTAGAACGTTGTGCAGATACCGTCGGAATACTCTGTGATATAGGACTTCAGTGTAAGCTCTTCATCGAAAGCATCATTGCAGTAGCGAAGATAATTCTCCAGCGTTTTCTTGGAATCTCTGGGGATGCTGTCGTAGGAAACATACATCTCGAAATCCTTATAGGTCATGCTGGGGGCATAATACTCTTCGTCCGTTTCCTCATTGATGGTCTTTACCCAGTCCTTGGGAAGTTTGTGGATGTAACCATCCACCTGATTATGCACATATGTATACTGATACTGCAGCTTGGCCGGGTCAATTGCCTTATAGCGGGGCTCCTTGCCCTTTTCCTTCCTCTTCTCGGCAATCTCCGTATACAGTCTGTCCTTTTCCTCGAACTCGATGGAATCGGTATGCTTCATGGCATAATCCACGCGGTCAAAGGCAGTTTTGGCCTTTTCATCGCCCTGATCGGCCAGCTTGCCATACCAGGACTTTGCCCGTTCCAGATCCACAGGAACCACGAACTCACTCCGGTTTCCATATTCATCCACCCGGGAAAGACCGTTCTCATAGATCGATCCCAGATTCATATATGCAGGCTTGATCCCGGCAACCGCAGCCTTTTCAAAGAAGGTGATGGCTTTGGAAAAATTCTGCGCTTCCAGATACATCTTGGCCACACGGTAGATTGACTCACCGTCATTGGTCAGATTGGCATACTTTTCCACATAAGCTGCCGCCTTGCCCACGTTCTTTTCTGTTTTTGCATTCTTATAAGAGCCATTCTCATAATACTCCGCAATGACCTGCAGAGCATCCAGTCCGAACTGCTTATACTGGGCATCGTTGATACCGATATCCACAATACCCTCGAGGATCTTTACACCATCCTCTCCGTTGGCATTATCAAAATAGTTCATTGCCTTGTCATACTGAAGTTCAACAGAACTCTTGCTGGACTTTTTCTGACCGCTGAACATATTTTTCAAACTGCTGAAAAGACCCATAGGATCACATACCTCCACATGTAAGTGTTTATGTAAGTTACACAGAGATATTGTATCACACTTGAAAAATCAAGGCAAGAAAAAACCTATGCAACCGAGCCCATATATCTGATCAGCGCCTCTGTTGCCTGCGTTTCATCAGAACCGTTTGCTTCGATCTCAATTTCCTCATCATTGCAAAGGCCGAGACTCATCATTCCCATGATGCTTTTTGCATTTACCTTTTTGGTTCCAGAAATAAGGTAAATCTCGCTCTCATACTGGCTTGCTGTCTGCACGATCTCAGCCACGGGACGGGCCTCAACAAAATTGGGAAGCTGAACAGTAAACTTTTTCGTTGTCATGATTTCGACTCCTTTTTCCTTATGGTATCTGCTATTTCATTTATCTTATTCAGCCTGTGACGGATACCCGATTTACCCACAGGCGGATCAAGCGTTTCACCCAGCTCAGCCAGCGAAAGGTCAGGCATGTTCAGCCTTGCCTCGGCGGCTGCCTTCAAATGCTCCGGAAGCCCCTCCCACGCAGGAGAATGCATCACCAGAAGAATATCCTCCCTCTGCCGTTTTGACGCCACAGCAGTCTTTTTGCTGTTGGCCGTGTCACAGTTCACTTCCCGGTTGATATCATTCCGGATATCTTTCATGATCCGTATATTCTCAAATTCCATCATTGCCCGGGAGGCGCCCAGCATGGCGAAGAAGTCCGAAATGGCATTTCCTTCTTTCATATAGATCACGCTGTCGCTGCACCGGGAAAGCTGCTTGGGATTTATCCCCAGATCCCGGAGGATCCCGGCGGTAAAATCGGTCTGCCGGTCTGTTCGCAGCCTGATCTCCAGCTGATATGCTTTTTCCGGACTACCCGCAGCCCCTGCTGCCATATATACTCCGCAGATAAACGCTTTCTTGCAGCAAAGCCTCTCTGTCAGGATGCCGTCCGGGCAGAAATACTTATCCTCCCTGCGAAGCTTGCACCGGAGAAGCAGCTGACCGGCCAGCTCCTCATCCCTGATCCGTACAACAAATCTGCCTCGTTCATCGGTCTCGTGGAGCAGCTTTCCGGAAAGCCGTTCATCGAACAAAAGCCGGATATGCTTTTCAAAGCATTCCACCACATGACTGTTTTCCGAACGGAAGGATAACGAGCCGTCGTCGCTCACCCTTCCTCTGCCGGTCATCATTCCGGCCGTACAGGCCAGCCGGCAATGGAGCGCGCGGCTTGTATTCTCCGCAAGCTCCTCTTTCAAATCAGATGAAAAGGACATCAGTCCTCCCCTTTCACATAACTGTCAATACGAATATCCCTGTGGTAACAGATCACCGAATACGGCAGACCGGAAAGCTCGTCGCAGAGCTGGTTGGCTACAGTAACCGAGCGGTGCCTTCCGCCGGTACAGCCGATCGCCACCACCAGCTGATGTCTGCCCTCCTTCACGTACTGCGGAAGAAGGAACCGTATCAGGTCTCCCAGCTTGGTCAGAAAGGTTTTCCCCTCCTCGCCCTGCATGACGTAATCCCTGATCTCCGGATCGTTGCCTGTTTTTTTCCTCAGTTCAGGCAGATAATAAGGGTTCGGAAGAAAGCGGACATCAAAGACCAGGTCCGCGTCCTGCGGTATACCGAACTTATAGCCGAAGGACATCACGTTCACGATCAGGTTGGAATAAGAGGCCTCGCTCCTGATCACCCGTTCCACCTCCAGCTTCAGATCCCTGGATAAGAGATTGGAGGTATCGATGGTATAATCCGCAAGCTGCTTCAAAAAGCTTACAGTCTCTCTTTCTACCGCGATCCCGTTAATGAGACGCCTTCCTCTTGCCAGAGGATGCTCTCTTCTGGTTTCCTTATATCTTCTGACCAGCGTTTCGTCTGAGGCCTCCAGAAAGAGGATCTCATAGTGGAATTTATCCTCCCGCAGACGCTCCAGGACAGATCTCAGATCCTCAAGAGCCGCCCCGTTCCGGATATCAATTCCGATTGCCACATTATCATGGGTAAAGTGCGAATCCCGGGAAATATTCGCAAAGGCTTCGATCATAAGAACAGGAAGATTATCCACGCAGAAAAAGCCTGAATCCTCGAGAGTATTCAGAGCTGTGGATATCCCGGCGCCGCTCATGCCTGTTACGATCAAAAATCTCACGCTGTCCCTCCTGCCTTATTCTTTAAAATTCCGGTTAATTGAATTCTCCCAGAATCCGTACCTCCGGTTCAAGGAGCACCCCGAATTTTTCCATTACCGTCTTCTGCACATGAATGATCAGGTCATAAACATCCTGCGCTGTTCCGTCAAACTGATTCAGGATAAAGCCGCAATGCTTTTCCGATACACAGGCGCCGCCGATCCGGAAGCCGGCAAGACCTGCATCCATGATCAGCTTTCCTGCAAAATGACCCTCAGGCCGTTTAAAGGTGGAACCTGCGCTGGGATACTCCAGAGGCTGTTTTTCCCTGCGTCTTCCTGCAAGAGCCTTCATCTCATCCGCAATTGCAGCAGGATCACCATCGGGAAGCAGAAAGCCGGCCCCCACAACAACCATGGACTGCTCCATAGCCGCACTGTGCCGGTAGGAAAAATGCATATCCTTTTTTTCATAGCGGACAAGCTCTCCGCCTGTCAGGACATCCGCATATTCCAGGTAATCGGATATCTCACCATCATAAGCGCCGGCATTCATCACAACTGCGCCTCCGACCGTTCCGGGAATACCGGAAACCGGCACGAGGCCTGCAAGTGAATTCCGCATGGCAAAGCCGGCCAGTTGGGAAAGCCTGGCACCTGCCTCAGCATAGACCAGGTTATCTTCTCTGGTTATTTTGGCAAAATGATCGCCCAGCTCCATCACCGTTCCGTCAATGCCGGAATCGGACACCAGAAGATTGCTTCCGTTTCCCACAACATAAAGCGGTTCGCCGGACTCCTGACACAAAAAGATGACCTTCTGGACATCACCTAAGGTCTCGGGGATCATATACCTCCTGGCAGGTCCGCCCACCCGGAAGGTTGTATGGTTCTTCATTAATTCATTTTCTAAAACGATCATATGGACTCCAAAAAAAGGCTTCACACATGTAACATGAATAATGGTACATGATAAAGCCTTTTTTTTCAATGGAATATTTATAGAATTTTAACAGATTTATCTGTTCTTTTCTGTCATTTTGACGAAACGATTTTGCAGTTACGCAGGACAGCGCAGGCTATGCGGCAAGCTGTCATGCAAGGACAGCGCAGGCGATGCGGCAAGCTGTCATGCAAGGACTGCACAGGCCATGCGGCAAGCTGTCATGCAAGGACAGCGCAGGCGCCGCCGTACATGCCGGCGTCGTTCCCCAGCTTCGCCAGCTCAAAGCCCGTATTCTTGCAGGCATGGAAGGCATACTGCTGATAATACTTCTTCACCGTATCCGTCAGGATCTCTCCCGCCCTGGATACGCCGCCGCCGATCACGAATACCTCGGGATCCACGACGCAGGCCACAGAAGCAAGCGCAAAGCCAAGCCTTCTGCCCAGCTCTTCCACCAGATTAAGGGAGATCACATCACCGGTCTTTGCGGAATCAAAGATCTCCTTGGCAGAAATGTAAGGAATCTCGCGAAGGCGTGAGGGCTTATCGCTTTCAGACAGGAACTTATTCGCCATCCGCACAATGCCTGTTGCGCTGGCATACTGCTCGAGGCATCCGCATTTACCGCAGTTGCACATATCCTGCTCATCGGTATCGATGGTCATATGACCGATCTCACCGCCCGCACCGTTCACGCCGGCAAGCATTTTGCCGTTGATGATGATGCCGCCGCCGACGCCGGTTCCCAGGGTTACACAGACAACATTCTTATGACCCTTGCCGCCGCCCTGCCACATCTCACCGAGAGCAGCCATATTGGCATCGTTTCCGGCCTTGACCGGCAGCTTCAGAAGGTCGGAAAGTGCCTCTGCCGCATTAAAGATACCCCAGCCGAGGTTTACGCACTTGATCACCGTACCATCATCCTTCACCGGTCCGGGAACGCCCATGCCGACACCCAGAACATCTTCTTTGCTGATCTCCTTTTCAGCAAGCTTTGCCTCTACGGATGCAGCAATATCCGAAAGAATGTATGATCCGCCTTCGTCCTTTCTCGTGGTGATCTCCCACTTATCCAGAAGCTCACCTTCCTTGGAGAAGAGACCGATCTTTACCGTCGTTCCGCCGATATCCACACCAAATACATACTTTGACATTCTGATTTCCTCCTACCGTTTCTTTTTCTATCAGATACCTGTCTTGATCTGCAGGTTTTCTGTTACACGTTTATACATCTCCTGCGCCGCATTGTAGCCCATCTTCTTCTGCCTGTGGTTGACGGCAGCCGACTCTACGATGATGGCCAGGTTCCGGCCGGGCCGGATGGGGATGGAATGGCTGGTCACCTTGTTGCCCAAAAATTCCACATACTGATCGTTCAGGCCCAGACGGTCGTAGCGGGCATCCTTGTCCCACTCCTCCAGTTTGATGACCAGATCGATCTGCTGGGAGATCTTAACGCACTCGACACCGAACATGGTCTTCACATCGATGATACCGATACCGCGGAGCTCGATAAAGTGACGTGTGATCTCCGGCGACTGACCAATGAGCTGGTCATCGCTGATCTTCTTGATCTCCACCACATCGTCCGCCACAAGACGGTGCCCGCGCTTGATCAGCTCCAGAGCCGCCTCGGATTTACCAATGCCGCTGTCCCCCATGATAAGAACCCCCTCGCCGAAAACATCCACAAGAACGGCGTGGATGGAAATCCTCGGTGCCAGCTGTTCATGGAGCCAGCGAACCGATTCATGCACAAAGGATGAGGTTGTGGCGTCGCTGGTCAGAACCGGAATATTATGCTTTCTGCCAGCCTCCAGGATAAAATCGTATGGCTCGATCCCACGGCAGAAGACCATACAGGGAATGGGAAAGCTGAACATCTTGTCAAAGATCTCCACATTTTCCTCCCGGGTATGCATATCAGCCAGATAAGCATGCTCTACATTACCGCAGATCTGCACTCTGTTGGTGTCGAAATGCTCGAAAAAACCTGCCAGCTGAAGCGCCGGTCTGTTGATATCCGGATCCGTGATCTTCTTGGAATCCGTATCCAGCTCGGGCAGGTGGTTTTTCAGATTCATTTTCTTTATAAAATCCGTAAGACTTACACTGTATTCTTCCGTCATGGGTTCCTTCTCCTCGTATGTGATTTTCGCTGCAGCTCTTTATTCAAGCATGCCGCAGTTTTTATTAAGCAAGCTTATAAAACTGCTGAACATTTATATTTTATCACATATTTCATAGCGTGTCACGCAGCTTTACGCCTGCATTGACAATCCCCGGATTATTCGTTAACATAAAGCTATGGAAAAAGAAAAGAAAACCTCTGAATTCAATATTGAGGCGGAGCTTGCGAAGCTCCCCCATACGCCCGGGGTATATCTGATGCACAGCGATACCCAGGAAATTCTTTACGTGGGAAAGGCTGTGGATCTGCATAACCGGGTGAGACAGTACTTCCGCAATGGTTTCGGACACAACTTTTCTCCCAAGATCGGGAGAATGGTTTCCCAGATTGCCTATTTCGAATATATCAAGACCGGTTCGGAGCTCGAGGCCCTTGTTCTGGAATGTAACCTCATCAAGGAGATCCGCCCCCGGTATAATACACTGATGACCGATGATAAGGAATATCCGTATATTCGCGTCACAACAGGAGAAGCCTATCCCCGGATCCTGTACAGCCACAGGATGAGCCGGGATAACGCCCGCTATTTCGGCCCCTTTACGGACCGCAGCGCGGTAAAGGATACCCTTAGTCTGGTCCGCCGCCTGTTTAAGATCCGGCGGTGCTCCAGGGATATCGAAAAAACAATGGGGAAAAACCGTCCCTGTCTCTATTACCAGATCGGGGAATGCAGCGGCCCCTGCAGCGGTATGGTCTCGCAGGAAGAATACAGACAGCAGATTGAGGATGCTCTCCGCTTTCTGGACGGAGATACAAAGGAAATAACGCGCAGACTGACACAGCAGATGAAACAGGAAGCTGCGGATATGGAGTTCGAAAAAGCCGCAAAGACCCGCGACCTTCTCTCGAGCATCGCCACGATCATGGAACACCAGCGCATCAATCTCACCTCCGGAGAGGATAGAGATGTGATCGCTCTCGCCAGAAACGAAAAGGACAGCGTACTCTCCGTTTTCTTCATGCGGGACGGCCGGCTCATCGGCAGGGAAACCCACCATATGGAAACGGATCCCGATGAACCAGACTGCCAGGTCATGACTGCCTTTTTGCATCAGTACTATGCCGGAACCCCCTATATTCCCGGAGAAGTTCTTCTGAATATCCCGCCGGAGGATACGGCTCTCACCGCAGCCTTCCTGGAAAACAGGCGGAAAAAGAAATGCCATATCATCCTTCCGCAAAAAGGAGAAAAGCATAAAATGCTCCAGCTGGCCGAGGATAACGCCCGGCTGGTGATGGAGCAGGATATCGAACGCATGCGGCGGCATGAAAAGAGGACAACCGGTGCCTGCCGGGAGCTGGCGGATATCGTCGGTCTTCCCAGCGTGGTTCGTCTTGAAGCATTTGACATTTCCAACATATCGGGCTATCATTCTGTTGCGTCCATGGTGGTATTCGAAAACGGCGAGGCCCGGCGTAACGCCTACCGGAAATTCCGTCTCCGTACCGTAACCGGTCCGGACGACTATGCTTCCATGAAGGAGGTACTCTCCCGCCGCTTTACAAACGACAGTCTCGGACGTTTTCCCGACATCCTTATGATGGACGGCGGCAAGGGACAGGTGCATATTGCAGAAACGGTACTGGACAGCCTGGGCATAGAGATCCCGGTCTGCGGCATGGTGAAGGATGACAACCACAGAACCAGAGGTCTCTATTACAAGGATCGGGAAATCGCCTTCCCCAGAGGCAGCGAGGCCATGCATATGATCACTGCCCTGCAGGACGAGACGCACCGGTTTGCCATCACCTACCATAAGCTGCTCCGCAGCAAGGAACAGGTGCATTCTATTCTGGATGATATCGAAGGGATCGGTCCCAAAAGGCGGCAGGCACTTCTGCTCCGTTTTTCCAGCGCGGAGGGCGTAAAAAACGCCACTCTGGAGGAGCTGGCGGAAACTGAAGGCATGAACCGGAAGTCAGCCGAAGCTGTATATCACTTCTTTCACGAGGGCGAGACGTCCGACCCGGATATGACTGCTTCTCTTGAAGTAGAAAAAGACAACTGCCCGGATATGACTGCTTCTCTTGAAGAAGAAACAAATTTTGAATAATATAGGAAGGAGGCAGACATGGCCAGATTTCTTTTCCCCAGCGAATACTACGATTCCACATATTCCATAGATTTTGCGTCCTATTACAGCATGGGCTACCGGGCTGTGCTTTTTGATATTGACAACACCCTGGTTCCCCATAACGCCATGTCTGACGAAAGAAGCCAGGCTCTCATGCAGCGCCTGAAGGATATCGGCTTCAAGATCTGCCTGGTCTCCAACAATAAATATGAACGGGTCAACTCCTTTAACGAGTATCTTCAGGTGGAGTTCATCTGGAAGGCCGGAAAGCCTAAGCCCGATGGATATATCAAAGCCATGAAGATGATGGGCGTTCGTCCCGGCAATACACTCTTTGTCGGCGATCAGCTATTCACCGACATCTGGGGCGCAAATAACGCCCGTATCCACTCTATTCTGGTAAAACCCATCAATAAAAAAGAGGAAATCCAGATCATTCTGAAGCGACGGCTGGAGCGGCCCATCATCTGGTTATACTGCATTAAACATCCCTGCAAGACTGCAAAATAATCAGCCGGTTTTATAAGTCATTTTACTAAAGCTGATCTCCTTCAGCTGAAGCTTCTCTCTTCCGTGATAAACCAGATAAACGGCATAAACGCCCTGTGGAAGAAGCTGATCCGAGCTGTAAGACTCCCAGCCATCTGCAGCACCCCCTTCATTGGAGGCAATACGGATCACTGCCGCTTTATACATTTTCACCCCGAAGGCCTCTGCGACGGAAGTTGAACTGCTTTTCAAGCCAGCCGAAGTTAAACCGTCCGCCACGCCGGCGGATGTCATACCGGTTTCTGTGCCGGCCAAAGTTAAACTATCTTCCGCGCCGGCAGGTGCGATATATACATCAAACCGGGGGTGCAATAACAATTCATCTCCGCCCCCGCCATCGCCGGGAGCCGGTTTCACGGCGATTCCGCCGCTTCGCACATCAATCCTTGTGGGGCCGGTGTAAACCACCCGGTTTTCATCCGTTTCCACCCGGGCAAGAACCGAAAGAAATGAAGGACTCTTCAACGCAAAATACTTATATCCGATCAGCGTTTCATCTTCAATACCGGCAATAAACCGTTCATCCCCCGCATTGGTTACATTCGGGAACTCTTCCGCATAAATGCAGTTGCAGCCGTGCGGCATCCGGCCATTTGTCAGATTGCAGGCGATCACCGCAGGATAAGCCCCCTCGCCTCTGAGCGGGCCTTCGTTCAGTCCGCAGCTGGTGATCTCCACCTGGGAAATCCTGCCCTCGGGCGTAATGCTGATCTTTTCCGCACATGCCTGCCGGCTGTAATCGGATTTATGGGTCAGCCGGTGATAGAACACATACCATTGCCCGTTTACCTCCACAATACTGCCATGGGTGGTGCCCGTCATATTCAGGCTCTCCTCCTCTTTCCGGCCGGCTATTCCCACATCACCATTGGATACAATGGTGCCGCCGAACCGGAAGTCTCTGTCGGGATGATCACTCACCGCATAGCAAAGCTCATGATTCAGCCAGGAGGAGTAGACAAAAAAATACTTTTCTCCCACCTTACGCATGGAGCTGGCCTCGAAGAAGGGATGCTCCTCGAAGTCCGTACCCTTCACCCGGTAGGGAATAATATGCTTTGGCTCTTCCCGGATGGTCAGCATATCTTCCTCCAGAACGCAGCCGATCGGCCCGTTAATGCTGTCCGGATAGGAAAGGATCTCCTCCCTCGTCCGGCCATACATATCCATTTCTTCTTCCAGATGGCCGCTGACAAGAAAATCATCCTCTTCCTCAAAGCCATACTGGGTACCATAATAAAGCCGGATGGTTCCCTCATCGTTCATTACAGCCGGATCGAAGCAGACATACCGCATCATCAGGCTGCCGTCCTTATTCCGGACATGGCCGAGGTATTCAAACTTTCCTGCAGGACTGTCACAAACCGCAACGCTGATGGGGTTCCGGTATCCGCCGACGCCATACTCGCCGGCCATGCAATAATAAAGATAATACCGCCCGTCATTTCCCTGCACACAGTCCGGAGCGTACATATAAGGATACCTGCTGTACATGGGATCCTGAGACGCCCTGTAGATCACTCCCTCCGAGCGCCAGTCGGAAAGGTCATGAACCGGTGCGGAGAAAACCTCATAGTCCTCCATACAAAAGGTATGGCCGCCCTCCCGGTCATGGGAGCCGTAAAGATAAAGCCGGTCACCAAATACATGGGGCTCACCGTCCGGAATATAGGTATTCAGAGGTAAAAACGGATTATAAACCTGTTTTTTCTGCATGTTCAGTTCCTTTCCCAATCTTTCTGATTTCTCTGATCTATCAGATTTCTCCGATCTATCAGATTTCTCTGATCATTCTGAAATCTTTCAATGCCTATAACTCTCTAAGGGAAAAGCTCTCCGGAAGAAGCTCGCCCAGAGTAAATTCCCGGTAATCGCCGGCCGAACGGGCCACGATCACCTTAAACGAAGGGGAACAAAACTCAGACAGCACCTGCCGGCAGATTCCGCAGGGAAACGCAAACCCGGAAACAAACTCTCTACTCTCCGTGGGCCCTCTGTTTTTCGATGCCCTGCCGCTCATCGAAGGCTCGCTGTTCCCTGATAAATCTCTACTCCCCGACGCCTCCCCGCCCACAATGGCAATGGCTTCAAATTCTCTTTCTCCGGCAGCCACCGCCGAAAAAACAGCTGTACGCTCCGCGCACATGGTGGCACCGTAGCTGGCATTTTCCACATTGCAGCCATGAAAGACCCTGCCGTCCCGGGTCAGTAATGCCGCGCCCACCTTAAAACCGGAATAAGGCGCATAAGCCCTTTCTCTGGCTGCAAACGCCTCCTTGATCAGTTCCTTCAGCTCCACATCCCGTCACCTCCTGCCGACATCCATTACCAAATCTTCAGAAAAAGCCCGCGGCAGAACCGCGGGCTCAGATTCACATAAAACCTTACAGAAGGTCAGCGCGAAGCTTCTTCAGTACCTGGAAGCTCTTGATCCGAAGCTCTTCTGCTTCAAAGATGCTGAGCATGGTGTCCATATCAAACTTGGACTTCATCAGGCTCTCTATCCAGTCATTGACATATTCCTTAACATATTCAACGTTGAGCTCGGACTTATCCTTCAGGTTGGCCTGGATATTGCCGATATTCTCTACGAAGGAAGGCGTGGAAACCACATTGCTGGTGGGTGACGGATTTCCCTCATCGGAAAGCTCAATTACCTTACCGGTCTTGGTGATGATCACCTTCTTATTGGGAGCAGCCTCGGGCTTAGCCGTTGTGCCGCCCTTCTTATCCAGAAGCTTCTCGATTGCCTTAACCAGACATACAACGCTGTAGGTAGCCTCCTGCGGAGTCTGCGCATCCAGTCCCTTATTCTCATACTGATGCCACAGCCATTCGGACTTCAGAAGCATTTCCTCGATCTTGGAATCATCCAGAAGCTTGCGAAGATCCGGATCCATCTGCGGAGAGCTGCTTCTGCCGAAGAGACCGCCGGACTTCTGAACCTCTGCCTTCTTATACTTGCTGGGTACAACCGTATCCGCATAGGTCTTGATCAGGTATTTCTCTGCTATTTTGGGATCGTAATTGTTGTTGATGACCTGAACGCGTCCGCCGCCGAGACCATTGACAACCATATCCTCAGCCGCCATAAATACCAGAGTCTTCTGACGATCATCGATCATCTGCTTGATCTCATAATTGGTCTTGGACTTCTCCAGGATAGCATTCTTACGAACCTTGAAGGCCTTGATCTTCTCCTTGATACTGAAGAACATCTTCAGCAGGGAAGGATTGGCATTCACATAATCGTTGATCCAGTTGATCTCAACATACTGATGCTCGATCTTATTGGAAAGCTCATATACATTGTAGCCGTCAAATACGACATTCAGCGTGGTATACAGCTTCTCCAGGATCTCATACTTTTCTTCCCAGGGACGTGAGCTCACATCGGAGTTGACCAGCTCTTTGATGCCGCACTCATAGAATACAAGGTTGTATTCATAAAGACCCTCAAAGATATTGGACTTACCGGTAAGCTGAGAGCCAGCACCGAGGATCTGCAGATTCTTCTTCATATCCGGCTCATTCTCAATGTAGAGATAAACCTTCTTAACGAAAGCGGATACCTCAACGATCAGCGTATCGATACGCTTATTGTAGAGCTCCTGCTTGGAGATCGCCGTCAGCACGTTGCGGCTGAGGACACTGGTATCCTGCGTGGAATTAACGTTACGGATCAGCTCCTTAAAGCTCTCATATACAGCCATATTATCGATGGGGATATACTCAGCGTTCAGTCCGTAGAACTCGAAGGCCTTGTTATAATCCTTATTGGCAATAAAGGTATTGAAGAGGCCGATGGAAAGCTGGATCTTATAGTCATTTCCGACATGGGGATCCTCTACCACATAATCATACAGAACCTCAAGGTTGCTGAGATAAGCCTCGGAATTGGCCAGAGATGTGGGGAGTCCCATCTCCATTACGACATTGATCAGATCCAGATAGCCGAGAAGAGCCTTATCAAAATTCTTCGGGCGGTCATCATCCTCAAGGATCTGGTAGCTGACGTTGATCAGAAGCGGCGCGATACGATCGCCGATGAGGCGCATAGCCTCGCCGAACTTCTCTCTCTGATACAGATAGATCAGCCAGATGCTGTAGCGATAGATACCTGTTGTCGTAATGGATGCATCGATATCAGAAGGATCGATATCGCCGTAAACAAATTTAAACAGAGGCTCGATCCATTCATCGATTTCATATTTTTCCTTGGCTTTGATGTTCTCATCCACAAATTCACCCAGCTCGTACAGCTTGGTGCACTGTGCCTTTACATCATCATCCACAGTCATGTTTTTCAGATCAAAATTGGAATCCTTCAGATAGTCAATAACAAGCGCATAAAAACCATCCTCAACCTGTTCATTCAGGAAACGGATCAAAAGGCCTTTGTTATTGGAAGCCGCAATTGAAAGTACATTATTGTCTCCGCCTGTTATGTTAGCCGGTAATGCCATACTTCTTCCCTCCTGTTTACATAATACAATAATGATTATAGCTATATCTTATTTTATCCCAAATATGGGACAACGTCAACGTCATTTTGTCGATTTTTAATAATATTATTTGTTAATTCTGCACAATGCTATTCATGAAACAGTCCGGCCATGGTAAGGAGCGCCCTTGCATTTCTGGTTGTGCAGCGTCCTTCCCGGATCTTATAATCAAAACGGATATTATCTCCCTCATAATATTCCTCGAAATGATAATTCTCCGCATCTTTTCCGGCAGCCGTCTTCATATCGCAAAGCTCAAAATCATGCGTGGTAACGATCGTCATGCAGTTTCCGGAGGACAAGGTACGGATAGCTTCCTTCGCCCCGGCGATCCGATCTGCGGAATTGGTTCCCTTGAAGATCTCATCGATCATGCAGAGAGCCGGAATTTCCTTTCCCTGCCCGACATAATCCGCCATTTCCTTGATCCGAAGGATTTCCGCATAGAAGGTGGAAATGCCGCCCGTGACATCATCCCGGATACGCATAGAGGTAAAGAGCCGGTAAAAGCCTGCAGAGAAGCTTTCCGCGCATACCTCAGCTCCGGCGTACATCAGACAGAGATTCAGAGCCAGTGTACGCATCAGCGTTGTCTTACCGGACATATTCGAGCCGGTGATAATGGTCACATCCGCGCCAAAGCTGACATCATTCGCCACAACAGTATCCTGCGCGAGAAGGGGATGGTAAATTCCCTCTCCCACCAGTTTCCCGCCGCCCTTCCGGGGAACACAGGTCTTTCTGACAATGGGGAGCACGGCAAAGCTGCCAAGCTCCTCAAAGGAAGCGATCACATCCATGCACTCCAGATAGAGCGCGCCGTTTTTTTCATTCCATTTGTATGCCGCATAGCCCACATGAAAATCCCATGCCAGAAATCCGTTCAGTATAAGATGGATGATGGTATTGTAGGATAGGCTCTGTGCCTGACCGATCCGCCGCATCTGGGCAGCCGCCGAAAGAATACCTCCCTTCCGGGAAATCTTTTCTTTCATATCGGAAAGGATCGACGACTGAAAATCCTCTTTGGCAATAAGCTCCAGAAGCCCGATCAGGTCCTTGGCCGACTGTCCGAACCGGAACACGGGGAGCATCATGGAAAGAATGCTGTCCCCCGGCGTAAGCGTTACAACAAGGAAAACCAGGAAGAAGATGATGAGAATACCCGGGCTGGTAACGCCCATCACCGTAAATACGGTAAGCACCGTCATCACCGCCGGAATAATAAACCGGGCCAGCTGCATCCAGGCCGGGAAGCCGGTCTGCTTTTTCTGCTTTTCTTCCTCTTTTTCGCCATCCTCCGTTTCCTCCATCAGGAAGGAACGCTTCTTTTTCATCTTTGCCGTGATCCGCGTGGTTACGGACTCCAGTGCGCAGAGAAAAGAAAACTTGCCGGAAAGCTCACGGATGGCCGCCCTTCTTTCCTCCACATTCTCCGGTAGTTCTGCAGGCGGCTGAAGCGCGGCATAAAACTTCCTCCTGCCCTCTTCTGTGTGGCAGATATGCAGCAGCTGATAAAGGGATGCCCGCCCGGCAATATCCAGATCAAAGGAAGCATGGTCATTCTTTCCCATCAGATCCTCACCGTCATCAGGAAAATCCTTCCACTCATTATTCATGCGCTTCATGTAGCTGTCAATTACGTTTTCCCGGGTCTTTTCATCCTGCAGATCCAGCGAAACATGGCCATGTATGCTGACCAGGACGAGGAAGCCCACAAGACAGAGCGCCGCTGCGGCAAGTAGGAGCGCATTTCCCCTGCTGAGTCCAAAGGAGAGACAGACGATAGCCGTGATGAAAACCATTACCCTGCCCCAGGAAATCCGGACAAAACGCTTTTCCAGCCCCCTGATCTTTTCTTTTGTTCTGTTCTTTTCTTCCTGAAACATCTTATTCATTTCCGGTGCCTTTTCCTGTCCCTTCTCTTCTGCTTTTATTATTCTTTAAGATGGTTACCAGTCCCATAATGACAAAAAGAACCGCAAAGCCGGCCGTAACGCCTCCGATCACCCATTTTTTCATGAGCAGCATGCCAATCGAGGCAAGTGCATTTAGAAGCGCACAGACCAGATAATTCTTTTCCACTTCAGATAATTTTTTCAAGTTTTCGCCTCCATCCATTCTGAGTCCCATACATTTTACCACATTGCAATTTTTGTCGCAAGTTTACGGTTACGTCTTGATTTTTTATCCTGTGCGTATTAAAATATTTTTATTGAAATTCTTCAAAAATCTTTAAGAAAAGGGGTATAACAATGGCAAAGCATTCATTTTTCGGGGGACTCGTTACATTTTCTGCAGCTGCAGCCGTTGCCGCAGGTGCATGCTACTTTTTCAAGGATCAGATCCGCGGCACAAAGACCTATCAGAACCTGAACGAGAAATATGATGTAGATTCCAAGGTTTCCAAGGCAACCGAGACAGCAAAGACAAAAGCTGCCGAGCTGAAGACCAAGGCTGTGGATTTAAAGAATAAGGCTATGGATTCCATGAAGAAGGACGAGGACGATTTCGATAACGACGAGATCATTCTGGACGAGGAGGCCGAAATCTCCCGCGACTACGTTCCGCTTGCAGATGATGAAGAGGCCGCTGAAGCTCCTGCCGACAAGGCTGAAGAAGCCGCTGAGGCTGTTGCCGATAAGGCTGAGACTGTTGCCGATAAAGCTGAAGAAGCCAAAGATGCCGCCGCTGATGCAGTAGAGGCCGCTGCCGACAAGCTGGACGTTGTCCTCGACTAAACCTTCATGCAGACAAAAAACCAATACGCCGGACTCGTTCCGCACAAAAAAACAGGAGGATTTGATCCTCCTGTTTTTTTGTGTCCGGGGCATGCCGGTCATAAGGCAAGATCGTCAATTTACCCTGTTCAATAAACAATGTACTTTCAGAAATCACTCGCTCTCTTCCTCCTCTTCCGGGCCGGTAACGAGCTCCATCAAAAGGCTTTGCTCCTCTTTATTTCTGAGGGGAAGGGAAAGGGAATGACCGTTTCCGTCACTGAATCCGCAAAAATATACCCTGCCACTATTCTTCTTTCGGGACTTAGTCGTTACCTCTCTAAGCTCATCCCGCCTCATGATCCATATCTTCGGAAAGGATATGCGCAGGATCAGACTACCGGTAACGGCTGCTCTGCCATTATAAAAATCCAGATCATCCCGAAGCTCACGGTCAAGACTATCCAGGGCGTAGCCCATACGCCGGTAGCGAAGGTTCAGGATATTCAGACCCGGAAAAACGATCACAAGGATCAGATAAACAAACAGAGCCGAACCGGCGATCTGGGCTGTTGTTTTAAGGAAGCGAAGCAGACCTATTTCTCTTCCCGGATAATGCAGCGCATCAAAAACAACCGGAGAAACCAGGCCTTCCGTAGCCGAAGCGGGCACTCCCAGATTTTCGGCATAATCACTTTCCAGAAGCGAGGCCGCAGACGCATCTTCTCTAAAGGTCACGTGAATACTCTCCGGAAGACGGTAATCCTCTGCCGCAGTATGTTCATACAGGGAATCCGGCAAAAGATAAAGATATACCGTCCTGTTTTTTAGTTCATAGAAATAGACCCCCTTCTCCTTTCCGTCCGCTTCATACACCATACCCGAGGGGACAAGGCCGCCGCAGGGAAGGCTGACATTCTTTTCCCCCTGCTGGTAAAGATTTACCGCCTGCTCGGCGCCGTCAGCGCTGATCACCCGCCACCCGGGGTGGCCGAGAAGAACTCCCGCGAGCAGAGCAAGCGCAAGAAGGAAAAACGATAACGGAAGGGTGATGAGGACCAGATTTCTGAGTAATATCCGTTGAAATGGTCTTTTTCCCATATGCTTATGATAACTGTCCCCCGGCCTCTCAGCCGGGGGAAACCTTTTTATTTTGCTACAATATTCACGATCCGTTTCGGCACATAGATTTCCTTCACTATGGTCTTACCGGCCAGACGGTCACCCAGTGCTTCCTTCGCCAGTTTAAAGATCTCCTCCTGGCTTGCATCTGCGGGAACATCAATGGTCAGCCTGGTCTTTCCGGAAACCTGTACGGGCAGCTTCATGGTATCGGCCATAAAATGCGCAGCATCAAACTCCGGCCACGCCTCATGGAATACGGAATCCGTACCGCCAAGCACCTCCCAGAGCTCCTCGCCAATGTGAGGTGCAAAGGGTGCGATCAGACGAACAGCCGTCTTCAGGGTTTCCCGGTCCACGCCGGTTGTCCTAGTCAGATCCATAAACTTGTTGTTATATTCCATAAATGCGGAAATGACTGTATTCAGATTGAAGCTCTGCAGACGTTCGGTTACATCCTTAATAAGACCGTGACGCAGACGAAGAAGCTCGGGCGTCTCCTCTGCGTCCTTCTCCGCATTCTCGTTCACCATGCCGTAGAAGCGGCGGAGGAAACGGAAAATACCGTCAATGCCCGCATCATCCCAGATGGCATCCGCTTCCGGAGGGCCGACAAAAAGCTCATACAGACGCAGGGTATCGCAGCCGTAGCGCTCTACGATATCATCCGGACTGACAATATTCCCCAGAGATTTACTCATCTTGGTCGGCTTGCCGGTCACGCGGTCGCGTCCGCAGATCATGCCCTGGTTAAAGAGCTTCTTAAAGGGCTCATCAAAGCCGACCACGCCGATATCATACAGGAACTTGGTCCAGAACCGGGAATACAGCAGGTGAAGGACCGCATGCTCAACGCCGCCGATATACATATCTACCGGCAGATACCGGTCTGCTTTCTCTCTGGATACCAGCTCCTCTGTATTATGTACATCCACATACCGGAGGAAGTACCAGGAAGAGCCGGCCCACTGTGGCATGGTATTGGTCTCCCGCTTTCCGGGGCCGCCGCATTTCGGACACTTGCAGTTTACCCAGTCGGTAATGGCCGCCAGCGGTGATTCGCCGGTACCAGTCGGTTCATACTTTTCCACCTCAGGAAGTCTGAGAGGCAGCTCCTCCTCGGGAACAGCCACGCAGCCGCACTTCTCGCAGTGAACGATCGGAATGGGTTCGCCCCAGTAACGCTGTCTGGAGAATACCCAGTCACGAAGCTTATAGTTGGTCGTTGCCTTACCAAAGCCCTTCTCCTCGATGATCCGGGGAGCCTCCTTCTTCAGCACAGCAGACTCCATACCGTTCCACTCGCCGGAATTCACCATAACACCGGAAGCAGCTGTATACGCCTCTGTCATCTCATTTCCGTCCTGCACATCCTGAAGCGTGGGCGCAATTACCTGCACAATGGGAAGGCCGAACTTCTTTGCAAATTCAAAGTCTCTGTCGTCATGAGCCGGCACGCACATGATCGCACCGGTACCATAATCAGCAAGAACATAATCAGACAGCCAGATCGGTGTCTTTGCCCCGTTCAGGGGATTGATGGCATAGCAGCCGGTGAATACGCCGGTCTTCTCCTTATCCGCCATACGGTCGATGGAGGACTTGAGAGATGTCTGGTAAATATAGTCCTTAACCGCCTTCTCTGTCTCCGGCGTGTACATATTCGCCGCAAGCTCGGATTCGGGAGCAAGAACCATAAATGTTGCGCCGTAAAGGGTATCGGGTCTTGTGGTATAAACCGTGATCACCTCATCACGGCCGTCAACCGGGAAATTCACCTCAGCACCCTGGGACTTACCGATCCACTCCGCCTGCATCTTCTTGACCTTTTCCGGCCAATCCAGCTTATCCAGATCCTGCAGAAGCCGCTCTGCGTATGCCGTGATCTTCAGCATCCACTGGCGGAGATTCTTCTTGGTCACATCGGCGCCGCAGCGCTCGCACTTTCCTTCCTTCACCTCTTCATTGGCCAGACCGGTCTTGCAGGAGGGACACCAGTTAATGGGCATCTCCTTCTCATAAGCCAGACCGTTTTTGAACATCTGCACGAAGATCCACTGGGTCCACTTATAGTAATCCGGATCCGTGGTATTTACCTCCATATCCCAATCGTAGATCGCAGCGATCTGCTTGATCTGGCGTTTGATGTTTGCTACATTGGATGCGGTGGAGATTGCAGGATGCACACCATTCTTGATGGCAAAGTTCTCCGCCGGAAGGCCGAAGGCATCCCAGCCCATCGGATGGATCACATACTTTCCATGCATCATCTGGTAGCGGCTCCATACATCGGAGATCACATATCCTCTCCAATGGCCGACATGCAGTCCGTTGGCTGAGGGATAGGGAAACATATCCAGACAGTAATACTTGTCCTTCTTCCCATCGTTCACATTAATGGGCTTTTCCTCCCATTTTTTCGTCCATTTCGCTTCGATCAGCTTATGCTCATATTGCTTCATTTCCTGCTCCTTTTCGGGTTTTCTATCTGAATTTATTTGCGTAACTGTACCACAGGCAATTCAAAAACATTCGTGATGTCTGTACACGTAATACTTTTTTATCTCACTTCTCCGGAGATCAGCCAGGGAGAAGGCTGAGTAACGAATACGCTGTTTTTATCCGTCTTGGAAATGGTGATCTGGGTGACCTCCATATCCTGGATATTGTACTTTTCAAAGATCTGTTTGATGCCTGCGAGCACATCCAGTTCAAGCGTATAGATCACGAACTGCATTTTCGGATTTTTTTTCAGCAGCCTTTCAATATCATGCTCCAGATATTTGGTTGCCACGATGAAGGATAACCGGGGAGTCTGGATCTTTTCCAGTGATTCATCGGAAAGATCCGGAATGATCGTTACGTTATGTAAACCGAACTTATTGACATTCTCTTCCATTGTCCGAAGATCCTGTGCATTGGGCTCTACTGCAATAATATTTCCCTCGCTGGCAATGATGGCGGACTCGATTACGATGGTCTCGCCGCTGACAATGGCAATGGTATCGTGGGAATCCACGCCGAGGATGCTCATGATCACGGCCCGGATCTCATTTCCCACATACTTAACCGTACCCTTGCTGAAGAACTCGTTTTTCATTCCGATGCGGTAGGACTCCCTTGTATTTTCGTTAAATACAAAGAATACCGAAGGTACGGAAATCTTCAGATTTACAAAATCCACAACCTTTGCCTTTTTGATATTGTCGTTGGGCATCAGTCCCTGGGCAAACCATACATCATAATCTCCCAGACCCTTTTCCCATAGCTCATAAAAGATATTCTCATGGCTCTGATCCACAAAGATCATGACTCTCTTATGGGTTTCAATGGTAGGGATCACATTTTTTTCCTTACCACAGATATTCACCAGCTTGATCTTCTCCGGACTGGTATTCATATAATCCGAGAAATACGCCGTCCACTGCAGCATCTCTTTATTTGTATATGCTGTTCTTACATCTCCCATTTTAATCCTCCTTTTTCTTCGACCCGGTCTTTCGGGCGACCGCCTTCTCCGTTTTCGTCTCTGCCTCTGTTTTTTCGGCAGTTACCTCCTGTTCCAGCCGTCTTTCCTGCTCCCGGAGCTCCTTCTCCAGCCGCTGGATTTCCTCTTTCTTCTGCTGGATTTCCTCTCTGGCCAGCTCATGCTCCAGCTGGCTCTTATCTACATGCTGCTTTTTGGCATTTTTCATTCTCTGCTTTGCCGTCAGCCGCTTCTTTCTTTCGATCAGAATAGGATCACCATCTTCATCAAAGCCCCGGAGATGTACAAACGCCTCGGTATCATTGGCGATCCCGCGCTTTTGCAGTCCGTTCCTGAGGAAGATCGTCATCAGCGTATAAATGCAGGCAAAGGCCGGCACGCCGACGATCATTCCGATAAAGCCGAACATATTTCCACCAACCAGGATGGCAAAGAGAACCCAGAGTCCGGAAAGCCCGGTAGAGTCTCCCAGGATCAGCGGGCCGATCACATTTCCATCCAGCTGCTGGAGGATGATGATAAAGATCACAAAAATGAGACACATCTTCGGCTCATCTACAAGGATCAGGATGGCACTGGGTACCGCCCCGATGAAAGGACCGAAGAAGGGTATGATATTCGTCACGCCGATGATGACGCTGACCAGCATGGTGTAGGGCATGGATACGATACTGCAGAAAATATAGCAGAGGATGCCGATGATGATGGAATCCACGATCTTGCCGTTGATGAAGCCGCCGAACACGCCGTTGATATAATCCAGCGCCGAAAGTATCCTGGTTCCGCGCTTTTTATTGAAGCAGGTAAAGATCAGCTTTTTTCCCTGCGCGGAAAGCTCATCCTTGCTTCCCAGAATATAAACCGCTACGATCACACCGATCAGAAAATCCAGAATGAACCGGATACCGCCGATGATCCCGGAAGAAATGGTCGCGATGACCGTATCCATATTGGGCAGAAGCTTATTCTTCAGTACATCGCTGAGGCTCACCTCCAGATTGGAAAGGGAGTTGCCCACCAGCTTATCGAACTGCGGATTATTCTTAAAGACCTTGGCAACCCAGTCTCTCGCCGTCTTGATATAATCCGGCACCTTTTCATAGAGCTGCACCACGCTGTCCCGAAGCTGCGGGATCAACGTGGCAAAGAAACTGAAAAGAAGAAAGAGAAACAGGCTGATGGTAATGAACACACTGACAACAACCGCCACGCGGTAAAGGGTTTTCTCCTTCGCATCCTTAAATACATGCCTGAGTCCCTTCAGGATAAAGAATTTGATCGTATTCATGACAGGCGTCAGAAGATATGCGATCACACAGCCGATCAGAATCGGCGTCAGCGCGCTGAAAAACCTGCCGAGAAAATGAAATACGATACCGATCTTTCCGATCAAAACAGAAAAAAGGACAACGACGCATAGTGAAATAGTGAGGATATAACCTCTGTTCACATCATCCTTGTCCCACTTTTTATGATCCACCGATATGCCCCCTTGTGATATTCGTTAGCGTAATTCTTATTCCCGTGGCCGGGGGAATCAAAGCGCAGCTTGACCCATGCACTATCATACCAAAAAATGACTTTATTTTCAACCTTTCCTGAAGCCTCAATGCGCTCACTATACGGCTGATCATTGGGCATCCGGATTCCTGCCGCCCGCCTTGCATACGGCATATTTGGAATAAAGCATCAGCCAGCGCTTCGCGATCTCCGTCCTGCAGTAAAGCCCGGATTTCCCGTGCTTTCTGCAAAAGGTCGTATAATCCTTCTTGTAAATCCCGAACCGTTTTTTCTGCGCTTCCAGGCTGAGACTGCTCCTGCCGGAAAACTGCTGCTCCACTGTGACCGGAAGAACTACCGCATTATTCTTTCCCGCAGAGGAAAGCCTCTCCATGAGGTCATGGTCGGTCATATCCAGGAAGTAATCCTCATCATATCCCCCGACCGCCTCCAGCTCCCTGCCGGAAATGATAAGGCCGCTGTTGATGCAGAAGATGTTCCGGTAATGCCCTGCCTTTTCCACATAATGCGAGGGGAGTGTCTTCCTGTGATAGCCCTTTGTCGGAGACATGGGTCTCCCGCCGGAACGGATGAGCCCGGTCATAAACGTGAGTCCCTCCGGCGGCGAGGCAAGCACCTGAAGCGCCTTTTCCAGATATTCCTCCGGAAAGACCGTATCCTCATCCGCCATCATGATCCAGGCTCCGGAATCCTTCTGCAGGATTTTTTTCATTGCCTGATTGTAGGCTGCCGGAAGTCCGGGGTTATCTCCGGTATCCAGATATTCCACCTCGTTGAAAAACGCAGCCGCACTCTTCCTCTTCGCCGGTGTATCTACCGGATGGGCAGCCTTATAGTCCCTGTCGGAATTATCTGCGGCAAGAATACCGACCTTGCCCGGATGCTTTCTTTTCCAGGAAAGAAAAACAGGGAGCGAGGCCGCATCCGCCGGATGGGCATTATGCACAACATAAACGATATGGATCATTTAATACGCCTTTACCTTTGTCCAGTAATCCGCAAACAGCTGTTTCAGCTTCATATCCTGATAACGGAACACTTCATTTTCCGGTCCGTCAAAGCCGGGTACGTAAGCATTGATTCCTTCGAATTCCGTCTCCGCCAGATTCTCTGCCACACTCTTTACCGGAGAGGTGTAACCAACGTAGATGGAATTCGCCTCCGCCACCTCTTCCGAGATCATATAGTTCATAAAAGCCTCGGCCAGATCACGGTCATCGCAGTCCTTTGTCATGACCATGGCGTCGCACCACATATTGGTTCCTTCTTCCGGCTCAAAATAAGCCATATTCTCATTCTCTGCCATGATGTACGCCCCATCGCCGGAATATACCACCGCAAGAGCCTTGTTGCCGGAGATCATATTATCCATTACATCATCGCCTGCATATACCACATTCATGGTATTCCGCTGGTCAATGAGCCACTGGTATGCCTCCTTGATTTCCTCCTCATCGGTGGTATTCATGGAGTAGCCCAGCGCCTTCAGCGCGATCATAAAGGAATCCCGCTCGGAGTCGTACATGTAAATATTGCCTTTATACTTCGTGTTACGGAGAAGCTCCCAACCCTGGGAAAGATCCTCGGGATCCACCACTGTGGTATCGTACAGGATGCCCACGCTTCCGCAGAAATACGGAACCGAATAGGTATTCTCCGGATCGTAGTCCCAGCCCATAACGGCCGGATCAAGTCCATCCTTATTGGTGATCTGGCTCCAGTCCACAGGCTGAAGCTCTTCCTCCTTAATCAGCCGCTCGATCATGTAATCCGAAGGAATCAGGATATCATACTCCGCCCCGCTCTGCAGCTTGGTATACATGCTCTCATTCGAATCAAAGGTCTCGTAAACGACCTTGCAGTCATATTCCTTTTCAAAGGCCTCCAGCATTTCCGGGTCCACATATTCGCCTGCATTGTACACTCTGAGCGTTCTTTTGGAGCCGGACCTTCCGGTAAAGACCATCAGAAGCAGCAGAAGGATGCCAAAGCCCGCCAGCACCTTCTTCATGTTCCTTCTCAGAACGGCAGGCATGATCTTGGATGCTGCCAGAAGCAGCACGATCACCAGGATCACAATGGTGGAAAGGGCGTTGATGGTCGGATTGGTCCGACGGGTCATGTTATAGACCACGATGGAAATATTCTGCACGCCGTTACCGGTAACAAAATACGAAATAACGAAATCGTCAAACGACATGGTAAAGGAAAGCAGCACGCCGGCGTAGATCCCATCCTTCAGCATGGGCAGGATGACCTTTGTCAGCGCCTCAAATGGCGTCGCGCCAAGGTCCAGCGCCGCATCTGCAATGCTGGGATCCAGATTTCTGACCTTTGGATAAACGCTGGTGATCACATAAGGTGTACAGAACGCGATATGCGCCAGCAGCATGGTCAGATAGCCCTTGGTCATCATGATCGAGGAAAAGAGGATCATGAGGCCGATGGCCGTCACGATATCCGGATTCATGATGGG
>DFHD01000045.1:0-1779 GCA_002372545.1 Lachnospiraceae bacterium UBA3732 | reverse complement strand
AAATTGTTCAGGTTCAGCACCAGATCCCGAAGCACTCTTCTGGACCGGGAAAGCCCGATAGCGGTTATGGTGCCCAGAACCGTGGAAATGATCGTGGCAAAAACAGCCACCGTCAGCGATACATAGACCGCCTTCATAATGGCACCGTCATTCACCAGTCTGGTGTACCACCGCATGGAAAAGCCCGTGAAATTCGTCAGGGACTTGGAGCTGTTGAAGGAATAAAACATGGTCACTACAATGGGCAGATAGAAGAAAACAAAGATCACGCCGATGTAGATCCCGTAGATCAGTTTGCTTTTTTTTGTTGTTTTCATCGGTCGTCATCCCTCTTCTCTTCCTTATCGAACCGCTTCATCAGAGTCAGTCCGATCATAATGATAACCGTGAGGATCACGGAGATGGCGCTGCCGAAATTCCAGTTGCCCACAGAGACAAACTGGTTCTCGATCAGGTTACCGATCAGCATGTACTGTCCGCCGCCCAGCAGCTTGGGAATGACGAAGGTGGAGATGGAAAGCAGGAATGTCATCATCACGCCGTTGATCACGCCCGGAACAGACATCTTAAAGATCACATGCAGGAAGGTCTGGGCCTTGCTGGCGCCCAGATCGTAGGAGGCCTCGATCAGCGAGGGGTCGATCTTCCGGATGGATGTATGGATCGGGATCACCATAAAGGGCAGGATGTCGCTGACCAGTCCGATGACCACCGCAAAATCCGTATACATGAAGCTGACATAATCCAGTCCGAACAGCCCGAGAAAACGGTTGATGATCCCGTTATCGGAAAGAATACTGATCCAGGCATAGGTCCGGAGCAATGTATTGATCCACATGGGGATCGTGACCGCCAGGATCAGAAGGTCCTGCACGGAATCCCGGAAACGCGTGATCATGTAGGCCAGCATATAGCCCAGCACAAGACAGATCAGCACGGAAAAAAAGCCGAGAACAAAGGATTTTCTCAGAACCGCAAGATAGATAGGCTCACCGATCTGCTTGAAATTCCGCAGGGTGAACCGGATATTGACCAGGACATTTCCTCCCGTGGTAAAGGCGTACAGGATGATCAGAATGAACGGTACAGCAATGATAAGGATCGACCAGATCAGATACGGCCGGATCAGTTTGGTATAATGCTTCAATTTCTTACTCCCAATCCATACGATACATAACATGAATGTCATCCGGGCCGAAGGTAAGGCCTACCTCAAGACCGGGTTTAAAGTAATCTGTGGTATGTACAAGATAGTCCCTGTACTTTGTCTCCACCACGATCTCATGGTGTACACCCTTAAAGACAATGGACTTGACGGTTCCGCAAAGCTTCGCCTTATCCGGCGTCACGATCTCGATATCCTCAGGCCGGATCACAACCTCCACATCCTCGTTATCCTTAAAGCCCTTGTCCACACATTCAAAATCAAAGTCATCAAAATGGACCAGAAGGTCTTTTTTCATTACTGCTTCTATGATATTACTCTCGCCGATAAAGCTTGCCACAAAGCGGTTTTCCGGCTCATTATAGATATCCTCGGGAGAGCCGACCTGCTGGATAACGCCTTCGTTCATGACCACAACGGTATCGGACATGGAAAGCGCCTCCTCCTGGTCATGAGTGACAAAGATAAAGGTAATGCCCACCTCCCGCTGGATCTTTTTCAGCTCGGTCTGCATGTCCTTTCTCAGCCTGGCATCCAGCGCGCCCAGCGGCTCATCCAGAAGGAGCACCTTCGGTTCGTTCACCAGCGCCCGGGCAATCGCCACACGCTGCTGC
>DFHD01000086.1 GCA_002372545.1 Lachnospiraceae bacterium UBA3732 | reverse complement strand
GTCTACATCATACTCCAAAAACCATTCGGATACAACCTCAGCGGACGTCCCATTGTGACGCAATGTCACGACCGCATGGCCAGTGCTTCCGTTTTTAATTAACACGACTATTTCTTGCCTGCTTATCCATGGCGCCCTGGCATTTCATGCCAGGCAAGCCTTGCAGTGCAAGACTTGGTTTTTCCTAAGCAAAACGCGTGTGGCTACGCCACATCGGATTTTCAGAGAAAATCCGACCTAGAATAGTTGATAAATTATGTTAACTATGTTAGTCTGAAAGCATGGCAGATGTTCCTGTGTAAGCCACAGCCGTGAGCCGGGGGGCCGGACGTCCGCCAAATCATTCAGATCAAAGGAGGATCAAAATGGAAGCAGTAAAAAAGTACGTTGCAGAATGTCTCGGTACCTTTATCCTGGTGTTCATCGGCTGCGGAACAGCTATGCTGGTAGGATGTGACGCATCAATGGGCAGCGGATACCTTTTGACAGCACTGGCCTTCGGCCTTGCCATTGTCGTGATCGCCTACGGCGTAGGCAACATTTCCGGCGGACATGTCAATCCGGCCGTTTCTCTGGCAGTTCTCATTAACGGCGGCATCACCGTTACCGATTTCGTCGGCTACGTGATCGCGCAGTGTATCGGCGCTTTCGCAGGAGCAGGTGTTCTGGACCTGATCTTCAGCACCGGTAAGGTAGTGGATATGACCGGCGGCTTCGGCAGCAACGGTCTGGGCGGTGTAAATGACAGCGTAGCAGCAGGCTTTATCGTAGAGATCGTCCTTACCTGCTTCTTTGTCATCACCATTCTGGGCGTTACCAGCAAAAAGCAGAACCATGGCTCCTTCGGCGGCCTGGTGATCGGTCTTACTCTGGCAGCGATCCACATCATCGGTATCGGCCTCACCGGAACCTCTGTGAATCCCGCCCGTTCCCTTGGCCCCGCCATCGTGGCAGCCATCGAGGGATGCTCCGACCCCATCAAGGTGGTTTATGTATTTATCCTTGCACCCATGATCGGTGCAGCCATCGGCGCTTTCCTTTACAAGTTTCTGGAAAGCGATGACAAATAATAAACAGATTAAAAAAGGGCATGTGCTGCGAATCGCGGCACATGCTTTTTTTATTCCCTCTCAGTTTTTCATCAGACGCCTTTCTTCCTGTCCCCGCAGATGAATGCCGTAAGAACGGACACTGCGAAGACCGCCATCTCCCTGTTACAATTCGTATACATTTTTATGGGAAACTGTAACTGTTCAGCAAGTTTAAGAGCTGATACGGAATGCGCTGTTATCCTGCAGGTAGGATATACACAGGCCTCGCCGTGTCTTCCATGAAAAGCAGAAAGGACAATATGATGATTCTTCACAGACATGCCATATGCAAAAAGACCATTCTTTCTCTCCTCCTTGCCCTTGCCATGACTTCTTCCGGCTGCGGCAAAAGCGCGGATTCTGAAAAAACAGATTCTTCGAGCAAGGATACCTCCGCTGCGGCAGAGGAAATTACGGACACCGGAGAGAATTCCGGAAGTCCGGAAGGCGTTTCCCAAAGTGGAACGGAAACGAAAGAATCCGGGCAGACCGCCGTGGAACAGACCGCTCTCCGGGAATCTCTTGGCAAACTTCCCGAACGGCTTAATGATGAATTCGATGATCCAAATACAGGAGGACGTATCATCTATGATGCCGATATCGCCCTGCCGGAGCTGGAAAGCAGTCTTCCCCTTTTTTCAGCCAAAAAAAGAAATGCCGCAGATCTGGATGTTTCGGCACTGGCCGGCCGGATCTTCGATCCGGATTCCTACTCTCTTTTCCCAAAGGCCATCTATATGTCTCCCGACATGCTCTCCTACTGGGAGGAGAAGACTGCGTCCCTGAAGAATGATTCGTCCCTGACAGAGCGGGAAAGAATATTTTTTACCTATGAACAGGGAGAAATAGAGATGCGCCGGACTGGAGCGACGCAGATGGATGAACTCTACCCGGATGCGCTGGTCGGCAGTGTGGGTAAGGATCACGATCTCTCCCCCTACCAGCTTTACCGGCAGGATTCATCCTACAGAGCCTGCCGTATTCTGGGAAAGATCGACGGCCGCTACTGGATACTGTACGTCGAGGATGATTATAATGATCTGAATCTCCGCCTGTTTCCCGCGGATACCACGGAGCGTATGTTCAACTATTTTTACCTCACGGAATTTGCACCCGGCTCGATCGGATACGGCATTTACAACGAGGATATCGAGCAGAACCGTTTTCCCCGGAGCGAGGCGGAAAGCAGCGCCTGGGAACTGGTTGACCGCCTTCAGCTTGAGGATTTTGCCGTTTCCGATATTCTTCCCATGGAATATACCCAAATCGGAGATGAAATCAATGAAAAGGGCGAATTAGAATACGATGGAAATAATAAAAAATATGGATGGGCCGTGCATTTTTCACGATGTACGGGAAATATGAGTGTACCTCCGCTGAATATGGGCACCGGTATGCGTTTCGATACGCTTTACTGTGTTGTTACCGAAGATGGATATATAGAACTGGACTATGGAAACGCATATGATGTACAGCCTCTGGATCAGACAGCAGACACGCTTCTGCCCTTCGATTCGGTCATTTCCAGCGCAAACCATTATTTTCAGGACGACCTCAACACATACGATATAAGCGAGGATTTCGAGTATTACAGCGCTGCAAGACCTGAGTTCCGGATCACACATATACAGCTTGCCGCATGCTATGCCGAGGATCAGGACGGAAACATCACGCTGGTTCCCGCCTGGTATTTCTGCACCACATATGAAAACTATTACGGTATTCCCTCTCCCCTGATCATCATCAATGCGCTGGATGGCAGTCTGATCCAGGATAATATAACAGGAGGTGTGGGCTGAGGATGCAAAAGAAAGGGCAGTCTGTTATTCTGCTTCCATACCCAGAGCTTCCTTTAAAACTGCCAGGTTGTTTTCCATAACGGAAAGATAGCTCTCACCCTTTGCCGCGCTCTCTGCTGTCACTGATTGCAGCGAATCCATTGTCAGGAGCTTCTGGTTTCCCGTCTTTGTGCTCTCCACAATAGTTTTCGCTATTTTCTGATCCGAGCTCTCAATTGTCATGACCGCAGGAAGTGCCAGTTCGTCCGTCTTTTCCGCCAGAAATGTGATCGTGGCAAAGCTGGCCTCCGTTTCAGCCGAGCAGCCGACAAATGCCGCATAATAATCCAATCCGTAATCATCTGTCAGATAGCGGAAGGGGAAACGGTCACCGAACAGCAGTGTCTTACATGGCGCCGCACTCACCGCATCCCTGTATGCCTGGTCCAATTCGTCCAGCCTCCGCAGATACGCTTCCGTATTTTTCAGATAGGCCTCCGCATGGTCGGGATCCGCTTTCCGCAGTGCGTCCGAAATTCCGCTGACCAGTATTTTTGCGTTTCGAAGGGAAAGCCAGACATGCTCGTCATACTCCGGGCCTTCCTCTTCTTCACTTTCTTCCTCTTCTTCGGCTTCCATTCCCTCTACAAGCTCTTCCTCCTTCAGTTCCGGACCCAGAAGCGCCATCAGATTCACATCTATTCTGTCCTTATTTCCTGCGCTCTTCAGCGCGTCCTCAACCCATTCATCAGATTCACCGCCTACATAGATAAATACGTCACAGTCGGATATCTTCATCATATCCTCAGCAGTCGGCTGGTAACTGTGCAGATCGACTCCCTTGTCCAGGAGCCAGGTGATCTCCGCATTCTCCGCCTCGTCACCAAGAATATTCTTTACCCAGTCATATTCCGGAAAGATCGTCACGACCACATTCAGTTTTCCGCCGGAACTCTTTCCCGGTGCGCCGCAAGCTGAAAGACAGCCTGCCATCATCAGCAAAACCAAAAAGATAGTTAATGTTTTTTTCACGTTATACCTCCAAAATCTCTTCCGATCATTTATTCTCATGTATTTTATAAATATACATCCATTTACTTATTCCTTACGATCTCACATATCACGATATCCGGGACCAAAGGCTCGACACACGCAAATAAAATCCTGTCCGAAACAATCCGCAATTTCAATATTCCGACAGAAATTCCTGACCGATAAAGCTATGATGGGATTTTTCACAGGTCGAGTCTGACCTTCCGGGAAACAGGGGTATCCTGCAACGAACGAAGAGCCGGCAGGACCACCGTAAGAACAAAAAATACAAGTGAAACGAGTGCCACACCGCATACCGCGACGCCGCGGCTCAGTTCATGCAGAACGTTTTCGCACTGTATGATGCAGGGTGAAATAAGACTATTTACTGCGGAGTATGGCGGCTTCCCACCTTCAAACGGTTCATGGCCCGCCGCAGGCTGGCTTCTGCCATATAATACTCCTGAATGCTCTTCTTCTGAAGAATGGCTTCCCGCATGGCGGCCTCCTTCTGCCGCATACGTTCCATATCGATCTCCTCCGGATGCTCGGCGGAATCCACCAGGATGAGCACATCGTTATTCTCTACCCGGAGCATGCCGTCGGAAACCGCAGCATACTTTTCTGTACCGTCCGCCAGGGTATAGCGTACCATTCCGGCCGATATGGCCATCACCGTATTCTGATGATGCGCCAGAATGCCGTATTCTCCGTCCGATACCGGCACCACAAGGGAAACCAGTTCGCCCTCAAAGAAATTGTTATCCGCCTCGTAAATATGCGTCATAAAGGTATTCAAACCGCATCACCCCTTCGATCCCAGAACTCTTTTACAGCGTTTCCGCCTTTTTCTTTACATCCTCAATGGTTCCCACATTAAAGAAAGCCGCCTCCGGATAGTCATCCATGCTGCCGGAAATAATGGCATTAAAGCCTCTTACCGTTTCCTCCACCGGAACATAAACGCCGGGAGTACCGGTGAATTTCTCCGCCACATACATGGGCTGGGAAAGAAAACGCACGATCTTCCTTGCCCTGTTTACCACTGCCTTATCCGCATCGGAAAGCTCATCCATACCCAGGATGGCAATGATATCCTGGAGCTCATTATATTTCTGCAGGTACTCCTGTACGGTTCTCGCCACCCGGTAATGCTCAGCTCCCACAATATCCTCCTCCAGGATCCTGGAAGTGGAATTCAGCGGATCCACGGCAGGGTAAATTCCCTGCTCCGCAATCTTCCGGGAAAGTACTGTCGTTGCATCCAGGTGGGTAAACGTCGTCGCCGGAGCCGGGTCTGTCAGGTCATCCGCCGGCACATAAACCGCCTGCACTGAGGTTACCGAACCTCTGGCCGTAGAAGTGATCCGTTCCTGAAGCTCGCCCATTTCCTGGGCCAGCGTCGGCTGATAGCCAACGGCCGAGGGCATTCTGCCCAAAAGCGTGGATACCTCAGAGCCTGCCTGTACAAAACGGAAAATATTATCAATAAAAAGGAGAACGTCTTTATTCTCCATATCCCGGAAGTACTCTGCCATAGTCAGTCCTGTCAGCGCCACACGCATACGTACGCCGGGAGATTCATTCATCTGTCCGAAGACCATGGCCGTCTTATCGATGGTGCCGCTGTCCTTCATCTCGTTCCAGAGATCGTTTCCCTCACGGCTGCGCTCGCCAACGCCGGTAAAGATGGAATAGCCGCCGTGTTCCATGGCCACGTTATGGATCAGTTCCTGGATCAACACCGTTTTTCCTACGCCGGCGCCGCCGAAAAGGCCGATCTTTCCGCCCTTGGCATAGGGCTCCAGAAGATCCACGACCTTTATACCGGTTTCCAGGATTTCAACAGAAACATTCTGATCCTTAAACTCCGGAGCAGGCCGGTGGATCTCCCACCGCTCATTCTCCTCCGGAACCGGCTCTCCGCCGTCTATGGGGTCGCCGAGTACATTGAACATACGACCGATGGTAGCCTTGCCCACAGGAACCCGGATGCCATAGCCGGTAGCCGTAACCTCCATATCCCGGGCGAGCCCTTCGCTTTCGGCCAGCATAATGCAGCGTACCACATGATTCCCCATAAGCTGGGAAACCTCCATGGTCCTGGTCTTTCCGCCCACACGGACGGTCATGGCCTCCCGAAGCTTCGGCAGTGCCTTACCATCAAATCTGACATCTACAACAGGTCCGGAAACCTGTATGATCTTCCCCTTCATCAGGTATTCTCCTTCTTTTTCTTGATCCGCTGTGCTCTGGCTCCCGCCGCCACCTCTGTGATCTCCTGGGTTATGGCTGCCTGCCTTACCCGGTTATATTCCACGGAAAGCTTTGCCAGAAGCTCCTCCGCATTCTTGTTGGAGGAATCCATGGCCGTCATTCTTGCGTTCTGTTCCGCACAGAAGCTGGAAACCAGCGCACCGTAAATATATCCGGAGATATAGCTGTGCATGATGTTTGCCAGCACCTGCTCCGCGGAGGGATCAAAGCGGAAATACGTTGTATTCTGCACCTCATCCGCTGAGAAATTCCGTCGTTCCAGCGGCAGGATCCGGTCCTTTTTCACATCGCAGACCAGTTCATTCTGCATGTCGCTGTAAATTACCCGGATCTCATCTACCCTTTTTTCTTCATATTCCGTCAGGAGCAGAGAGCATATTTCTCTCGCCCGGTGGAAGGTCGGGTTCTGTGCCGTATACAGGAAGGATCTGGCAATGGGTATATTATGCTTCATGAAATAATGTCTGCCGAATTCACCCACCACATAAAGCTGTACCTTCTTGTGACGTCTCATTTCCTCTTCCGCCAGCTTCAGTACATTATGATTATAGCCGCCAGCCAGTCCCTTATCCGCCGTGATCACAAGATATGCATAGGTTTCCGCCGGTTTTCTTCCGGTTTCCGGATAAAAGTACTCGCTGCTGATCTGATGCACATCCTGAAAGATCCGCTTAATTTCGTTCTCGATCTGGGTAAAGTAGGGTCTGGTCCTCTCCAGCTCCCCCTTTGCCTTCTGCAGCTTGGTAGAGGAGATCAGATACATGGCGCTGGTGATCTTCTGTGTATTCTTCACGCTGTTTATGCGGTTTTTGATCTCACGGGTAGTGGCCACGCTGCTTCCTCCTCTCCTGCCGGTTCCCGGCCGCAATCCAAAGAAAGATTATTTCTCCCCTTCTCCTGCCTTCCTGTTTTCTTCCCAATCAGCCAGATATTCGCTGGCCGTCTTTATGATCTCATCCCTCTGATCATCCGAAAGCAGTCCTGTTTTTTCGATCTCCTTCACCAGCATCTGCTGCTTTTCCCTGAACCAGTCCAGAAGCCCTGCTCTGAAGGAATCGATCTCATCCAGAGGAACAGGAACAAAAACCTTTGCCGCCGTAGCGGATACCAGAAGAATGACCTGCTCCACCATCTTGAAAGGATGCCCCTGGGGCTGTCTGAGCAGTCTCATCAGACCCTGTCCGTAGATCAGCTGATTCTTTGTGGTCTCATCCAGATCGCTGGAGAACTGGGTAAAGACCTCCATCTCTCTATACTGGGCAAGATCCAGACGAAGGGTACCTGCCGCTTTTTTCATGGCCTTTTTCTGCGCCGCACCACCCACACGGGAAACCGAGAGACCAACGTTTACTGCCGGCCGCTGACCGGCAAAGAAGAGGTCGCTTTCCAGAAAGATCTGTCCGTCTGTAATGGAAATGATATTGGTGGGAATGTAGGCCGAAACATCGCCGGCCTGCGTCTCCACAATGGGAAGAGCCGTCATGCTTCCGCCGCCCAGACTGTCGGAAAGACGCGCTGAACGCTCCAGAAGCCGGGAATGCAGGTAGAATACATCACCCGGGAATGCCTCACGTCCAGGAGAGCGCTCCAGCAGGAGTGACAGCGCCCGGTAGGCAATGGCATGCTTGGAAAGGTCATCATAAACGATCAGCACATCCTTTCCCTTCCGCATGAAATATTCGCCCAGAGCCGTACCGGCATAAGGCGCAATGTACTGCACCGGAGCCGTTTCACTGGCCGGCGCGGATACCACAACGGTATAATCCATGGCGCCCTTTTTCTGCAGCGTTCCCACAAGCTGGGCAATGCTGCTGGTCTTTTGGCCAATGGCCACATAAATACAGATTACGCCATTCCCCTTCTGGTTCAGGATGGCATCCATGGCAATAGATGTCTTTCCTGTCTGCCTGTCGCCGATGATCAGCTCACGC
>DFHD01000073.1:65450-76889 GCA_002372545.1 Lachnospiraceae bacterium UBA3732 | reverse complement strand
GAAAGCTTTGCCGGATGAATGCCCTGATAATAACGGAACATATCCTCATAACGGCGGTCGCCGGTTCCCAGAACCACCAGCTGCGTTCCGTCTGTCATGATATCGTTCATGGCCCGGTCAATGAGATCCAGACCCTTCTGGTCGGTCAGACGGGAGACAATTCCCATCATAAATACATTCTCATCCTCGGGAAGTCCGAGCTTCTTCTGGAGCGCCAGCTTATTCTTTTTCTTCTGCTCACGGAAGTTATTCTTGTTATAATGCGCTGCAAGCGCAGGATCGGTATCCGGGTTGTAAACCTGGTAATCAATACCGTTCACGATACCCCACAGAGACTGCCAGCGGGCCTGCAGCAGGCCGTCCAGCCCTTCGCCGTAATAAGGCGTCTGGATTTCCTGAGCATAGGTATTGGATACCGTAGTGATCTTATCCGCATAGACCAGACCGCCCTTCAGCATGCTGGCGTCCTTGTTGATCTCCAGCTTATCCGGCGTAAAGACATCCATCGGCAGGCCGGAATACTCCTGCACGGTTTTGATATCCCACTTGCCCTGGAACTGCAGGTTATGAATAGTCATAATGGACTTGATCCCGCGATAGAAGGGATTGGAGGCAAACAATGTCTTCAGATATACCGGCACCAGACCAGCCTGCCAGTCATGGCAGTGAATGATGTCAGGTCTGAAGCCGATGCCCGGAAGAATGGAAAGCGCCGCCTTACTGAAATAGCAGAACTTTTCAATATCCCACTTTACATCGCCGTAAATATTGAATCCGTTAAAATAATACTCATTATCAATGAAATAGACGGGCACGCCCTCGTATTCCATATACATGACGCCGACATACTGCTGTTTCCAGCCGATATCCATGTAAAAATGCGTAAGATAACGCATTTTGTTCTTGAACTTCGCAGGAAGGCACATATAATTCGGGATGATCACCCGTACATCATACTCTTCCTTATTAAATTTCTTTGGAAGGGTTCCTACAACGTCCGCCAGACCGCCGGTCTTAATGAAGGGAACGCATTCCGATGCAATATAGGCAACTCTTTTCATGTCAATAACCTCCCCTGAATGCGCGGCTCCGCCGCTGATATACCTCGGAACATTTACCTGTGAGACAGTCCCCCGGTATATTTTATTTTATCACATAGCGTGTAAAGCGTCAAAATGTTTATTCATTCTTAAGGATCTGCAGATATGCCATGATGCGGTCAACGCAGCCGTGGATACCCAGCTCCGCGGTATTCAGAGAAAGATCGTAATTCTCCGCACTGTCCCAGTTTCCGCCGGTATACTCATGGTAGTAGGCCGCCTTCTTTTCATCCTTCTTGATGATATAGGCGTTTAGCTCTGCTTCCGGCATCACGTGTACGCTGGAGGCTCTCTTCAGGCGGAATTCCATGGGCGCATGAATGAATACCCGGAGAACGTCGTTTCTGTCTTTCAGGATATAGTCTGCGCAGCGGCCAACCAGGACGCACGGCTCCTTTTCGGCCAGACTGCGGATAATATCCGACTGGTAATCGTAAATATTCCGGAAGGGAAGGATGTCATCCATGTCGGTAGCCAGGCCTTCCTCACCGTAATCCTTATAGCGCTCCCGCGCCACGTCAAAGAGGGCCGTGTCCTTGATCCTGTCATCATGAGCCACGTCCTTGTCCCGCATATTCTGTCCGCTGGATACGATACGGAACATCTCGCTGTCATAGCAGCTGATGCCCATTTCCTCCGCAAGGCGCTTTCCGACTTTAAGACCGCCGGAGCTGTACTGTCTCGCTATGGTTATGATCCGTTTTTCCATATGGCCCTCCTTTCCGCTTTTCCAGAAAAGATCACAAAAAGATTACTCGTCTATATTGGTGTAAACTGCCTGCACATCATCATCTGCATCCAGAAGATCCATGATGCGGCCGAAATTCTTTACATCATCCTCAGAGCTGAGTGTCACATAATTCTGCGGGATCATGGTGACATCGGCGGATGCCATTTCGATTTTTTCCTTCTCGAAGGCTTCGCGAACTGCGGAAAAATCTTCGGGTGAGGTGATGATCTCGTAGGAATCCTCTTCCTCGGAGAAATCCTCGGCTCCTGCATCCAGGGCCATCATCATCAGCTCGTCTGCGGAAAGCTCTGTATCTTCTTTGGCGATGATGATCTGTCCCTTTTCATCGAACATGTAGGATACGCAGCCTGTGGTTCCTACGTTTCCGCCGCCCTTGGTGAATGCGCTTCTGACGTTGGCCGCTGTCCGGTTCTTGTTGTCGGTCAGTGTGCGGACGATTATGGCTGTTCCTCCCGGGCCGTAGCCTTCATAGGTATTGGATACGTAGTTTACGGATGCTGCGTCGCCGGCTGCCTTCTTGATTCCTCTGTCGATGGTATCGTTGGGCATATTGGCTGCTTTTGCTTTGGCTATGACGTCGCGCAGCTTGCTGTTGGAGGCCGGATCCGGTCCGCCTTCCTTAACGGCCACTACGATCTCGCGGCCGATGATGGTGAATGCTTTGCCTTTTGCGGCGTCGTTCTTTTCCTTTTTTGCTCTGATGTTGGCGAATTTTGAATGTCCTGACATTTTGTCTCTCCTGTTTCTCATTATATTACGGCTTTCGGGTACAGATTTTGAATCGGCTTTCTGTCAATACCTGCTCTCGAAAACTCGCAAATGTTTTCGATCCGCAGGTATTTCCAGAAACCCTCAGTCCAAACAGTGAACCGAAAGCCTGTTTATTTACTATCTAAAATGGAATACAGGTTCGCAATATGTTGCGGCCTGCCTTCTGTGTGATTCGTGCTCCCTGAAAACTCGCAAATGTTTTCGATCCGCACATTTCAGTACAGATTACCTGTTTTCTAACTGCCTAAAATGGAATACAGGTTCGCAATATGTTGCGGCCTGCCTTCGATTTTGTTAGGTGACATCTTCCTGGACGCGTACTTTGCGGATCATGCGGTTTTCCACACGAAGGGCGGTAAAACGGTAGCCGCCGTACGAAAGGCTGACTCTCTCATGCTCCTTGGGGAAGCGGCCAAGCAGGTACAGCAGGAATCCGTTCAGTGTCTCAATATCTCCGTCCGGGAATTCCAGACCGGGGATCTGCTCCTCCAGGTCATGCAGCGGAATGGTTCCCTCCACGATCAGGCTGTCTTCCGTCACATGCACCTCGCGGCGTTCCTTATCATGTTCATCCTCGATCTTGCCTACCAGTTCCTCCAGTACGTCCTCCAGTGTGACCAGTCCTTCTGTCTGGCCGTATTCGTCCAGAACAATGGCCATGTGGTTCTTTTCCTTCTGCATCTTTCTCAGCAGCTTCATGACCTCATAGGTGGGATGGACAAACAGTGCATTTTCCATCACCTCGCCTACCTTCTTCTCCGGGTCGGCCAGATATCCGATGGCCAGATCCTTTACATGCACCACGCCCACGATCTGGTCGATTTCCTCCTCATAGACCGGATAGCGGGAAAAACCGCTCTCCAGTGCCTTTTTCAGGAAGTTGCCTATGACTTCGTCCTTCGGCACCGCGAACACTCTGCTGCGGCTGGTCATGATATCTCTGACCTTTTTTTCATCAAATTCAAGGACATTTTCGATCATTTCGGCTTCATCCTGCCGGATCACGCCCTGTTCATGTCCTTCCTCGACGATGGAAAGTATTTCCTCCTCCACCGACTCGCCGTCGCTCTTTTTAAACATCTGACTCCTTCTCCGTCACATAGATCCGGGGAACTCTCTTGGAAATCCGGCAGACCATCTCATAGTTAAAGCTTGCCGCCGGTTCCGCCAGATCTTCCGCGCTGATCCGTTCGCTGCCGCTCTGTCCCATGAGAATGACTCTGTCTCTCTTCTCCACCTCCGGGATATGGCTCACGTCCACCATAAACTGATCCATGCAGACGCGCCCCAGGATCGGTGCGCGCTTTCCGCGGATCAGCACGCTGCCGCAGTTCGAAAGGGCTCTCGGGTATCCGTCGGCGTAGCCGGCAGAAACGGTCGCCACGCGCATGGGCTTATCCGTTACAAAGGTCCAGCCGTAACTGATTCCTGCCCCGGCGGGAAGGTCCTTCACCATCACTACCCGGGAATAAAGCTCCATGGCCGGGTAAAGCGGTATCGACGTATCCATTTCCGCAGAGGGGTACAGTCCATATATTACAATACCCAGGCGCATCATGTCAAACCCGTCCGAATGGAGCTCCATGGCGCCTGCGCTGTTGTCGATATGCTTCAGCCGGAAGGAAAAGCCTTCTCTCTCCAGATCATGGATGAAACCGGAGAAGGCATCTCTCTGGAAAATGGCGTCCTTTTTGTCCCGGTAATCTGCTTTGGCAAAGTGGGTAAAGATGCCCTCGATATCCAGACCGGGAAGGGTCAGGAGCTTCTTTGCCTCCCGCACGCCCTCCGGACTGCAGGGAAACCCTATCCTGTGCATGCCGGAGTCCGCCTTCAGGTGTACCTTTGCCTTTTTACCGAGACGTACGGCCTCCTCCGAAAGCCGGCGTCCATCCTCAGCATCGAAGATCGGCGCGGTAATATCCTCCGTGATCAGTCTCTCGTAATCATCTTCGTCCACATATCCGAGGATCAGTATGGGAAGCGTGATCCCCGCCCGGCGAAGCTCCTCTGCCTCGTCGATGCAGGCAACGCCCAGATAATCCGCCAGATCGCCGCAGCTTCTGGCCAGCTCCACTGCGCCGTGGCCGTAGGCATCCGCTTTGATCACAAGAAGGGTTTTCCTTCCCGGATTCAGCTTCTGCATGGTTTCAATATTCCTGCGGACTCTGTCCGTGTATATCCTTGCCTCAATTCTTCTGAATCGATCCATTTTTCTGTTCCTTCTGTCTCCCGGTTCATCGATTTTTATATCACTAACCATTAACTTATCCTAATGCTTACTGTTTATTTACTCCATATTCGCATTTTCCGCTTCTCGCAGCACTCCGGGCAGGCATTCTGCGATATCCCCGGCCACCATGCCGGCCTTTCCGGATTTCGCGGCGGCCGCATCGCCTGCCGCACTGTGAACGAGGACGCCGAGTTCGGCCAGCCGTTCTCTTCGCGGAGCTTCCTTCGGCGACATGGCATAAAGGGAGGCAAGCACTCCGGAGAGCACATCTCCGCTCCCGCCGGTAGCCATTCCCGAATTACCCAAAGTGTTCAGGAATATGCCTTCTGTACTCGCTACCACTGTCCGGTCGCTTTTCATGACCAGGGTAACGCCCGTTTTCGCCGAAAATTCCTCCGCCACACCTGTGGGGTCATCATCCGGCGTTCTTCCCTTCTCGTCCGGCCAGGCTCGCAGAAGTCTGTTCATTTCCCCGATATGGGGCGTCAGGATCACATTCTTTCCGGAAAAGCTCTCCAGAAGTCCCGGATCCTTTGCCAGAAGGTTCAGTCCATCCGCATCCATGATCACATCTGCATCCGTCGCCTTTACTGCCTTCGCCAGGCTCCTGAGGAGTTCCAGCGATGTATCTCCTGTTCCCAGTCCCGGTCCGATGCATATGGCATCTGCCCAGGAAGCCGCCCGTCGAACCTGTTTTTCCAGCGCCTCCCTGCCTGCCTCATACTCCTCCGGATCTCCGGAGAGTTCGTCGTAAAGCTCGATCAGCGCCTCCGGCACCGATGCTGCCAGCGGTTCTCTGTTTATTCTTTCTGTCATGACCTTCACAAGACCGGCTCCGGTCTTCAGTGCCGCTCTTGCCGCAAGAACCGCCGCCCCGCACATTTCCCGCGAGCCTGCGATCAGAAGCACATGACCCATTGTTCCCTTATGTCCCCGGACAGGCCTTGCCGGAAGCAGCCTGGCTATATCCTTCTTTTCTCTGGTATAGACCATGGCTCCGCCCTTTTCCGGGATACGGAGACCTATATCTCTGACCAGAACCCTTCCGGCATACTCCCTGCCTTCTCCCAGCATAAGTCCCAGCTTGGGAAAGCCGAAGGTCACTGTAACATCTGCCCGGAATGCCGTTCCCAATACACGACCCGTGTCGGCGGATATCCCTGTGGGAACATCCACAGCGATCCGGAAGGCCGGAAGGCGGTTCATGAACCTCACCATTTCCGCCTGTATCCCCTCCACCGGGCGGGACAGGCCGGCACCAAAGATGGCATCCACCACCGCAGCGTACCGCCGCTCAGCAGCCGCCTCCTTCAGGTCAAAATGTGCCGCATCAAATACCCGCACCGGGCAGGCCTCCAGAATCCGCTCCTGGACCCGGAAGCTTTCTGTTTTCTTCGGAATGCCATCCAGCATAAGTACATCCGCCAGATACCCTGCCTCTCCCAGAAGCCGGGCAAAGGCAAGACCATCTCCGCCGTTATTGCCGTTTTCGGCAACGATGAGAATTCTGTCCCGCTCCTTTCGGAAACGGGACAGTCCAAACCCGCCGCTTTCTTCTTCTGTCATTTCCTGAAAGGCTGACAAAAGCTGAAGAGCGGCTCTTTCCATCAGAACAATACCGGGGATTCCGATTTCCTTCTGTGTATATTCATCTGCAGCGAGAGCTTCGCTGCCTGTTGGTAACCAGATCATACGCCATATCCTGTCTCCGGATTCTCCGGAAGTACTGCTTTACTCTCCATCGGAAGAGCTTTCTGTTCTATCCGGAATGGCTGCCGGATCAAAAACGGTATCTCTGCTCCGCTTTACGCCATCTGCCGGTTTCATGCAGAACACATTATGGATGCTGTCTCCGAACTGGGAGTAGCTCCATACGCCGCAAAGCTCGCTGTTATTGGCATCGTTGATGAAGAAGCCCCTGGAATCATACCCGTAGATCACCACGATGTCTGTTCCTTCTTTGTTGAAGGGACTGTTACTGATGCTGGTGATCAGGACCGCCTTTTCATCCAGTGCCTTTTTCAGCGTTTCTTCATCGCTGTCGATCTTTTCGCAGGTAAGGCCGAAGTTACCCGCACCCTCGGTAAAGAGCGTGCCCATGGTTCCGGTCCCTTCTTCAAAATGCCCTTTTTCCGCACTGAATTTTGCTACAGCCGGAGGCGTAGAGGCCGTATCGTCCGTCAGGTAAAGAATAGCCATGGCAAGACAGGTGGGGCCGCTGCCGGACTTTCCTACGGTTTCCTTTCCGTAAGGCTCCTCAGCCCAGCGGCTGTCGTTCTGAAAAAGCGCCGGATAAGCCTGTCCCAGTTCGGCGTCTGTATATGCCTTCGGATCCTTCGGCGCCTCTGTCGCAGGCTCCTCTGTGGGAAGCTCCAAAACAGTAGCCGCCTCGGTGGTCGCCGGCTCTTCCGCCTTCTTACCGGTTTTTCCCCGGTCGATTCCCCATGCGATCAGTCCGAAGATAAAGAGCAGCAGTCCGGACAGGAAGATGCCTGCCATCATGACCTTTTGTTTTCCCCGGTCATCCTTCGTATGAAACCACTGGACAATCCGGTCCGTTTTAGATTTGAAAAAATCTTTTACCCTGTTCCATACACCCATGGGAAATCCTCCTTTTAAAATCTGTAATACAGGCAATCCCCGGAAATTTAATCATGGAGCTTACGCTTGTCGATCACGCGGACAGCTTTTCCTTCGCTGCGGGCGATGGAATTGGGTGCCAGAAGATGAAGTCTCGGCCGGATACCCAGCATAGCCACCATGGCAGCCGTAAGACTCTTCTTCTCCTCGGAATCATCTCCGCCCCCTGCATGAATCTTCTTGAACTGCTCCTCAGAGAGCTCCACATTGATATCAAAGGTATCCTCGTTGTTCACACGGTCGATCAGAATCTGATAATTCGGTGTATAGCCTTCCTTCAGCAGAACGGTCTCGACCTGTGTCGGGAATACGTTGACGCCGCGGATAACCTTCATGTCATCGCTCCGTCCCTTGGGCTTGCACATCTTGATATGCGTTCTTCCGCAGGAGCACTTTTCTCTTGTCAGAATGCAAAGATCTCTGGTACGGTAGCGAAGCAGCGGGAAGGCTTCCTTATCCAGGCTGGTAAATACCAGTTCGCCCTCTTCTCCCTCCGGCAGCACTTCGCCGGTCTCCGGATTGATGATCTCGGGAAGGAAATGATCCTCGTTGATGTGCATGCCGCTCTGTGCCTCACATTCATAGGAAACGCCGGGGCCGGAAATCTCCGTCAGGCCGTAAATATCATATGCCTTGATGCCCAGACTCTGCTGGATGGTCTGGCGCATCTCCTCTGTCCATGGCTCAGCGCCGAAAATGCCGGCCTTCAGATGAATATCATCCGGAGTAAAGCCCATGCTCTTCAGCTTTTCGCCGATATATGCGGCGTAGCTGGGTGTACAGCAGAGGATCGTGGTATTCAGATCCCGCATGAACTGGATCTGACGCTCTGTATTACCGGAGGACATGGGCAGAGTCAGGCTGCCCAGCTTGTGGGAGCCGCCATGAAGTCCCGGCCCGCCGGTGAAGAGGCCGTAGCCGTAGCAGACCTGTACAACATCGTCCTTTGTTCCGCCTGCGGCCACGATAGCCCTGGCACAGCACTCCTCCCAGATATCAATATCATGCTGGGTATAGAAGGCTACCACACGGCGTCCCGTAGTTCCGCTGGTGGACTGGATACGGACGCAGTCCCTGAGCGGTCTGGAAAGCAGGCCATAGGGATATGCCTCCCGAAGATCGTTCTTTGTCAGGAAGGGCAGTTTGGAGATATCCTCAAGGCTCCGGATATCCTCGGGGCTGACTCCCTTATCCTCCATCAGCTTCCGGTAATACGCATTATTCTCATATACGTATTTTACCTGCTTCACAAACTTCTCTGTCTGGAGGGCTTTGATCTCCTCTACAGGCATCGTCTCAATTTCCTGCTGGTAATACCTCTTCATTTTTTTCGCTCCTTCTGAAACTTTTATATTCTGTATTGCATAATACTTCAAACCGGAAAGCAAAGCTGTAACAGCAGCTCATGAGCCGCCTCTTCTCCCCGCACCGGCAGGTTTCCCTTCCTACATCTGATGCCGGACCACCCGGTATTCGTCACCGTTGGTATAATACGGACACTCCCGGAAATGTGTTTCCACCAGACGGCCGTAATCATCCTCGTCCATATTCACATCGCAGACATATTCATCAAATTCCTCGTCATACATCAGATATGCACAAGTATCGCAGTTCCCCTGCATCATTTCCTCCCTGAATCCGCCTCCCCGGCATTTTACTGCATTCCCTCTTCAGTTCCCCGGATGGAAAATATCCTCCGGATTTCTTTCCTGCATAACACTCATATACGCCGGACGGATGATCTTATCCATGCAGATCAGCTCCTCGATCCGGTGCGCGCTCCAGCCTGCCACTCTGGCCACGGCGAAGATGGCGGTATAAAGCTCCTGGGGAATGCCGAGCATTTCATAAACAAAACCGCTGTAGAAATCCACATTGGGGCTGACGCCCTTGTAGATCCTGCGCTTCCGGGCAATTACCTTCGGGGCGATCTCTTCTATATTTTCATAAAGTGCAAGGTCACGGCCCCGGCCCTTTTCCTTGGCCAGCCGTACCACATAGTCCTTAAATACACGCTCTCTGGGATCCGACACCGAATAGATGGCGTGACCCATACCATAGATCAGTCCGCGCTTGTCAAATGCCTCTTTATCCACGATCCGGTTAAGATAGGCCTCGATCTCCTCCTTATCCGTGAAATCCGTCACATTCCGCCGGATATCCGTCATCATCTCCATTACCTTGATGTTCGCGCCGCCGTGTCTCGGTCCCTTCAGACTGGACATCGCAGCAGCAATGGTGGAATAGGTATCGCTTCCGGAGGATGTCACCACTCTCGTTGTAAAAGTGGAGTTATTTCCTCCGCCATGCTCGGCGTGGAGGATCAGCGCCGCATCCAGCACCTTTGCCTCCGTCACGGTATATTTTTTATCCGGCCGGAGCATCCGGAGCAGATTCTCCGCAGTGGAAAGCCCATGCTTGGGATTATGGATAAACATACTCTTCCCCCTGCCGTAGTGGTTATATGCGTTATAGGCATAAACCGCCAGCATGGGAAACTCGGAGATCAGCTGCATGCACTGCCGCATGGAGTTATGCACACTGGTATCCTTTGCATTTTTATCATATGAGGCAAGCGTAAGAATACTCCGGGTCATGGAATTCATGATGTCCTCGGTGGGCGCTTTCATGATCACATCCCGGGTAAAGTTCCTGGGCAGCTTTCTCGCCAGCCCCAGAAGCTCCTTAAATTCCGCCAGTTCCTTGTCTCCCGGAAGACTGCCCATCAGAAGAAGATAAGTGATCTTTTCAAAACCCATTTCCTCTTCTCCCAGTCCGCCAAGAAGATCCTCAACACGATATCCTCTGTACCAGAGTTCGCCGTCAACCTGCACCTTTTTTCCATCCACGATCTTTGAGGATGTGATCCGGGAAATATTGGTCAGTCCGGTAAGAACGCCGTTGCCGTTAATATCCCGGAGCCCCCTGTTCACCTCATACTGGGTATAGAGTGCCTCCTCGATCCGGTCATTCTTTCTGCAGACATCTTCCATTTTTATTGTATATTCATTCAGCAGATTGGTGGTTGTCCCCATGCATTATCCTCCGATTCCTGTAAGTTTTCTATTTCCCCCCAATTATTTATGAAACAGCTTTTTATTCTGGTATCTGGGCTCGCAGGTCAGGTTTACCCCCAGCTTTTTGAATACGCCCACATCCACCTGGGAAAGGATGACGGAGGAATGCACCTCCAGCCCCCGGAGCTCCGGAAGCTTGTCGTAAGCCGCCTTTGCAGCCGGATTGGTCAGTGCCTCAATGGAGAGGGCGATCAGGATCTCATCCAGGTGAAGAAGGGGATTATGATTTCCCAGATATTTCACTTTCATATTCATGATCGGTTCGATGATCTGCGGGGAGATCAGCTCCACCTCGTCACCGATACCGGCAAAATGCTTCAGTGCGTTCAGCAGCATAGCTGATGAGGCGCCCAGCAAAGAAGAGGTCTTTCCGGTAATGATGCTTCCATCCGAAAGCTCCATGGCCGCCGCCGGCCCGCCGGTCTCTTCTGCGCGGATATTGGCCGCCGCCACAACGGGACGGTCTGTTACGGAAACCCCTGCCTTTTCCATCAGAAGCTGGATCTTATTTGTACTCGTCTCTGAGCCATCGCCCTTTCTGAGCTCGCACATCGCCTCGTAATAGCGGCGGATGATCTCCTGTTTGGCTGCCTTTCTGACCGCATCATCATCGGTAATGCAGTGGCCCGCCATATTTACGCCCATATCCGTAGGCGACTGATAGGGACTCTCGCCGGAAATCCGCTCAAACATAGCCTTCAGGACGGGGAATACCTCCACATCCCGGTTATAATTCACGACCGTCTCCCCGTAAGCCTCCAGATGGAAGGGATCGATCATATTCACATCGTTCAGATCCGCTGTGGCCGCTTCATAGGCCAGGTTCACCGGATGATTCAGCGGCAGATTCCAGATCGGGAAGGTCTCGAA
>DFHD01000073.1:62470-65395 GCA_002372545.1 Lachnospiraceae bacterium UBA3732 | reverse complement strand
GATCGGGAAGGTCTCGAACTTGGCGTAGCCCGCCTTCACGCCGCGCTTTTCCTCATGATACAGCTGAGAAAGGCAGGTGCCCATCTTCCCGCTGCCCGGGCCGGGCGCCGTCACCACGACCAGAGGCCTGGTGGTCTCGATATAATCATTTCTTCCGTAGCCCTCGTCGCTCACGATCAGCGGGATCGCATGGGGATAGCCGGGAATCTCATAATGCCGGTAAACCTTCATGCCCAGCGCCTTCAGCTTCTTCTCATAAGCGGCCGCCGCCGGCTGCTCCTTATACTGGGTCAGCACCACGCTGCCCACGTAAAGACCGTTATTGGTAAAGGCATCGATGAGCCGGAGCACGTCCATGTCATAGGTGATGCCGATATCTCCACGGACCTTGTTTTTCTCAATATCCGCCGCCTTGATGGCGATAACGATCTCCGTCTGGTCCTTCAGCTGCTTCAGCATCCGGATCTTGGAATCCGGCTGAAAGCCCGGAAGCACCCGGGAGGCATGATAGTCGTCAAACAGCTTTCCGCCGAACTCCAGATAGAGCTTTCCGCCGAACTTGCCGATTCTTTCCCGAATATGAGCTGACTGCATTTCCAGATATTTATCGTTATCAAACCCGATCCGTGTCATTTTTTATCCAACTCCCGTCATACTATCCTGTTTTTCTGTCATCTACGCTTCGGTTCCGCCCCTGTTCTCCGGAGCAAATACACCTTTTAGTATACTAAATTTCTGATTAAATATCAATTCAGATATTTCTTCTTCTGATGGTCTCAATGATATTCTGCTTATTGATCTTAGCCATAGAATACCGCATGGTCACACTGACGATAACAGCTACCGCCAGAATAGAGATCAGAATGGGCGCTGCAGGAAAATGGTACCCTGTCTTATACCCCGGCGCCAGCCTGCCATACAGCAGCAGGGAGAGGATCACGCCCAGAAGGATTCCCATGATCAGTGACCGGAGACCGTACAGCACACTCTCCAGCCGGATCTGGTCTGCTGAAAATCCTGGTTCAGCTTCCGGAGAAGCGCAATGATCTCATCACTTGCCTTTTTATCCAGATTTCCTGTGGGCTCATCGCAAAGGAGAAGCGCCGGTTCCGTAAATCTTTGTCAGGTTTTCTGTTCTCAATACTTCCATCTCATCCTCCTTTTAACCTTAACTATTTCTCCATTATTCACTATATACGAAACAGGCTCCAAAAGAGCCGACTGTCCGGTTACCAAAAATAGTACCAAACCATGCGCCTGTCAGCAGCATTCGCCGCCAGGCGTATGACAAAAAAAACCGGAAAGCCTTCACTCTCCGGTTTTTCACACATTTTCCTTGCAGAAGATATATTACTTCTTGGCTGCCTTGGCTGCCTTAGCTGCCTTAGCCTCCAGCGCCTTATCCGTAGGCTTTACCAGGAAGAGGCAGAGAAGAAGAGCAATAACATAAAGAGCGATTGTGAAATAAAGCACGTTCTGATAACCCACAGGATTAACCTCTGCGATATGCTCCTCCCCCTTCTCCACATAGGTGATAACCTTTGTCGAACCGGTATGCTTTACGATGTAGGAAGCAACCTGGTTACCTGTAAGTCCGGCAAAGGCCCAGGCGGAAAGGGTGATTCCGTGGATGGCACTGATGGAGCCCATGCCGTAATGGTCGGAAAGAAGGGTCGGTACATTGGAGAAGCCTCCGCCGTATCCTGCGTTTACGACCATGATGAGAGCAACGACCAGAACGATCAGCATTGTGTTGCCATCGCCGTTCTTAATACCGCCCGTCAGGATAACAAGGCCGGTAAAGGCAATGGAAAGGATGAAGATCAGCTTGTAGATCGTATTTCTGTCCTTCATCGTATCTGCCCATGCAGAGAAGCCAAGACGGCCGCCTGCGTTGAAAATAGCAGAAACCGTAGATAAAACACCGATGGAGGCAGCGAGGCCAAGGCACTTGTATATGGCCTTCTCCTGGGAGATCAGCGCCAGACCGCAGGTGATATTGATGTAGAACATCAGCCAGATACCGATGTAATTGCCAAGAGGCTTGGTCTTCAGGGTCTGCATGATGGAAGGCTTTGCTTCCTTGCCCTGCGGTTCATGCCAGCCTTCCGGCTTCTTCAGCAGAAGATGTCCCACAAACATCATCACGAAGTATACGCCTGCCAGGATCCAGAACATCTTGTAAAGGCCCACACTCTTCTGCAGGCTTTCCATGATGGGGCTGGCAATTGCCTTTGCCGCACCGAAGCCGGCAACCGCAAGACCTGTGGCCAGACCTTTACGATCCTGAAACCAGAGCATAAGTGTCTTAACAGGGGAAAGGTATCCGGTACCAAGACCGATACCCATGATCAGACCATAGCTGAGATAAATACCTACCAGAGCAATGGTGCTGTGCTGATGCTGTCCGCCGTAGTAGATAAAGTAACCGGTCAGAGCCATACCTGCCGCAAAACAGATGGTGGCGATCAGCGATGACTTATGAATATCCTTTTCCACTACATTGCCCAGGAACGCCGCTGACATTCCAAGGAAGAAGATGGCAAAGGAAAACGCCCATTCTACCGCTCCCTTGCTGAAACCAATATGATTTGAAATCTCCTGACTGAAAAGTGACCAGCAGTAAACCGTACCGATACTGCAGTGCAGCAGGAGGGCCGGAATAGCTGCGCGGATCCACTTATTCTGACGCCAGCCGCCTTGTTTAACTTCGCCGCTCATAACCCGTTTCCTTTCTTTTGATCTGTAATCTTAGATTCCGTCATGCGCCTCTCCGGTCCGTATATTAGATCATCCTTCCGGAAAATACATAACATATCAATTATAGGCTATTTTTTCAAAACGTCAACCGGTTTTTGCTTATATCTGCCTGTTTTTCGTTTTTATGCGCTTGTTTTTTCTTTTATCCGTCTGCTTTTCGCTTTT
>DFHD01000073.1:55452-62369 GCA_002372545.1 Lachnospiraceae bacterium UBA3732 | reverse complement strand
TTTTCGCTTTTTCCCGTCTGTAAAACGGAACTTCAAATTGAACAGCTTTCAAATTGAACTATATTATGACGCGCAATCCCCTTTCTCTTTAGGGAGGGGTTAGCATCCGGCACCCTTCACCCGATCAGCCGAATACGCCTGATCTAAAAATGCATCCCTTTTTCTCAAAAGGGATGCATTGTAATTTCAAAGGCTTATTTCAGTTCCGCGGACTTATTTCAGCAGCTTGCGAATCTCTTCCTTATCCGCCTCGCTGACCTTCAGATCGGAAAGCAGACCGGCTACCATCTTGGAAGCGGAGCCCTCATACCAGAAATCGCAGGCCTTCCGCATATATTCGCGGCGGAATTCATTCGCCTTTCTGGCTGGCTGATAAAACATAACGCCACGTCTGTAGCAGGTAACAAAGCCCTTATCCATCAGTTTCTTCAGGAAGGTATATACGGTAGTGTCCTTGTAATTCATTCCATATACATCCTTCAGCCTGTGCATGATCTCGGATGCCGTAACCGGCTCCTCCATGTCCCATACACACTTCATTGTTGCAAGCTCGCACTCGGACAATTCTGACCTCTTGTATTTCATATTTTACCCTCCGCATAATACGTCCTTTATTCGGGACTTACATATGTTAAACATTTTACCTCGGATTTTTTTTATTGTCAACTGTATAAATGAACATGCCGGATCAAATTAAATATACAATTTAGACAATATCATTTTGCAACATATGCTGTTTCAGATAAACCTTCTTAATGCTCCATGTCCAGAAACCGATCCGCTCCTTCAACATCTGCATTATTTTTGTCCACTGCATCCTGAGCCTGCTGTTCAAGGCGTATCCCGTAATCGATAGCCTCTTCAGCTGTTGATTTCTTCTTTTTTCCGCAACCCGCAGAAGCAAGAATAGTCGTTCCGAGCAGCAGGAAACATAACATCTTTTTCTTCATCAATACACCTCCGTATGCACTCCCGGCCGCCAGGCAGTTACGATCAGTCAATATGTATCCACGTTCCAACAGGTACATTGTAATATATCCATCTTGCGTTTTCCAGTTGCACTCTGACACAGCCCTGCGTAATATCCACGCCCATCCGGCTGTCCAGCCGTCCGGAAGGCGCATCTGCAATGCTGTAGGGTTCGGAATGGATCAGATAATTTCCGGAAATACCTGAAGCATACCAGCAAAGGAAGCCTCTCTCTTCGCCGAAGTTCAGAACCTTGGAATCCATCCGGTAATTTCCTTTAATGGTGGGCGATTCCGGCGCCCCGACTGAGCAGGAGCAAACCCGGACAGGCGTCCAGTTTCCGTAACTTCCCTCAAAAACGATGGTCAGGTGTGTATTTGTATTAACCATGATCAGGTATCTTGTTGAGCTGGAGTAGCCCTGTGCCTGATCAACAAGCGCCTGAACATCCGGAGAATACTTCGGTCCGGCCGGTTCCGGCTCCGGCTTTGGTGCAGGCTTCGCTTCACGATAGAGAATCGTTCCCGCACGGGAAGGCGACGCGCTGCCCTTCTTCACCAGTTTTACTTCAAAGGCCTCCATGCGGTAGCTTATACCGGTACTTCCGCAGGACTCACCGTTTTTAGCCCATCCTGTCCAGCCCCAGTCCTGTACATATGTGCGGTAATAAACATCAAAGAGGCCGGCAATCTCTCCGGTGAGCCTGATCTCCATGGCCTCCACCCGCTTGGACTTTCCGGTGGTGCCTGCTCCCGCTCCGTTTTTAACCCATTTCTGCCAGCCGATGCTCTGGACATGTGCCCGATACTCCACATCGCCGCTAAAGTCACTGCTGCCCAGCTTTACCTCAAAGGCCTCCATACGCAGTTCCTCATCCGGCACACCGCTCGTTTCGCCCTTTTCCTTCCAGTCCATCCATCCTTTTTTCTGCACATGGGACCGGTAGCTAAGCTGAACCGCATCGAAATTTCTGGCGGAATAATTCTTCGGCGCCGGACTTCCCTTCGGCAGGATCTTAACTGCCACAGCTTCCATACGAAGCCCCCTGCCGACCGTTCCGGCTGTCTCCCCGTTCTTTACCCAGTTCATCCAGCCAATTCTCTGCACATGTGCAGAATAATAGATATCATAATCAGATGCAGCCGCTCCTGTCAGATGGATACGGATTGCCTCCATCCGCTTAGCCTTTCCTGTCGTTCCGGCTACTGCTCCGTCATAAACCTCTTTCTGCCAGCCATAGGTCTGTACATGTGTCTGGTAAGCGATTCCCAGCGCTGCGTTTCCGCTGATATGCATACGAAATGCTTCCACTCTCTTTCTCTCTCCCACAGAGCCTGCCACGCTGCCGTCGGATACCTCATCCATCCAGCCATAGCTCTGCACATGCGCGCTGTATACCACCGACGGTGTTCCGGCGGCTGATGCTTTTTCAGCCGGAATCCAGAGTACCCCGAGGATCACAGCCGCAGCCAGCAGCCAGGCCATTACCCTGTTTCTAACGATTTGCTTCATTTTTAACCTGCTCTCCCGTTTTAAATGTCGGTTTTCTTGCAAAAATACTGTTCTCCGGTTAAAAAAAACTGTCTTTCTACCCCAAAACCGCATAATTCTCTACTATTATATTAAACGCAAGCCGCCTAAATGTAAAGATAAATTTACTGTCTGTTTTTTAGACATCTCCCTCATATTTTCGAAGCAGCCTTGCGGAACAGTTACAAGTCATATCACATCTTAAGAGCCGCTTCATAAACCCGGCGAGCGTTTTCATGATCATGAAAAGCAAAAAAGTCTTCCACTCTTTCCCTGTACTGCTGCGGCATGACAAAGCCTTCCTCCATATACCGGATCAGCGTATCCACCAGAGCATCCTCTGTTTCCACGATTTCTCCAAAGGCCATGGTATCATAATGGAAGGTGCCCTCCTCATAATGTCCCTCCAGCTCCGGCGGCTGGAAATAGACCACCGGCTTTTTCATCCAGGCGAAGTCAAACTGCACGCCGCTGTAATCCGTAACCATCAGCGCACCTCTGCGGAAATAATCCTCATAACGCATATCCGCCGTAGCCGGAACGATCTCCACCGGAGCCTCCACCCGGAAATCCCCTGCCTGCGGGCTGGTGATGGGATGCATCAGATAGATGATGCGGCAGCCGTGCTTCCGGGCCGCCTCCAAAAGCCGCGGATCATGCAGAAGGCCGTTATAGATCCGGAAATAGGGCGTATCCTTAAAGAGAGGATTATAATCCCTTTCCACTCCTTCATTCTTCGTCACAGGCATGGCAGACTGCATACGCCATGTGGGCGAGATCAGGATCATGGGTTCTGCCTCGTTTTTCAGCCCGTCGTACCGGGGAATGCCCGTCAGTTTCAGTACCCGCCTGTCCGGATAATTGTAAACCGGCCGCGAAAGATTCTCGATCTCCGCCGGCGACGCACAGCAATACAGCCGGATATTATCCCGGAGCCGGTTCTGGGCAACGGCAATCTTCTGCACGGAAAGCCCGTGCTGCAGGCAGACCACATCAAAATCCGGTATTCCCCGGATATAGCGCGAGTTTTCCAGATAATAGTCATTGAAGGCAAAAACCGTGGAATTGGTTGCGAACACCTTTTCCGCGGAGAGGAAATCCAGCCTGTGGCGGAAGGAACCGCGCGGCAGAACCGGAAAGCCTTCTTTTTTCAGCAGCGCCGCATCCGGAGACGCCGGATCGATCAGATATCTGTGACAGATGCCATCCTTCTGCCGGATCGCATACCGGTAAAGATACTCCGCCGAATCTCCGCCCTTATAAATCTTATCCATGTAAAACCAGATCCGCTTCTTCCGGTATACCGGGCGGGTCACCAGCCATGCAGACCGGAGCAGGAAGAAACGGAAGCGGTGCATGGAAAAGGAAAACAGAAGTTCCGAAAGGAGCCCCGCTTCCTCTCTCGCCGCCCGGAGCCTTTTGTAGGGCCGGATGCGGATGCCCTGCACCGCATCTCCCCCATCCTTGTAAATATTCTGCAGCAGATAATCCGGATGGGATTTTTCCGGCCGCGATTTTTCCGGCCGCGATTCATGCCCAAGGGTCGGACGTTCCGCCCTGGTGATTTCTTTGCCGCTGCTAATATTTCCACACAGTTCATTCCGAAGGCGCCGGCAGTCCGCCCCGGTGATTTCCTCGCCGCTGCTATTATTTCCACACAGTTCATTCCGAAGGCGCCGGCGGTCCGCCCTGTCCTTCGCATGCCAGTAACTGTGCCTCGGCCAGGCCGCCAGCCGCGAGGTATGGGAAGGATAGGTCAGGGGAATCTCAAATTCCGGCGCCGGCGCTTTCTTTTCCATCCCGGTTGATACATCCCTGTGTACGCCTCTTTCCTGTATGACGGATTCCGGCACTTCACCTCCGCTCGGTTTTGCAGACGGTTCCGCAACCGTTTCTTGAGCCGGTTTGGGAGCCTGTATTGCAGACGGTTCTGCAGTCGTTCCTACAGCCGGTTCTGCAGCCGGAATAAAAAACAGCCTCAGCTCCTCTTCCCCCCCGGTAAGCGGAACAGATGCATGAAAGGAAAAGCGTTTATAAGCTGAACGTCCAAAAAATTTTGTCAGCGAGTAGCCCTCATTCCAAACCAGGCTTACTCTGTTTACAATCTGTTTTTCCTTCCGGCTGCCGCCCGATCTCCCTTTCTTCATACAACAGAGCCGTTTTTCATCCCGGTTGCCGCAGGATTCCCTCTCTGTCCGGAATGTACGGAATTCATACCGTCCGGCTTCCTCCCGGAAATAATCCGGCAAAGTGCCATCAATTTCCAGACACCCATGCTCAAGATCCATCAGCAGGATGTTGGCTTTTACCTGATGCATGGCCGCTACAGGCAGCATCGTTCCGTTTTCCCTCTGAAAGAAGGCGGTATAATCATCTACCAGTTCCTGTCCTTCTTTTATATTTCTATCCACTCTCCGCAAGTCGCAGGTTTTTTTCGTATACGTACTCTGCGCACCGTCCGGCTTTTCTGTATATATCCGCCGTTCATTGTCCCACTGCATCTGTCGATAGACGAGGGGGACATAATCGGTCCTGTACTTCAGCCTGAGCAGCATTCTCCGGATTGAAACGCTTTTGGTATAGACCGGCGCCTTCCGGCTGTTCAGGATCTCCTCATCATCGATCCTGGACAGAACCTCCGCATAAAGCGAGATCAGCTCATCCAGCTTCTCTTCCGGAACAGCATGACGGTTCCGGTTATTCTGGTTGGCATCCAGCCGGCTACGCAGAGTAAACAGCGCATATCGCTGATAGACGGCCGGTATCTTCCCATATCGCCGGGCCGCATCATCCAGAAGCGGGATCAGCACATCCCGAAGATCATGAAAATACCAGTCCAGGGTAAAGCAGTCCGGATTCTCTGTATATTTGCCGTTACCGGGGTCGCCCTGTTCAAAACCCTTTATCTTCACTCTTTTTCCCGTGCCACCTGTCAGGAGCGGAAGGAGAACGGCCGCCTCCCGAAGGGAGCCCATCTCTTCGCGGAGTCTTTCCTTAACCAGGCTTTTGCGAAGCATCGTTCCGGTAAGCCGGTCGGGGCATTGAAAAAAGGTTTTGGACGTAGCAAAGGAGAGCGCCGGATTTCTATCCAGTACTCTCCTCAGTATTTTGGCATAGTTCTTCGGTACCGTATCCTTCTCCGAAAGAATCAAAAGGTACGGCAGCTCATGATCCTCGAGAAGCCGGTTAAACTCGGATATAAAGGAGGGGTTCTCCTTAAAAAGAATTTGTACTTGTTTCATGCTTCCGTTTCCCGCCGGGATATCTGTTACTGCTGATCGTCCATATCGTCATCATCATAGTAGTCACCGCCGTCATGCATATCTCCGGAGAAATACTCCCGGCTGGCCACTCTCTTTCTGACTCTTTCCTCTTCCACCTTCTGGGAAAGGGTTTCTTTTACATATTCCGCATTCTTCACGTTCTTTACCTGGAAGGTTCCCAGAGACTTATCGTTCGACGCCACCGTCAGCGTTCCCAGATTGAACATCCGCTGGAAGAGCCCCTGCCGAAGAGAGACATCCAGGATACGATACAAACGAACCTCATCCGTGGTCAGATTGAGAAAACCTCTTTTGATCACAAACTTTTCCTCTGTCAGCCCGTAACGGGTAAATGTCCAGGGAAGGCCGAAAAGCCCCCAACGCTTCCGATCCTGCCAGATATACTCAATTTCAATCTTCTTCTTTGCCATATCCGTCTTCCTTTCATCCGGGAATACTGCATGTCTTTTTGATTATAACAAAAAACCGGCGGCAGATAAGCTTGCCTGCCGGTTTAAGCGGGTAACGGGAATCGAACCCGCAGCGCCTGCTTGGGAAGCAGAAATGTTACCATTACACCATACCCGCATGCGGTACCTGTGATCAATCTGTTTCACAGTCCGATACGGCGATATTATAGCATATTGCATGATAAGGGTCAAAAGTTTTTTCCTTCCGGCAGGCAGAAATATGCAAAAAAATGAATTTACTGTTTGCATTTATCGTCAGAATGTGCTATGATTCCATGGTCGATATAGTTCGGCGTGTGGCTCAGCTTGGTAGAGCGCTACGTTCGGGACGTAGAAGTCGCAGGTTCAAATCCTGTCACGCCGACGCAAAAAGAGCAGACTGACGATGTTCAGCCTGCTTTTTTCATACTTCCATTCAATCCTGTCGTTCCGTTTAATCGGGGGAGGCCTCAAACCGTTCAGCCGGATGTTCTCAACCCGCTTAGCCGGAATGCACCATCAAACCACTTAGCAGAATGTCCATCAACCCACTTAGCCGGGGTTCCATCAACCGCTTTAACGGAACGCCGATCAGACCACTTAGCCCAATGCCACATCCAGTGCCATCATCAGGGTGAAGCCCACGGCAAACATCACTACGCCGATATTGGAATGTTCACCGGCCGACATTTCCGGGATCAGCTCC
>DFHD01000073.1:33902-55396 GCA_002372545.1 Lachnospiraceae bacterium UBA3732 | reverse complement strand
GGGATCAGCTCCTCCACCACCACGTAAAGCATAGCGCCTGCGGCGAAGCTGAGAAGATAGGGCATGGCCGGAACGATAAATCCCACGGCAAGGATCGTCAAAAAACCGAAGATCGGCTCAACCGCTCCGGAAAGAACACCGTCAATAAAGGCGCCCATCTTTCCCTTTCCGGCTGCCGCCAAAGGCATAGAGATAATGGCGCCCTCCGGGAAATTCTGAATGGCAATACCCAGTGCAAGGGCAAGCGCCGCTCCTGCGGTGATATTGGCATTGCCGGACTTATAGCCGGCATAAACCACACCCACTGCCATCCCCTCGGGGATATTATGCAGTGTCACGGCCAGCACCATCATGGTGGTTCTTGCCAGCCTGCTTTTAGGTCCCTCCACCTGATCTGTATTCAAATGCAGATGCGGCGTAACAGAATCCAGAAGCAGCAGGAAGAGTATACCCAGCCAGAAGCCGGCAAAGGCAGGAATAAAGGCCCATCTGCCAAGATGCGCCGACTGTTCCATGGCCGGGACCAGAAGGCTCCAGACCGAAGCCGCCACCATGACGCCGGAAGCAAAGCCGGTCAGTGCTCTCTGCAGCTGCCTGCCCATATCCTTTTTCATGAGAAATACAGTGGCTGATCCCAGGGATGTTCCCAAAAACGGGATCATCAGCCCCATAAAAATCGTTACGCTCAATGTTAATTCCTTCTTGCATTTTATGTCAGATCATATCCGGTTCCCGGCTTCGATCCGGATCAAACGTCTTTCCGGTCAACCGACATTGCCGTTTCAAAGCTTAAAAACGGCACGGCAACCGGGACCGGTGAACTTCAGTGCCTGGTTTCTACCGACACGACTCGGTAGCCGAGACCGGTGATCAGGTCGGAAAGCTCACTGTCGCTCAGCTCACGTCCCAGCTTGACCACTGCTTCCTTCCTCTCTCCGGAAACCTTCGCACTGACCCCATCCAGGCTGTTCAGTGCGTTCTGTACTCTCCGGGTGCAGTTTTCGCAATGCATTCCCTCTATGGAAATAACCTTCTCTTCGATCACATGCTCCAGCTTTGCCGGCTTGATCCGCTTTTCCTGCGCATCCCCTCCGCAGCAGCCTCCCTCGCCGCGAAAATGGGGAAGGGAATTCTTTACAGCAAAAAAGAGTATAATGATCAGTATAACGACAATGATCGTTGTGGAAACAACAGAACTCATATCAGGTATCCTTTCTTTTCATGTCTTTCCCCTATCTGACTATTGCCTAACACAGTTAGCTATATCTAACTATATATAGTAGCATATAACCACGTGCATTGCAAGGTATTGTTTTTCTGTGTCAATCCTACCCGCTCCGGTGCATACCGGCCAACTGCCAGGCGACCATGTGGGCACTCCTTTCTGCCCGCCACGGTGCATACACGGCAGTGGGAGCATCTGCGTATTTTCGTCAAAATCGAACGAAAAGCTTCGCGAGCTGTCCGCGAGCGGGAATGTCCGAGGAACGAGCGCCACCAATTGCTTCGACGGGGCGGGAGTCCCCGTCGAAAGGAATCCGGGCGCTCGCCGAGTTAGAGTCGAGCGGATACAGCTCGCAGAAGGTTTTGGGAAGATTTTAGAAAATCGCAGGCAGATTCCGCTGCCGTGTATGCACCGGAACGGGCAGGTTTGCAAACTTCGTTTGCCGCCGATGGCTCATGCTCCCTTTCCTACGCGCAAGAAGACGCAGCGTTAATCCGCTGCGTCTACATCCGGTGTGATATTGACTTTGTAATCCGGGCAAAGTGCCTGCACCCGTCGGGTAAGCGTATCCCGCTCATCCTTCAAGCTCTCATTTCACTTTATGGAAACTGAAGTTTCCCTCCTCATCCATCTCCAGCGTTCCGCTGAAAGTATAGATATTACTGCTTTTAGACAGATTTATCTGAAAATCCGGGTCATCAACCGGAAGTACCACGGGAAGCTTTTCCTTCAGCTCATCAGATATATAAACATCTCCGTATCCGGTTTTTTCGCCTTCACTCTGCACCAGCTCAAATTCATATTCTTTGAGACCGATCCTGCCGCTCTGGTCAATCTCAACAACTCCGCTGACCAGGATTGTTTCCTGAGAATTGATGTAATCCTCCAGCTTGGGCAGATTCTTTCCTCCGGCAGAGCCGGTGCTCTCCCCGTTATTATCTTCCTGCGCCGCCTCTGTTGCCGCTTCCACTGCCGCTGCTTCTTCCGTTACCGATTCCACTGCCGCCACAGTTGCCGCCTCCGTCTTAGCCTGTTTCTGCGCGTTCTGGGCAGAATCGTAAGTTTCTTCTTTTACGTTATCGCCGCCCTCTTCAGCAGCCTCATATGAGGCATCATAGGTGAAATTTTCTTTTTCGCCACCACTCAGGCTCGGCTGATGAGCATTTTCCGATTCTTCGATAACCGCCTGATTCCGGTTTTTCTTTTTTTCGGCCTTATCCCTGCCAAAAAGGCTTATGGCGGGAATGGCCGCAAGAAGAACTGCCGCTGCGGCGATAGCCGGAATCCAGACATGCATGGCATGCTTCTTCCGTCCGCTCACCTTTTTCCTGTCCTTCTTATTTTCTTCCGGGACCTCGGAACCACGAAGGATGGTAGTGGGAAGCTCAGCCTTAGCCCGTTCCACAGCCTCTTTCCTGACGGTTTCCCTGGCTGCCGCTCTGGCCTTTTCCGCCAGCTCCGCTTCCTCTTTTTTGGCTTCTTCCCGGTCCGCCGCACTGAGGACGGCCGTTTCCTGCTCATTTCCCGGTGCTTTGGACGCAGCTCGCCTTACTCCGCCGCTCTTTTCCCCGGCAACAGCAGCGAAATCCACCACCTCTGCCCGGGATGCCCTGCTATTCACAACGGCAGCATCCGGTTCCAGAGCTTCCACGGTGGTAAAACCGTCGTCCTTCGTCTCATCAACAGCAGTGAAACCATCATCCTCTCCGGCCGCAGGTGCTTTATCGGCTGCAGGCGCTTGTTCTGCAGCCGAAAAGGCATCCGTTTCCGGAAGTGCCCGGTCCAGTCCGCTGGCTATCCTGCCCCAAAGATCCGGCGCATCCTTTTCAACGGCTTTGGCAAAAAGACGCTCTACCTCTTCATCCGTTAAGTCCATATTCAGTTTTCCATCATGAATATCCTTCACGACAGAACCCTCCTGAGTTTCTTCAATGCTTCATTATAGTGCCAGGAAACCGTTCCCTGGGGCATCCCCAGCATCTCCGCAATTTCGCGGAACTTAAGGCCGCCCTGGACCTTCAGACTGAGGATTTCCTGCTGTTCCTTCGTCAGAACCTGCATGGCCTTTTCCAGAGTCAGACGGTTCTCCACATGCTGCTCGAAGCCGCTGCCCGTTTCGCTGCCGGAGCTGTCTTCGAGTTCCCGGACGTTCCCCTCCTCATCAGGGGCGTCGAGCACCGCCATTTCTCTGCCATTTTTCCTCATATAGTCGATACAGAGGTTACCGGCGATGGTGGCCATCCACCTTTTATGGCCGGAGCCGCTTCGAAATCGCCCGGCATTCTGATACAGCCGGATAAAAAACTCCGAAGTCACATCCTCCGCAGACTCCCGGTGTCTCAGCCGGGACATGCAGACAGAAAATATGAAATTCAGATACACCTGATATACACGCTGTAAGGCATTCCGGTCTCCCGCTGCCATCTGCTGCATACAAAGGCTGAATTCTTCCTCAGTCAAAATGATCTCCTGTTCTATATACGGATCCGTCGTCCGGTTTTATGGTACAATCTGAAAAAACTCTTACGCCTCGGCAATTGCCTCGATCTCGATCAGCACATCCTTGGGCAGTCGCGATACCTCAACGCAGCTTCTTGCCGGATAATTACCCGTAAAATACTCCGCATAGATCTCGTTTACTTTAGCAAAGTCGTTCATATCCTTGATAAAGACCACCGTTTTCACTACCTGGTCCATATTCACGCCGGCAGCAGACAGGATGGCGGAAATGTTGTCCAGAACCCGTCTTGTCTGTACCTCAATACCGCCCTCAACGAGAGCGTTGGTAGCCGGATTGATCGCAATCTGTCCGGATGTGAAAACCAATCTCTGCGCTCTCACTGCCTGGGAGTAGGGGCCGATGGCCGCCGGTGCATTTTTCGTACTGATAATATCCTTCATTTTACCTATCCCCTTTTCTCTGTTCTTAATCCCCTGTTTTTATCCGTTACCGGATCAGCCTGATTTGTTCCATATGCGTATTTTACCACATATCCTACGTACTTGTGAAGTACCGCCGTTTTTCCGCCGCCCGGCTATAATCTCAGCCATCTTGCAATCATTTCCGCCGCCCGGCCGTAATCTCAGCTGTTTTGCTATCATTTCCGCCGCCCGGCCATCCCGGCAGCATATGCATTCCTTCTTCATTTCCGGACAAGTCTGATCACAGTCGGGCCCGTTTCCACCTTTCCTTCCTTCAGAAGATGTCCAACAGCCCGCTTAAAAGCATTCTTACTGATGCCAAATTCTTTTCTGATCCTGTCCGAATCCGCCTTTTCTCCAAAGGGAAGCACGCCGCCATAGCTTTCGATCACCCGGAGAAGAAGTTCTGCGTCCTCCTCCATCTGCCTGGGTATTTCCTCCCGCATAGCCAGATCCGTCTTGCCATCCTCACGGGTATTCACTATCCGGCAGGTCACGATATCACCCACTTCGATCCGGTCAAAGATCTCGCTTTCATGGATCAGTCCCGCATAGCGGTCATCAATGGCGACAAATGCACCAAAGCCCTTTCTCCGCTCATATACCGTACCGGTCACCCGGCTGTTCTTCGCATATACCGTGTTGGGCTCCAGATGCCCGTAAAGCTTCATGGATACGGAGAGCCTGCCGGTCTTATCCAGATACATCCGCACCAGATAGCTTTTCCCGGGCTTTACCTCCGCCGTCATCTCCCTGTGCGGAAGAAAAACGTCCCGTTCCAGACCCCAGTCCAAAAAGGCACCAAAGTCCGTTACATTTTTCACCTTCAGTCTTTTCATCTGCCCCAGCTCGATCAGCGGCTCGTGAACCGTCGCAATGAGTCTGTCCTCGGAGTCCCTGTACAGAAACACCCTGAGCTCCTGTCCGGACGAAAGCCCCTCCGGAACCTGCTTCCGGGGAAGAAGCACTGTTGTCTCACCATCGGAAAGGTACATGCCTGCATCTGTCCGGTGATCCGCCTTTAGTATATTCCATTCACCAATCTTCATATATCCTCGCACTTCTCCGGAAGCCTCTTCCGGACTCTGTTTCCGCCTCTACTGCGCCCGCTCGTACATGATTTCGTCCGTCATCTGGTAATTCTCATCCAGCCTCGGAACATTTACCGGAAGCTTTCCTCCGGCCTCGCCCTGCCCGAAGCATACACATAATGCGGCTGCCAGATTGGGTACAATGGCGCTCCCTTCACCGGTTTCCGGCGGAAGTTCCCGCATGGGGCAGGAATCGTATGTCAGCATCAGCGTATCTGCATCGGGGAACCGTGCCGCATCGTAGGGCAGCTGCATGGTCACAACGATCACCTTTTTTCCCGCCTCATGCCTTGCGGCAATGATCTTATCGAATACGGCGGAAGAAAGGCCGTTTTCCGTATTCGGATTCATGTTGTCCGCATCATAGGTTCTATGCACAAGGATCACATGATCCGCCTCATTGGCCGCCTTCAGGCATTCCTCTTCATTTTCGGAATCGTTCAGCATCACGGTAACCGCAGTGGTATCCTGAAGCGTTCCTCCGTCCTTCAGCCTGTTCAGCGCATATTCCCCTGTGCCCACGCGGCTTCCGCAGCAATCTCCAAAGAGGATAAGTGCCTTTTCACCCTCCTGAAGCCTGATCGGGAATGAATCGCTGTCAGACTTCACCAATGTCAGACCCTTTTCCGCGATCGTCCATGCCGCCTCCCGGCTTTCCTTACTTCCGACGCCGCTCTTCGCCGCACTGATCATCTCGTCCGTTACCGTAAAATCCTTCTTTTCAAGAAGGCCGTACTTCTTCTTCAGCGTCAGGATCCTTCTTACGGAAGCATCCACCCGCTCCGGATCGATGATTCCCTTTTCCGTAAGGCTGACCGCCGAATCTGTCATTCTCCTCACCCGATCCAGAACAGCAGAATCTGTAATGATGGGCAGGATAAGCATGTCGGCGCCGGCATTAATGGTCATGGTCACCACATCATCGTCCGAAAAATTCTCCGAAATCGCTGCCATATCCAGCGCATCGGTGACCACAACGCCCCGGAAGCCCATATCGTTACGCAGAACATCGGTCAGAATGGTGTGACTCATTGTAGCCGGAATATAAATCTTCTCTCCGGTAGAGATTGATGTATAGGTTTCCGTTTCAATCTGCGGATACTGGATATGCGCCGTCATGACCATATCCGCACCGCTGTCGATTGCTTTCTGGAAGGGAACCAGTTCAAACGCCTTCAGTTCATCCAGACTTCTGTTTATGCAGGGGAAACCGGTATGACTGTCTGTATCGGTATTCCCGTGTCCGGGAAAATGCTTCAGAGTCGCTATTGTCCCTGTTTCATGAAGTCCGCTAAGGTAAGCCGTTCCGTACTCCGCAACCAGCTCGGGTGAGTCGGAGAAGGAACGGTTGCCGATCACCGGATTATTGGGATTATTATTCACGTCCATAACCGGTGCAAAATCCGTATTGATGCCCAGGAGGCCAAGCTCCTTACCATAGATCGAAGCCATTTCCCTTGCATTCTCCGGATCTCCGGTTGCCGCCAGCAGCATATTTCCCACGCCATAGGTACCGAAATCCAGACGGCTGATATTTCCGCCTTCCTGATCGGCAGCCACGATCATCGGATATCCGCCGCCCTCCTGGTTGGTCTTCTGGATATCCGCCACCAGCTTCAGCGTCTGCTCTGCTGTCCGGCAGTTCTCGGAAAAGAGCAGAGTGCCGCCGTAATGATGGACCCTAATGTCCTCACGAAAAACACCGTTCAGCTCCGTGATCTCGATCTCGGGAATCTCCTCATCGGCATTCTCCACCGAAGAATTGATATCCGTATCACCCGGAACCTGCTTCCAGATCCGGTAGGACACGATCATCATCTGCTCCACCTTATCTCTTGTGGACATACTGCTCAGGATCTCTTCGATTTCCGGATCGACCTGGGCCGGTGCAGCTCCTTCTGTGGTTTCTCCGGTCTCTTTCTTCTCTTCTGTTTTCTTTCCGCAGGCAGCCAGACTGAAGACCATGGCAAAACACAGCATCCAGGCTATCCATCTTCCTCCCCGTTTCATTTTGCTTTTTATTTTGCTTTTCTTCCTGCGTTCCAATTTATGTTCCTCCTGCTGCTCCTGCTTTTCCTATAATATCTGCAATATCTGCAATTTCTGCAATATCTACATTATCTTTGATATCTGCGATGTCTGCAACACCTGCAATACCGACAGCTTCAATGGCTATATGTCGGGGTAAAAAGTATTAGCCCCAGGCCCACTGCACGCAGAACGCACATATTCATGTGCAGTATCGTCTTATTATAACAGAAAAAGCATGAAAAATCACAGGATTTTTCCTACGGTCAGCACCTTGCAGATGATCCCGCTGCCTGCTTTTGTTTTAACTGCAGTCTTATCAGCCTATCCTTTGACGCAATTTCCGATATGACATCTTTTATTAACCTGTCGAGTTCAGAGTTCTCTTTATAATCTGCCTGGGCAATAAAATTAACCCGGTCATCCTTAAGCAATTCATTCGCCTGGCTTTTTTTCTTTTTTTGATATACCGCAATGGAATAACCTCCATTTACCTTTACTAATTTCATGCATGGAACATCAGTTATGCCATCGGCTATATATATCATATTTCTGAACGGAACTCTTCTCTCATCCTCAGGGACATAATCATTTAAAGACTTATCATCTGAAAGATCAGAAACCCCTTTATTGATCCTGAACAGGAATTGCGTTTTTGTTGTATAATTCACAACATTTTTCGGCCAGCAGGCTGTATCATTTTCATCATACATGAATTCACAGGCATATACTTCTTTAAACTTCTTATATATTCTCGAGCCTTCAATTATTTCTTTTAACCCGGAAGATATAACATAATGCTCAACCTGAATTCCGGCCTCTCTGCCATAATGATTGATACGGTCAAACCACTCGTTAACACCGTCATAAAACTCCAGGCTGTTACCAAGCTTTACAAAGTCTTTGCGATGTATACTTTTGGAGTTTTTCCTGGATTCATTTATCATTTGCCACATATATGCTAATATTCCGTCCATCTGAAGAGATTGAGAAAGCTCATTCGAGGCATCCCAGAACTCTTCCTCGGATAGACCAATATCAGGAATGAATGAATACTCCTGCATATTCTTCGTACATAATGTCTTATCAAAATCGTACATGATCGCCACTACTGGTTTTCTGCTCATAAATATCTCCTTCCTTCTCATTACTTCAACATATCTCTGACAAAATCCCGTGGTCCAATCAGTTCCAGATTATTTTACCATTATTCTACCATTATTCTACAACTATCGCTATTCAACATTTACGATATTCAAACGAAACCTCTCAGGATCAATTAGCAAAGCTCCCATTTAGGCCATTTAAGCAGAAAAAATATATATATCATTTTGTCGCGTTTTATCATTCATCATCGTTATAATTATTGAAAGTATACATAATGGAGTTATTTCAAGGCCTATGAATAATAGAGAAATAATAGAAGAAATATATAAATTATACGAGCAAAAAATGTTCTATATTGCTTTCAGCATTCTTAAGAATGAATCTGCCGCAGAAGACGCAGTTCAGGATGCATTTATAAAACTTATAAATAACATATCTCGCATAAAGAATCCTGATTCTGATAGAACAAAAGCCTACATTCTTACAACAATTAAAAACACAACTATCGATATATACCGTAAGCGAAAACGAGACCTGGCATTATATGATGATAACCACCTCATTGATATAACATATCACACAGTTAATGACACTTCCGATATAGATATTAAGGATCTGATCATTCGAGAAGAGTTAAACAGACTACCTCATAAATATAAAGAAATAATTCTCCTTCACATAGAGAAAGAAATATCTATACAGGAGATAGCCAAAATTCAGGGAATAAGCTATGACGCTGCACGCAAACGATATGAACGTGGAATCAAAGCCTTACGTAAAAATGTATTAGTTGCAATAAACAATCATAATATTTAGATCTAATAATATAAGGGGACTGTTATGAGAGAACCATTTATAGATATTTCAATAAATGAATTTAATAATATTGAAATACCGGAAAACCACATTTTTTCTGATAGATATGAAAAAGAAAAAAAGAGAATGATAGCCTCTATATCTGTAAAGAGACCTGCATCTACATCATTCAAAATCGTTGCTGCAGCAATAATTATTGTTATTTTTATTCCGGCTGGAGTTTATGCTGCAGGAAGATTCTTTGGTTTCTTTAATGGTGCCTGGGGAGGCGCCGGAAGAGAAAGTCACGAAGAATATATTACTCCCGCAGAAAACCCGGATGATAAACCCATAAAGCATCCTGCTGTTGAATATACCGATGTTGATGAAGATCTTGCACATAAGACAGTTGGTAAAGTAATTGAAGAGCTGCCCTTTTCTGTTGATTTAAAAGGAACACAGCTTACTATTACATCTATCGTAAAGGATAAGCTCGGTAATGCCGTTGTAGAATACACTCTTGAACGTAAGGGAGGAATTCTTCCGGAACAAGGTGAAATGGAGAAAGGACTATTAAACTCGACATCTGACTACTCTTTTTCCATAGGTTTTGGTTTTTCTCATACAAGTAATGGATATGCTTTTAAAGATGAAGAGCGCAGCACCGACGAAAAATGGTATTGTTACGATTACATTTTAAAAGATGACTCAAGCTACTATTCTCATATCGATCACATGAAAGAGTATTATAACTCCTGGCTTAACTACTCTTATGATGAAGTCAGAGACTATTATACAGCGCTCGGTATAGAATTTGGAGAAAATCAATATGAAGAGTTCCTCGATAATATAAACAAAGAATTGGAATTATATAATAATCCTCCTGATAAAGATGCTTTAGTGATTAGTTATACTATAATTAAAAAGCCAATGGAGGATGGTAAATACTATTTAAGAAGTGAATCCGACGAGTATTACGAAGAGCATACCGTATCATTCCACTTAAGTGACAAAGCTCTAGATATTAAAACTTTCATATCGCAGAGTCAGGCGGAATCTTTAATTGAAATATCTCCAATATCACTCAAACTATCCGGAACAGATGATGGAGAACACGATATTATCATTTACTTCAATGATGGTACTGATTATATAGTTGAGAATAAAAAATACAATAATACCTATAACAGCCGCTATATGTACGATGGTAACGGCGATGGCGCAGAGGACATAAACACACTCCTATTAATGTTCAACAGGCTTGTCGATATTGATAACATCAATTACATTACTGTTGATGACGAAATATACAGATTGCGGTAAATCCAAACCTGAACTCGATTTTGATTGGGGAATGTAAAAGATTTTTGTAAATAAGATCTCCGAAGATTAATGATGAGTCAGATAATGGCATAATGCTGTATCTGACTCATTTTGATTATTCAAGTTATATTTTATTTCAACAAGGTTCTTGTTATAATCATTTCAATAGCTATAATCTTTATATTTTTTATTTGATGGAGGAGTTGACCATGGTCATACAGGATTGTATAAACAAAAGAAACCAACTTTTAGAGTTGATAACCGAAATCAATACTAAAATCTGGAATATGAGAATTGCTGAAGTCGGGAAAGAGATTTTAGTCACTCAAAGCATAGATAGGGTATGGGAGGACTATCTATTCATTTTAAATGGAATACTGTATAGATGGGATAATTGTAATCGTTATATAACTGAGATAAATGAATTAATAAATAGGTTAGATTGTAAATATAGTAAAGATACTATTTTCGTTACCCCTCCAAGGGAATTAGCAGATAATTTATCGTATGAATTTGATAGTTTATTAGTTTCTTTTTCAAGGTTAAATGAGGAAGCCTTAATTGTTGAAATTAGTAGACATTTGAAAAATGGTAATGAAAAAAAACTTAGGGATAATTGCTATAAAAAAACAGATTCCAACGGATTATATTGGGAACTGAATGTTTTAAGAAACAGAGCAGCTCATGCGACCCCTGGTTATTACACTATGCATAAGGATATGGCGGCGAGGTATATGAGTATTTCGTCGAGGATATTCAATATTGATATCACGGATTCTGGTCGTTCATTTCGAACAACTTTACTGAGCTACAGGAATAACAGCATAATACGACAAGTTGTTCAAGATTATATTATCGACAAAAAGCATGGTGAAGAAAACTCAAATAAGCCCCTAATGGAGTTACTTTTTCCAAATACGAAACCAAGTGGTAGAGGGAAGAATAATCCTATGGTGTTATTTATGAGTGGAGTTATATTTTTTGATTTAAACAATGAATTTTATGAATTATCAAATGATTTACTTAACTATATGATTAAACAGGTGGAAATCTTTAATGACGAGATAGTATGAAAAAAGCGTTGAGAGAAGAGAATCTGTCTCTTCATCTGGATCAGATGATGATTCTTACATTACAGAGGATGACACACATGATGGATCATCCTCTGATAAATAGTGACGCCCTCCTATTATACCGATTTCATCCTGAGATAAAGTGGGCACTCACTCTCCTCTCTAATAGAAAAACAGCGGCCGGATCTTGACCGCTGGTTTTCATTTGCTATTGTTTTTCCACGTAACATGCATATATTACACAACACTGGAAATTTTCATCATTAATTGTCTTAAAGGTTGCTTGCCCCACAGGAAGTCCATATACAGTTACAGTATCGCCTTCATAAATGCCCGGAGTAGCGGCCGGATAATATACAGTATAGATATATTCATTGCATATAAGATAAAGCTCGGTCAAATGCTCATACTGTAACAACGGATATTCCCAGACTTGCTGAACATAACAATCTTCGATTTTTATTAGAGCGTCTCCGTATTCTCGTGGGGATTTGACGAATTTCTCATATGCATAATCTTCATCGAACAATCCATCCATGCCGTCCAGTGAAGCTGCCGGAAACAGGTTCTCATGTAAATTTATAAAATCTTCCGCCTTTGTATTAACCGTAAAACTCATGTCCGGAAATGTTCCTATAAACCGGATGAACTCATAAGGCGACGGAATGAAATCGCCATTCTCAAAATGCCCCGCTTCTACCGGCATATCATCACTTTCGTACCGTCTCGTCCCAACACCTTCCCATATTCCATCAACCCAATCACCTGAATAGGTATATACCTCTCCTTCATCATTCGTTGCAGTAAACATTCCATCACCATTCGGAATCCCATCTACAACTTTCCCGGAAAACTCTCCTTCTCTGTCAACATCCGGCAAATGAACAATAAGGTGTTCGTAACTGAGCTGCCCTTCTCCGGATAATTTGCCATTCAACCAGTTTCCATCGTAGGAGAATGAATTGTCATCTGAAACGAACTTCCCCGCCCCGGATATCTGTCCATTTTCAATCTTGCCGGAGTACTTACCTATTATTTCGGATCCACCATAGCTGATGGAAAGCGGATAATCTGTAATATCTCCCGATAAAACGTTACCCTTCTCAAAAGTCGCATTCAGCGTCCATCCACTATCCGCGTTACAGGAAGCATCGCCTTTCGCCTTTCCATCTTTCAATAGTCCCGTATATCGCACTTTTTCCTCTGTTCCGTTTATCGTAACAGATATTTTCTTATCTTTGACTTTCTTTTCGCAGCCAGTGATAACAAGAAGCATCATTATTGTGAGTATCAATAATAGTTTTTTTCTCATCCGTTCCACCTATTTTTAAGATGCCAATCCTTTTATCAGCATTAATTTTTATTCGTTGTTGGCTAATGCTCTCTGCAGTAGTAAGGCCACATCCTCCGGATCATTTACTACATGCATTTTCTTATGACAATTGGGGCATAAGGCAATGGTGTTTTCGACTGAATCCTTTCCGCCTTTTGAAAGCCATATTATATGGTGAGATTCGAGATACGGTTCTCCATCAGGAGTATTAAATGGAGCCTCTTTACCGCAAAGCTGACAAATGCCATTTGCTTTAAGTTATGAATCACGTCAATAGCAGTTTTGGCAGAACTACTTCTTTTTTTGTCCTCCTTCCATTTTTTTATTAAAAAATGTATTACAACAAATATTACAACGTACCCGTATAACACCGTATTTTTCGTTATGATTCAGGAAATAATAGCTGGAAATCAGATTATTCAGACTAGACAGAAACAAAACCATTTTTCGTCCAAAAGACCGGAAATCCCCTATTTTACTGGATTTCCAAAGAAAAAGGACACCGACTTATCGGTGTCCCTGACTGGGGTACAAGGATTCGAACCTTGAAATGACGGNNATCGAAGGTATGGGAGGGAAGCTGACCGTTGACAGCAAGCTGGGGGAAGGAAGCACGTTCAAAGTGCAGTTTTAAGTCGGTTTAACCACTTTGCAAAAAAAGACCTCGGTAATCTACCGAGGTCTAAGTGCAGGGGTTCAAGGATTCGAACCTTGAAATGGTCGCCCTCAGCATAGCTTCGGGTGGCTAAAACCAGGTGCCACCGGCACCTAACGCCCAGAGTCAGAGGGTGTTGCTGTGTATCCTCTTGCTCCGCCATTTTTCTACATTTCCTATGACAAATGCAGGAAAATATCATCTATCATACCATCTAACTTTTTTACTGATAATACGTAACACCAGTTAGTTGCTCAATTCTTTCTTTTGTCCAATATTTATTTTCCCAACAAAAATAAATATCTTTTCTCTTCTTAAATATTCTAAATGGTTCTTTGGTGTTATCATAAATATGCATTACATCACATACTTGTATCAATTCTGGAATCAAATCCAATGCTCTATAATATCTCGTCCTTACTTTATCTTCTGGTACTCCGTGACCACCTGATTGTTCTCTAATCTTAACTCTTGAAATATTTATCTCCGGCTTTGATGTTAATACATAGATACAACGAATGAAATACCCCTTTTCCTTTGCTTTTATTAATAAGTCCAGATTTCTTCTTGTAGATAATACCGTTTCAAATGTAAAATCATCACCAGATTCCAATGCTTTTTCTCTCAGTTCCTCTGCCTTCACTGCTGCTTCTAGATCAGAACATAAACTTGCCTTCTTTATATCATCTGCATTTATATATACACCTACAATCTTAGCCATCTTGGTAATTGTTGACTTACCACTTCCATTTGGTCCAGCATACACTATCACCTCCGGAAGAATCACTTTATCATCATTCAACATACTCAATCCTCCCATCAGGATATTCCAAATAGGCTCTTCCCGTTTCATCATCATAACGGGCAACTGGTAGTCCCTTTATCTTTCTAATCTCATCATCAATTCGAATAGACTCTTTAAAGAGTTCTGTAAGCTTTTCATCTGATATTCCACAAGTATGATCTAAATCATTCAGCACTGTCATATACTCTCACCTCCATTCAAATCTATTTATTGTTCATAACTAATATAACACACAGACTATAACATAAAAAGTGTTGATTCTGATTTTATCTATATCAACTCTCTTAAATCCGGGATACCCCTTAGTCTCGAAGCCCTTTATTTTAGAGGGTAAAAGAAAAAGGACACCGATATACTTATCAATGTCCTTGAGCTGGGGTACAAGGATTCGAACCTTGAAATGACGGAGTCAGAGTCCGTTGCCTTACCATTTGGCGATACCCCAATGCTACAGCAAGATTGACTATATCATATTGCCGGAGCATTTGCAAGCACTTTTTGAAAAAAATGGTAACATTGGGTTTACAGGATCATGGAAAGCCCGATCCGCTTTTTCACCGGATCAACGGAAAGCACCTTTACTTCCACAATATCTCCGACGCTCACCACTTCAAGCGGATGCTTAACAAACTTTTTGTTGGTCAGCTGGGAAATATGCACCAGACCATCCTGATGTACGCCGATATCCACAAAAGCGCCGAAATCGATCACATTCCGGACCGTTCCTTTCAGGATCATGCCCTCCGTGAGGTCCTTCATCTCCAGAACATCACTCCGGAGGATGGGCTTTGGCATATCCTCCCGGGGGTCTCTGCCCGGACGGAGAAGCTCATCAATAATATCATCCAGCGTAAGCCGTCCGATGCCGGTCTCCTCAGCCAGCGCATCCCTTTCCTTTGCGGAAAGGCCGCCCAACTCGGCAGGCGTATATTTCTTCAGCAGCTTTTCTGTAGCCTCATAGCTCTCCGGATGCACGGCCGTGGAGTCCAGCGGATTATCTCCGCCGCTGATCCGAAGGAAGCCCGCACACTGCTCAAAAGCCTTGGGACCGAGCTTCGGCACCTTCAGGAGTTCCCTTCTGTCTTTGAAGCCGCCATGCTCCTCTCTGTAGCTGACAATATTTTTGGCAATAGCCTTTGAAACGCCGGAAACATAGGTAAGCAGCGGCACGGATGCCGTATTCAGGTCAACGCCCACCTTGTTAACTGTGGTTTCCACAACGCCGCCCAGAGCCTCGCCCAGTTTCTTCTGATCCATATCATGCTGATACTGCCCTACGCCGATGGAACGGGGATCAATCTTCACCAGCTCTGCAAGAGGATCCTGAACCCGGCGGGCAATGGATGCCGCAGAACGCTGGCCCACATCAAATTCCGGAAATTCCTCTGTCGCCAGCGCGCTTGCGCTGTAAACAGACGCGCCGGCCTCATTGGTGATGACGTAGCTCACCTTTTCCGGAATCTCATGCAGCAGCTCCACAATGATCTGCTCGGATTCTCTGGAGGCCGTGCCGTTGCCGCAGGAGATCAGCGTAACGCCATATTTTCTGATGAACTGCTTCAGCTTATCCTTTGCTTCTTTGATTTTTCTCTCATTCGTCGGCGCAGTGGGATAGATGACCGCCGTATCCAGCACCTTGCCCGTGGGATCGACAACGCAAAGCTTGCAGCCCGTACGGAAGGCCGGATCCCATCCAAGCACTGTCTGGCCGGCAATGGGCGGCTGCATCAGCAGCTGCGTAAGATTCTTGCCGAACACGTCAATGGCACTATCCTCGGCCTTTTCCGTCAGCATATTCCGGATTTCCCGCTCGATGGCCGGCTTAATGAGACGCGTATACGCATCCGCCACCGCCGTCTCGAGGAATGTACGGATCTCGCCGCCGGATTCCGCTGTTTTCTTTGTCAGCGTCTTCCGGTTCAGATAGCGGAGGATATCCTCCTCCGGCGCTTCAACCTTCACCGTAAGCATCTTTTCTTTTTCTCCCCGGTTAATGGCCAGCACGCGGTAGCCGGAGATTTTTGCCACAGCCTCGGAAAAAGCATAATAGGTCTCATAAACCGACTTTTCTTCCGGATTTTTCGCCTCGGAGACGAGCACACCCTTCTGCTCCGTCTTTTCCCGGATCCATGCCCGGTAATCGGCAGAATCACTGATGGATTCCGCTATGATATCCGAAGCGCCGGCCAGAGCGGCTGCCGCATCAGCGATTCCCTTCTCTTCATTAACATACTCCGCAGCCAGCTCATGAAGGGCTGCCGATGTCTTTTGTTCCATGATGAGGTTAGCAAGCGGCTCCAGTCCGGCCTCCTTTGCCACTGACGCCCGCGTCTTTCTCTTGGGACGATAAGGCCGGTATAGGTCCTCCAGTTTCACCTGGGTCTCTGCCTCCAGGATTTCCGCTCTGAGCTCCGGCGTCAGCTTTCCCTGTTCCTCGATGGATTTCAGGATGCTTTCCTTCTTTTCCTCCAGAGCTCTGAGATATTCCAGCCGCTCCGCGAGGGTACGCAGCTGTTCATCGTTCAGCGCTCCGGTTTTTTCTTTTCTGTATCTGGCAATAAAGGGGACGGTGCACCCCTCATCAAGAAGTTCCACCGCCGCCTGTACCTGTGTTTCTTTAACATTCAGCTCTTCGCTGATCTTTTTTATGATATCCATATTGGTTACATTCCTTGTCAAAAATTCCACTGCTGAGCGGACTGCTGATTAGCCGCCTGCTGCATATTCTCCTGATTTTCCGCTGCTTCCTTCTTGCTCCTAGCGTGCTGAATATAGCCGTCCATATCCTGCTGGGTCGAGGTATTACTCGTCGACTGCAGGAATTCCAGATAGGCAGGAGATGCCATATCCTGGCTGTTCAGCACAAGGTAGTCGGTTTCGCCGATGGTATGAACCCGGGTATATTCATCCCCGTGGAGAGGCTCTCTGGGAGCTGCAGGCTCAGCGGGAGCTGCTTCCTCAGGCGCTGCGGCCGGCTGCTCACTTACAGACTGCTGCGGCTGAGGCTGCTGCATTCCATAGCTCTGCTGCGGCTGCGGCTGCTGCATTCCATAACCCTGCTGCGGCTGCGGCTGCTGCATTCCATAGCTCTGCTGCGGCTGAGGCTGCTGCTGTTCTTTTTTCTTATTAAATAAATCTTTTAATCCCAATTTCTTACCCTCCATTACTTAGTTTTTTTACCCGTTAAAATTAGGATTTTTTGTAGCTGCTTAGATATTAGTATTTCCTTCTGTCTTCTCCCTGTCCTTATGGATCAGGATGCGCATGGCCTCCACGGCCGTCCGTATTCCTCCGGTCAGATCATGTACCTGCCGGTTTGGCAGTCCTGCCGCTGCCCTTTCCTGGTTCGCCAGTGTCAGAAGTACCGTGCCGACACGGACTTCAAATATGCTGCCGACCACAAAAAGAGCCGCCGATTCCATCTCCGAGCCCAGCACGCCGCACTGTATCCATGCCTTCCACTTTGCTGCAAGCTCATAGCCCACAGGCATTTTTTCCGGTTCGTGCTGGCCGTAAAAGGAATCCTTGCAGTGTACTACCCCTGCGTGATAGCGAAGCCCCAGCCTGTCTGCCGCCTGCCGAAGGGCATCCACCACCTCAATATGGGCCACTGCCGGATACTCTATGGGCGCATACTCCTTCGTTGTACCCTCTGCCCTGACAGCCCCCGTGGCAATGATCAGGTCACCGCCCAGCACATCCGGCTGCATACCGCCGCAGGTACCCACGCGGATAAACGTCCGTGCGCCGCAGCGCGCCAGCTCCTCCATGGCGATCGCCGCCGACGGGCCGCCGATGCCTGTGGAGGTTACACTGACCGGCTCACCGTCCAGTGTCCCGGTGTAGGTCGTATATTCCCGGTTATCTGCAACCAGACTTGCATTTTCCAAAAGAGAAGCAATTCCCTTGCACCGCTTGGGATCTCCGGTAAGGATCACGTAATGTCCTATTTCTCCCGGCTTCGTCTGGATATGATACTGCCTTCCGGAGCCTTCCGCGTAATCAATCAATATACCGCCCCCTTACTTCATCAGGCCGGATGCCTGATCCCCCTTATTCTTCTTCACCGGTCACCCGGTTTCCGCAATTTGATCTAAACCTTCCGTTATTCCGGATTCAGCCAAAGCATCATCCGCCCCCTGGAAACAGCAGCTTACAGCCGGTCAAGCGCCTTACGTTCCAGAATGACCAGCATTTCCGAATCAGCTGCGATAGGAACCTTGGGATTCACCAGTGTATGCCCGAGATCCTCAGGATTCCGGATGGCCACCACATTCATCTGATACTTTTCTCTGAGATTCAGCTCGATCAGCGTCTTTCCTACCCACTCTGTTTTTGGCTTCATCTCCAGAAGGCAGAGGTCGTCATCAATCTCAAAGAACTCCAGGAAGTTCTCGGACAATAGCTTTCTGGCTGTCCGTATGCCGGTTTCCTCCTCCGGGAAAATGATCCTGTCCGCACCGATCCGGGTGAGGATCTTTCCCATTCTGTCGTCATAGGCCTTTGCCATAACAAGGGGAACACCCAGTTCCTTCGCCAGCATGACAGACATAACGCTGGCGGCAAGGTCGGAAGCCATAGCCACCACCACGATATCCATCTCTTCGAGCCCCAGGCCGCGTATGGCCTCTTCTGCGGAAAGATCCGCCGTGATCCCGTAGCTGAATGTATCGTTCATGCTGTCCAGAATCGAAGGATCCCGGTCCACCACCATAACCTCGGCTCCCGCATCATACAGGGAACGGGCCAGACTCTTTCCGAAACGGCCAAGGCCGAGAACAGCAACTTTCTTTTTCATAAAAATCTCCCATCCCGGGAAGGGTTCCGCACCTCTCCCGGTTAATCGCATCACCTTAACTGCCTGCTATCCCACAAAGAACTCTCCCCTTGCGTAATGGATACTGTTTTTCTCTTTATAGCCTCCGGTAAAGAAGAGCCCCATGGATATCGGCCCGATCCTTCCCAGATACATGGCCAGGATCACAAGCCATCTCCCACCCGTGCTGAGGCCTGGCGTAAGCCCCCGCGAAAGTCCTACCGTTGCGGTGGCGCTGAACATTTCATAGGTTCCGTCCACCAGCTTCACATGATCCACGCTCATAAGGAGCAGAGTCAGAATAAAGGTCACCGTGATGCTCACGATCACAATGGCGCTGGCCTTCCGGATCAGATCCCCGGATATCCGGTAACGGAATACCACTGCCTCGTTCCTGTTCCGCACAAAAGCCACCATGTTCAGGAAAAGGATGAACACCGTAACGGTTTTTACACCGCCGGCCGTTCCCACCGGAGATCCGCCGATGAACATATATAGCAGACCAACGAAGCAGGTATTTTCCTGCAGACCCTGCTGAGGTACGGAGGCAAAGCCCGCCGTACGGAAGGTGATCGATTGAAACAGGCTGTTCAGAAGCTTGTCTCCTGTGGACATATGCTTCATGGTCTCCGGATTATTTCTTTCCAGAATAAAGATCAGAGCAGCCCCGGAAAGGATCAGCAGCAGAGTGAGAGAAAGCACCAGCCGGGAATGCTCGCTGACATGCCGGAGCACATAGACGGGTCCTCTTCTTTTTCTTATGCCTTCCTTCGTCCCCTTCACCAGATCGAACCAGACCACATATCCCAGACCGCCCAGAACAATGAGCAGCATGGTGGTGACCATCACCAGCACATTGGACTGATAACCGATCAGACTGTCCGGCCCGATGATGTCTATCCCCGCGTTACAGAAAGCGGAGATGGACGTAAATACAGCGTACCAGATTCCCTTTCCCGTTCCGAATTCCGGAATAAACGCAATTGCGTATAAGACCGCGCCGATACCCTCGATGAGAAAGGTTCCCTTAAGCACGCCGATAAGGAACCGGAGCAGACCGGAGAGAGAATTCTGATTGAAGGAATCATGGATCATCAGCACCTGTCCCAGTGATACGCGCTTATGCAGCATATACATCAGGGCAGACACCGTGGTAATGATTCCCAGACCTCCCAGCTGGATCATGCAGAGGATCACGATCTTCCCGAACAGCGTCCAGTGGGCAAAGGTATCCACCACCACAAGTCCTGTTACGCAGAAGGAGGTTGTGGACGTAAAAAAAGCCGTCGTCAGGTCTGTTTTCTCACCTGATACCGTGGCGGCCGGAAGCATGAGCAGGATGGTCCCCAAAAATATAGCCCCCAGAAAGCTGAGGGGGATTAGTTGTGAGGACGTTAATCTTATTCTTTTTTGCCGCGCCAGCTCTTTCATACTCTTCTCCGTACGGAGTCCCTCATTTGTCTCCTTCTATCATACCAAGATGGCAGAAAAAAGGCAAGCATGGATTAAAACAGCGCCGACCCATATTACACGCCGGCGCTGCTTAAAAAGGGGTTATAAAAAAATTATTCCTCAAGGCTCTTGGTCCTGTGAACAGTAACCGTTTCATCATAGCAGGTGAAGATCTCATCCACCTTTTCCTTATCCGGCTTCGGTGTGACCGCACTGACAACCGGCACAACGATCAGTCCGGCGATCATGGTAATGGCTCCCGCATTAATCGGTGATGGAATCCAGGACGTCAGCATATTGAATACGGTAAAGCCTACGCCCACGATATAGCTGGCCCATACGGAAAGCTTGGTAATCTTTTTGGAATACAGGCCGTAGAGGAAGGGTGCCAGAAAAGCGCCTGCCAGGCCGCCCCATGAAACGCCCATCATCTGGGCAATGAATGTCGGCGGATCAAAGGCCAGAATAACGGAGACCGCCACGAAGGCCACGACGAAAATCTGCATCAGTCTCAGCTGGGTCTTTTCCTTCATTCCCTTTTTCATCACCGGCTTAATGAGATCCAGCGTAAGCGTGGAGCTGGAGGTCAGTACCAGAGAGGAAAGCGTGGACATGGATGCAGAGAATACCAGCACGACCACAACGCCGATCAGGATATCCGGCAGGGTGCTGAGCATGGTCGGTACGATGGTATCAAAAGCCACGGAGCCGTCAGCCCTGTAGATTTCCTTATGACCGGAAAAGAGCCTGCCGAAACCGCCCAGGAAGTAGCATCCGCCTGCGATCACGATGGCGAAGAAGGTGGATACGATCGTACCTGTACGAACTGCCTTTTCATCCTTAATGGCATAGAACTTCTGCACCATCTG
>DFHD01000073.1:17246-33851 GCA_002372545.1 Lachnospiraceae bacterium UBA3732 | reverse complement strand
TTCTGCACCATCTGCGGCAGACCCCAGGTTCCGAGAGAGGTCAGTACAACAACACCCAGAAGGTTCAGCGGATCCGGTCCGAAGAAGCTGGCAAAGAGTCCCTTCGACCCCTGCAGAGCAGCCGTTGTTACCGCCGGGTCTGTCTCCACCTCGGAAAGTCCCTTTAACGCGGCCAGGAAGCCTCCCTGTCCGTTCAGTACGGCAATGATCACGGCGCAGATACCGATCAGCATGATGATGCCTTGAATAAAATCATTCAGTGCCGTAGCCATGTATCCGCCTACCACAACATATACGCCGGTCAGCACGGCCATGATGATAACGCAGATCCTGTAATCCACATCGAAGGCCATACTGAAGAGCTTGGAAAGGCCATTATATACGCCGGCCGTATAAGGAACCAGAAATACAAAGGCGATGATGGATCCAACGACCCGGAGCGCCCTGGAGTCAAAACGCTTGCCAAAATACTCCGGCATGGTCTTGGCGTCCAGCTTCTGGGTCATGATCCTCGTCCGGCGGCCAAGGACAAGCCAGGCCAGAAGGCTGCCGATGAAGGCGTTTCCCAGACCGATCCAGGTAGAGGAAAGGCCGAACTTCCATCCGAACTGCCCGGCGTAACCGATGAATACAACGGATGAAAAATAAGATGTTCCAAAGGCAAAGGCCGAGATCCAGGGACCTACGGTTCTTCCGCCCAGAACGTAGTCATTCACGTTTCTTGCTTTTTTTCTGGAGTAAAATCCAACGCCGATCATGACGGAGAAAAATACCACCAGAAGGATGACCTTGACTGCCATTATCATGCTCCTTTAAAACAGCAAATTTGCGGTTTAATGCATTGATGCTTTACCGCGCTAAACCAATGTAGCACGAAACCGGTTCCGTGTCAAGACGTTTCCGTTTTGTCTCTCTTTCTGTTTTATTATTTCCTTCTGTTTTATTATTTCCTTTTGTTTTATCTTTCCTTCTGTTTTCTGTTCCGCCTTTCTATTTTCGTCTTTATGTTTGGTTTTTGTGTTTTTTCAGTTTTATTTCAGAAAAGGGAGCTATGATGGCATCATCAAAAGGATGAAAGGCGGTGAAGACCATGTCGGATTTCCAATCTGTATTTAAGAGAAAAGAAGTGAAATATCTCCTCAGCAGGGAGCAATATGAAGCATTTCTTCCGGCTCTCCTGGAAATAGCAGAAATCGACAGGTACGGAGAAAGCGATATACTCAGCATGTATTTTGACACTCCTAACTACCGCCTCATCCGTACATCCCTCGAAAAGCCGGTTTATAAGGAAAAATTCAGACTCCGCACCTACGGCGTACCCACGTCGGATACTCCGGCCTTCGCGGAGATCAAGAAAAAGTATGACGGGATTGTATATAAACGAAGGATTTCTCTTCCCTATCCGGACGCGTTAAAACTTCTGACGGACCGGCGTACCGGAACAGATCACCGGACGGACTGCTCCTCCATTTCCGGCCTTTCCGGTGCCGACCGTCAGATTGCCGGCGAGATCGACGCATTCTTCAACTGCTATGAAAAACTTTCTCCCGCTATGGTGATCAGCTGCAAGCGGATCGCCCTGGCCGGCAAAGAGGATCCGGACTTCCGGGTTACCTTCGACAGAGATATTCACTGGCGCACGGATAATCTGGATCTCCGGGCAGGGACCGGAGGAAAAGACCTTCTGAAGGACGGGCAGAGACTGATGGAGATCAAGGTAAAAGATTCGATCTCCCTTTCCCTTTCCCGTAAAATGAGCGAGCTCCGGATATTCCCGGTCTCCTTTTCCAAATACGGAGCCGGTTATCAGGAAATGCAGATGGAAACCTTAAGAACGCGTTTTGCCGGACAGCTGATCCGCAGCACTGCCGGAAATACGCCGCTGCAGCATAAAGGAGGTGTGGCATATGCTTAACAGGATATTCTCATCAATACTGGAAGATGGTGTTTTTTCCGGATTGGATTTTCTCCTTTCCATAGGGACAGCGCTGATCTGCGGTCTCTTTATCGCCTGCCTCTTCATGATCAAAAACAAATGTTCCAGAAGCCTTGCGGCCACTCTGGTCCTGCTTCCCGGGATCGTTGCCGTGGTGATCATTCTGGTAAACGGAAATGTAGGCTATGGCGTTGCCGTTGCCGGTGCCTTCAGTCTGGTCAGATTCCGTTCGGCTCCCGGCCGTGGACAGGACATTTCCACGATCTTCCTGGCTATGTCAGTCGGTCTTGCCTGCGGTATGGGCTATCTGGGCGTAGCGGCTGCCATTACTCTGATCATCTCCTTCGTCAGCCTTATTCTGAATATCAGCGGTTTCGGCGACAGAAGCAGAGCGGAACGCGAGCTGAAGATCAAGGTTCCCGAGGATCTGGATTTTGAAGGACGTTTCGAGGAGATCTTCCCCCGGTTTCTTTCCGGCTTTGAACTGGAATCCGTGAAAACCGCCAATATGGGTACGGTCTATGTCCTTCAGTACCGGGTCTCCCTTTTACCCGGCACAGCTGTCAAGGAAATGATCGACGAGATCCGTAAACACAACGGTAACCTCGAGGTGAATCTCTCCCGTCCCGAGATCGCCACCGATGAATTATGACCTCATCCATTCAAAAACTGCCCTGCAGACCGTTTCCCCCGGGTCCGCAGGGCAGTTTCTCAATAAAGCATGATCAGTCCTCTTCTGTACTGATACCGTAATTGGATTTCTGCTCATCAGAGAGCTCCAGTCCCTGAAGAACCTCCTTTCCCTTCCGGATCAGATCCTCCATGGTATAATGCTCGAAATATCCGATCCGGATCTCCTCCATTTTCATGCTCTCACAGGTAATGAACCTGTCCGAATCCATATGGTGCATAAGGCAGTCCCGGATATACGCCGTCTCCACCCAGGTATCCGTATCGACCACATTGAGATCCAATTCATTACGGATATACATGGTATGGTTTTCTTTGTCCAGTTCAAATTCCGCAAAATCATTTGCGCCGACCTTCACAGTTATGTCGGAGGCGCCGAGGAAAGCTCCGTCCTCCAGGGCATAGCGGCAGAAATAGCCTGTGTCATAAAGAACAAGGAGGATCGTCTCTCCATTCTTCTCCTCATAAAAATCAATTCCCGAAATGCCGACGCCCATATCTGCAAGCTGATATTTCAGGGTCATGTCACTGTTAAAGACCGCCGCATATTTTCCGTCTGAAACAATGTAGTTCTCTCCCTTACTGTCAACCTTGACATCCTTCAGCGTCTGCCAGCCCTGAAGCCGGCCGAAGGATGCAGCAAGCTCCTCGCCCGTCTCCAGATCCAGAAGTGTATTTTTCAGTCCTCCGATGAATGCCGCATTATGTTCCGGGAACGGGAATACCTGAAGTGAATAATCATTCACATGCTCCTCATCCAGATCATAAACACGTTCCTGCTTTGTCTTCGGATCATAAACCACAAGCTGCGCGGGATCATCAGTATACATCTGTCCGTTAAGCACATAATAGATCTTTCCCTCGGCAAAATGCATCACCGGTTCAAATTCTCCCCGCAGCGTTTCCCCTTCTTCAGCTTTTCCACTGCTTATATTTACCCGGACAAGCTTAATTTCACCGTCCACAGCCGCTCTGTAAAGATATACCGTATCCTCATCCACACCGATCAGATGGAATGTGACCGTATCATCTCCCGCCTCCAGACCGACGTTATGTACGGTGGTAAAATCCCTCAGATCGTAGACGGAAACGATATACAGATTCTCTTCGGTTTTCGGATTCATTTCACTCCGGAGCAGCGCCAATGCGTTGGCGGAATATGACCCGCTGTCCAGACTGGAAATCACCGTATTCGGATCGATCTCCTTCCACTCCTTATCTGAAACGTGAAGCCCGTAAAAAATGACCTCCCGGGCATCGTCCTGCTGTACATAAATACCATTGCTGATCTCCGCCGCACTCAGATCGTCGCAGAAATAATAATACATGGTCAGCTTGTCTGTTTCCGAATTGCTAACCGGAAAACCGAGGCCGCCGTTTGTGGTAACAAAGTTCGGTACACCGTCTCCGTTTGCATCGCCAAAGTCTACGATGGACCTGTTCAGATTGTACGAATGCAGGCACTCCCCTGTTTTCAGATCCATGATGTCCATTTTATTTCCTGCACAGAAGGCCACAGAATTACTCTGCGGAAGAAGCATGAATCCGCTGGTCAGGCTGACATCGTCAAAGGTGAAATCGTAGACCCATCTCTGCTTCAGCGAGGTGGCATCCATACAGTAGATCTTATCCTTTGTTTCCGTAAGGATCGTGTACTGGGATGTTCCCAGACTGGAGGACATCATATCCTGTCCGACTGCGATCAGGGCTGTATTGTTGTCCGCCCATTCGATATCCACCACATAGCTGTTTCCTTCACCGATCACCGCAGAAATCCTGGTTTTTTCCGGTTCGTCCACCGAAGCGATCCCCGCCACATAATCCGAACCAGTCCCTATGGAACCGTAAAAGAGCACTCTCTTCTCATCCGAAGAAACACGGACTTTGTATATAAAAAGTGTTTCCCCGTCCGCCTCGCCCGGCAGCTTGAGGATTACGGTTTTTTCTCCCGTTTTCAGATCGACACGGATGATCTCGCTGTCATTCGTACACGTATAGATATAATTTCCGATCAGCTGCATGGCATCTTTGGCGTCTTTCAGAGATGTATAATCTCCTAAATACATGTTCCAGTTTGCCTTTCCCGTACTGACCGAATAAAGGGCAATGCGGTTTTCGTTCCACACGAGAAGACTGTCATTATCGGTAAACAGGATTCCGTCAATGGAAACAAATTCCCGGGTTATCCAAAGCGTTCTCTCATGGGTCCGGGTATCCCAGGCAGTCACAATATCCGAGGAATCATATACTGCCAGATAATTGCCGGATGGGGAAAGCTGAAAATCAGTGATGACTCCGGTGGAACGATAGTTCCACTCCGCACCCACCCGGGAGGAAGAATCGGTAACATAAGCCCTTGTTGCCTCTGTCAGAGCACGGATTGCCTCGGGCGTCACCGGTCTTTCATCCTTATCATCCTTTGGCAGAGCCTCAAGCGCCAGCTGTATGGCCGTGATCCGCTGCTCATTCTCGAGAAGGTTCCTGGATTCATTGGCCAGATATTTGGACTGGTTCCGGAGAGAGTTCATATAGTTCTTTCTCAGATTCTCCCGGCTTTGCAGAAGATAGATCGTAGCTCCCGCCGCGGTAAGGGCGAACAGCGCAAATGCAAAGATCGTCCTGCGAATGGCGTAGTGACGCCGCCTGTTCATCAATTCATCGTATGAACATCCGATCAGGGCGCTGGCCAGTCGGGGAAGCTCCACCTTTTTGGCTTTTCTCTTCGACATGCGGTAATCGCAGGAAAGGGGCTCCAGCGGCCGTTTAAAGGTCTCAACCCGTCCCTCCGAGGTGGTGATATAGTATTCCTCTTCCTGCAGAACCTTCGGGACCACATCCTGCGGTTCGCCGTCCACCAGCACCGTCAGCACCTGGCGTTTGCTGTGGCTCTGCAGGAAATAATCGATTTCCCGCTGCACCCATTCCGACTCTTTTGTCCGTGTGGAGCAGATTACGATCAGATAGTCGCTGTGATCCAGCGCATAGGAAATGGTCTCACCCAGGCTGCTGGTAATGGGAAGCTCGTCCTTATCCCGGAATATCCGCTCGATCCGCTTCTTTCCGGTCTTTTTCCGGATCTTCCCGGGAATCCGGAAATGCTCCAGTCCCCGCTGCACAGCCTCGGCCACCCGGATATCATCCGGCGCATGCTTATATGATATAAACGCATCATAATGGTCTATCATTCTTTACTTCCTCTTTCAAATTTCTTTATAAAGCTGCGGGAACAGTCTCTGGTTGATGATATAGATATCATGGGGATCATCCTCCCGGACAGCGATCCAGTCTCCCGGCGTTCCTGAATAATACTTTTCATCATCCCACGCCGTAAAGAGCTTAATATATCCTGTAATGGGACGGGCGTAGATCACGGTCTTTCCTGTGGAAACAACACCCCTGGCATACTGCATAACGTTCTTTCTTTCATGGGAGAAAAGGTCGCGGATGGCAGGCTCATATTCAAACTTCCTGCTGTAGGGCTCCCCGGTTTCCCGGTAGCTCTTATTCAGCTTTTCCCTGGTAATGGGATATACCTCTCCCTCAATACCGATCATCAGATACTCGTCGTCATCCAGACGGATGCTGATATCTCCCTCCAGCGTCCGGATCTCCACAATGGTATGAAGCGGAAAAACATCTGTCAGCTTCACATAGCCCAGCTCCTGGGGAAGCTTTTCATACCGCTTCATATCCGACGTATCCAGTGTCGTCTGCCTTGCATAGATGATCTCATATTTTTCAAAATACTCATTGAGACGATGTTTGAAGAACTCATCCACCTCCATCAGCTCGTCCGAGAAACCGTTTTCCTTCAAAAGCTCCGGCCGGATGGTTCCGCCCGCCTTGGTCAGATGGCCTCCGCCGCCGCCCACGCCTTCGGCCAGATATTCGGCCACCTCGCTGGCATGCACCTCCTTCACGCAGCTCCTGACAGAGAACTTGATCTCCACCGGGCTGACATAGAAGGCAAGGCAGACATCCACCCCTGTAGTCTCCATGGAAAAGTCGCTGATCACGCCGAGGATATTGGGATCGCACTGCTCGGCGTGGATCACGATATATTTATTCTGATCGTTATATTCATATCCGAGAATGGCCCGGCCGGTGATCTTCAGCTCCTCCAGAGAAATATTGGAATTGCTCATCTCCGTCACGATACTCCTGTTCACCACCAGGCTGTCCATCATATCCCGGTCGAGGGGATGGGAAACCTCGGAAAACCGGTTGGTATCGGTATAGAGGCCATAATAAAGCGCAGTGGAAAGCATCTTCTCTCCATCCAGCGTGAGTCCCTCCAGCCGTATCATATCCCAGAGAATGGTCGCGCAGCTGCCGATATTGGGTCTCACCTCGGAGAGTTCCGGAAGGCTGCCTGTGACCTGGTGATGATCGATTACCGCCACATTCTTTGCCGCAGTGATGGTCACATTCCGCTGCCCGTACTGGCAGTCAACGGTAACCAGCATTTCCGGCACCCGGTCATATTCCCTTCTGTACTTTACCGGAACCTCAAGGGAATCCATCATGATGAGAAGATTGCTCTTCGTGATCTTATTCACTCCCCTGTAGATGAATTCCGGCTGCTTCCCCATCTTTTTCAGATACCAGTAAAGGGCATACCCGCTGGCCAGGGCATCCGCATCCGGATTGTCATGGCACTGGATCACAATATCATTATAGCTCAGTAAATCCTGTAGTCTCATTCTTCCTCCCGTCCCGCTGCAATTTCGCTGATCTTCCTGATTCTCTGTCTGTGTTCTTTAATTCCATGTGCAATGTGCTGCTAAAACACCTCAACCTCACGGTTCACCGGAAAAAGGTGAAAACCTCCTCCGGCCTGAGCCGGCTGTCCGGCGATTCGGTGAATACCACCTCTGCCCCGACATCCGTAATCTTTACCGAACCGGCAACGCCATAGGCTTCCTTACCGTCCTCTCCCTTAACGCTTCCGCTATGGATAACCAGCAGGCCGCCCTCGATATGGGCATCCGCTGAAATATCCGCCCGGGAGCCATCCTCAAACGAGAGCGTGATCTCCAGATGATAGCCGCCCACCTGCGGCGAAGCCGCCTCGATACTCATGGAGCCGTCGAACTGACCCGCATATCTCCAGTCTCCCAAAAACAGGGTATCGTGAGCCTCATACACGGCGGGTGAACGGTAATCCGGATCCTCCTCCTGCCGGGAAAATCCCTGCCTGTATGCGCCGAAGCCCAGATACTCCATACGGGTAAGCTCCGTCAGGCAGCCCTCCGCATCTGTCTTAACATGGACCAGCCCCGGCTGGAAGCTGCCGGGATGGGCGAACTGCTCTCCATCCTTCAGCCAGTAGGTGACGATCTGATAGGGTCTTTCCTCTGTTTCCGAAAGGGACCAGAGGACAGCCGGCACCGTTTCACCATACCAGTCGATATCCCTCTCTTTTCCGCTTACCGCCTGCAAACAGATCTTGTCTCCGCTGTCCATCCACATAAAGGCATAAAAATCCTGATCCTTTTTCCGCCATTCATCCATCTGTTGATCGGAAAAGGCCAGATCCCGTGAACGGACGAAGAGCCAGCATCCGTCCCAGCAGGCCGTATCATCGAGGAAGGTTTTATGCACCAGCGCACTGTCTCCGTTTCCGAGCTGCCGGAGGATCAGCACATCCCTGCCTTCCATGAGTCCCATCATGAACTGAAAATCCGTGGAAACGCCCTTCAGCTCCTCCGGAGCATCGCAGAAATCCCGGGTGATATCCGTTATGGTAAGCGTAAACATATCTGATGCGGCCAGTTCATCACTGGTCTTTCCCAGAATGATCCCGCCCGAGACAAAGCTTGCATCCGACCTTTTGAGAAAACTGCAGCTACCCTGCGCCTGGGTGAAGCTGAGGTCCACCTCCTCCCCCTCCGGCGCATCAAAGCCGTAAGGGCAGAACTCCCAGGCTCCCTCCAGATAGTTCAGGATCTGATCATCCGAAGTAAAGCCCGTTTCCCGGCCGTCTCCGGGGGTGATGCCCTCCTCTGTTCCGGTTTCTCCGCTCTTTTCTGTACTTTCCTCTGTCGGATTTTCTTCGGTTGCTTCCTCTGTGGCTGTTTCTGTGGCAGTCTCCGAAGAAATCTCTGTCATGGCAGCGGTATTCTCCGCCGTCTGATCCTTCTTTTCTTTTTTCCCGCAGCCTGCGGTGATCAGGCTGAGAGAAAGCGCCGTTCCTGCCGCGATCCCCTTTATCCAAAACCCTCTTTTTCTCATCAAACTCTTTCCCTTCTCCCGGCTTTACCGGGTGCCTACACGGCTGTCCTTTTCCTTTCCACGCTTTACCGGGTGCCTACACGGCTGTCCTTTCTCTGCTCCTCTTCATCCATCCGGTCATATTCCACAAGATCATGATGCATCTTGCCAAGATCGTTCCGGGTCTTTTTATCATGCGACCCGCTGTAAATATATCCCTCCGACCGCATATAGGCATTCCACCGCCGGTGCTCCAGCCGCTCGATCCCTTTTCTTTCCTCCGGGAGGAGCTCAGCCTCATCCTTTTCCGCTCCGGGAATCCCGCAATGGATCCTGGCCTTCATGTGGATGGCTGAGGCAACAGAGGACTGGTAGTTATATTCATACCGCCAGAAATCCTCTTCCTTTCCCCACTTCAGATGCCGCTCCAGAGCCTCCTTTTCCAGCTCGGAGCTGATGACTACATCTGCGGAATACAGAGTCTCCACGTCCCCGATAAAGATGATATCATAGGGCTGTCCGCTAAAGTTGGTCACCCCGTCCAGAGCCTTCTTTTCATCCGTATTCGTTACAACTGCCTGGATCACGGGATGGATCCCCATCCTCTCAAACAGCATTCTCATGTTTACCGCCGTCCGGATATTGGTCTCATCGCTGTCCAGAGCAACAAACACATAAGTTGAATTCTTCAGTTTTCCTATTTCCTCGGTGAACGCCCTGCCGTAAACATCATAGCAGGTATGGATCCGGATGGTATACTCCGCCTCGCCGGGAATAAATACGCCGTTATATTTTTCGCTCATGAGTTCCGGCACCATGGCATAAAACCTGTCTTCCGCCATGGCATCCATATCAAAGGCATCGATGCTCACCCGGTAGCCGTCCATCTGACAGTACCAGGACAGGGCCTTCAGCATCTCCGTGCCATGCTGCCCCAGACCGATGATCACCGCACCGATATTCCGTATGCCCTCAGCATCCGGCGGAAGCGCCGTATCAAAGATGCTGCTGCCCTCTTCATAAAGGTTGCGGTTGACCAGATTCCGGACGGCGTTCACCCGGCGGACCTTCATCTCCCCAGTATCCGCCCTGGCCAGAAGAAGCTCGCTCTCAATACCGGTGGCGAACACATACAGTCTGACGTTCTTCCTGTTTTTATAGGTCTCGATAATATGCAGCGCCTGCTTGACATTCACACTCTCGTCGTCATCCATCGAAAAAAAGGTCAGGCCGGCCTTCCGGGAATGGCGCTTAAAATTAATGGCCGCAATATCCCGTTTAAATGTGATCGCCCGGATATCCTTCGCATCCTCCAGAAGCTTCGTCTGCTCCTCGTTGTCATCCACATCCAGACCGGTGAAGATCACCATGGCGCGTTTATTCTTCCGGCGGATATCCGTTCCCAACGCAATGGTCTTTTCGCTGAGCTCGGAAAAAACATAGGCATCGTTGAAATAATGGTTTACATAACGCAGAAAGGCCGTAGCATTACGGAAAAAAGAAAGCAGGAATACAAAGGTCAGGATCGGAGCGATCACATATACGGTCGAAAGAAAGACATTATACGCGCCGGGTACCCAGCCCTCCTGTAAGGGAATCCCCTCCGTGACCAGCTCCCTGTTGCCGTCGATGGCAAAAATCTGGATCGTACTGAAGAGAGAGAAGAAAAATACCCGGATCGGAGAATTGCCCTCATGAGCCGTCAGATCATAGTAAACCGGCAGAAGGGCGATCAGAACAGACAGAAAAACAGTGCTGAAAAAAATATGAAAGGGAGAAATGACACGAACTCTTCTGCCACGGATAACAGCACCGAGCAGCGCCAGCAATGAACCGGCGCCCAGTACGGACATGGCGATGATGAAGAATACCTGATAGTTCATGTCTTCCCCCCCTGGAATCACATAAAAGTTAAACTTTCACAAATGATATTATACTTCATTTATCGCAAATATGCCATATAAAAACTGCTTAATGCACTCTTTTGCCCTTCTTATACGGCAAACACCTCATCTGCATAGCGGACGGTGGCCATGGCATCCTTTGCATAGCAGTCTGCCCCGATCTGATCGGCATACTCCTGCGTCATGACTGCCCCGCCAACAACCACCTTTGTGTCCGGTTTTTTCTCCCTGAGAAGCTTGATCGTATCCTCCATGCTGACCACCGTTGTGGTCATCAGTGCGGAAAGCCCCACCAGCTTTACATCATCCTGAATGGCTCTGTCCACGATCACCTCAGGCGGAACATCCTTGCCCAGATCGATCACATCGTAACCGTAGTTTTCCAGCATGACCTTCACGATATTCTTTCCGATATCATGAATATCGCCCTTTACGGTAGCGATGATCACCTTGCCCTTCAGCTCCCTGGGTTTCCCGGCCATGGCTGCCTTCACCACCTCAAAGGCCGCCTTTGCCGCGTCAGCGCTCATCAGGAGCTGGGGGAGAAAGACTGTACCCTTTTCAAAGCCCTTTCCGACCTTATCCAAAGCCGGGATCAGCTCGGCGTTGATCACCTCCAGCGGATCCGCTCCCTCGGAGAGTGCCTTTTTCATCGCCTCTGCTGCAGGGCCGGACATCCCTCTTTCCACGCTGGACCTAAGCGGAGAACTCCCGGCTTCTCCTGCGCCTCCGGTATTTTCACCTGCTGCGGATGCACCATTACTGCCGGTTCCGCTTCCGCCTGCCCCGGCTCCGTTACCGCCGGACGTACTTCCCTGACCGCCCGCGGCTGCCACAGGGACATCCGCATTGGCATAGCTTTCAATATAGCCCATGCACTGGGGATCCAGATCGGAAAGCGCCAGGAAGGAACGGTACGCCGCCATCATATGCGCGTTGTTCGGATTCACGATGGCAAAGGAAAGCCCCATCTGCATGGCCATCGTCAAAAAGTATGAGTTGATGAGCGGTCTCTGCGGCAGTCCGAAGGACACATTGGAAACCCCGAGAATGGTATGTCCATGATAGTCGTCCCTTACTCTTCGGATGGTTTCCAGCGTGGTCAGCGCCGAAGAAGGATCCGAAGAGACCGTCATGCAGAGGCCGTCGATCACGATATCCTTTTTCGGGATGCCATACTCCTCCGCCGCCCTGTAGATCTTCTCCGCCACACGGATCCTGCCCTCCGCCGTTTCCGGAATACCCTCCTCGTCCAGAACAAGCCCCACCAGAACGCCGCCGTATTTCTTTACCAGCGGCATAACGCTGCGGATGACCTCCTCCTTACCGTTCACGGAATTGATCATGGCCTTGCCGTTATAATACCGGAGGCCCTGCTCCAGTGCTTCAATATCCGTGGTATCCAGCTGAAGCGGAAGTCCCGTCACCCCCTGCAGCCTGGTTACGACAGACCGCATCATGGCCGGCTCATCGATCTCCGGAAGACCGACATTCACATCCAGAATATCCGCGCCCGCATCCTCCTGCTCCAGCCCCTGGGAAAGGATATAATCCATATCATTATCCCGGAGCGCCTGCTTGAATCTCTTTTTTCCGGTGGGATTGATCCGTTCGCCGATCAGCACCGGTTTTCTGCCGCAGGTCACCGCCTGGCAGTAGGACGATACTACCGTCCAGTTTTTTTCCGTATTGGGATGGAAAGGCCTCTTTCGGATGGTTTCGGAAAGGAGACGGATATGCGCAGGGGTCGTTCCGCAGCAGCCGCCCAGCACCTGCACACCCATATCCGCGATCAGCTTCATCGTCTCGACAAATTCCTCCGGCCCGACATCATAGACGGTCCTGCCATTCTCCGTTCTTGGCAGCCCCGCATTCGGATTCACCACGATCGGAACAGACGCTCTTTCTACCAGCTTCTCCACCATAGGCAGCATCAGATCCGGACCGAGACCGCAGTTGAGCCCCAGGGCATCCACGCCAAGCCCTTCCAGCATCGCTACCGTGGATTCTACCGTTCCGCCGGTCAGGAGCTTTCCTTTCTGATCATAGACCGTTGTCACGATCACCGGAAGCTTTGTATTCTCCTTCACGGCAAGCACAGCCGCCTTTGCCTCGTAGCTGTCACTCATGGTTTCGATCAGGACAAGGTCACCGCCTGCTTTTTCTCCGGCCACCGCCACCTCTGCAAAAAGCTCGACAGCCCGGTCAAAGGAAAGGTCGCCCATCGGCTCCAGCAGCTTCCCTGTCGGTCCCATATCTATGGCAATATAGGCATCCTCGCGTCCGGTATTCTCCCGCGCCTGCTTTGCCAGACTCACGGCCGCATTCATCAGCTCCTCTACTCTTCCCGGAAATTTCAAACTATTCAGACCGAATGTATTGGTGTTGAAAATATCCGCTCCTGCCCTAAGGTAGCTTTCATACAGCTCCAGGATCACCTCCGGATGGGCTGTATTCCAGGTTTCCGGAAGCTCTCCGCCGGCAAGACCATGCTCCTGCAGAAAGGAGCCCGTCCCGCCGTCGCAGAAGAGATACTCATGTCCAAGCCGCTCAAGTAAACTTTTTTTCATTCTGATACACCTGTCTTTCTGTGTTCATCCCCTTCGAACCAACTGCTGTGTTGCTTTCCATACGTCCTGCTTCTGATACCCACCGGTATCTGAAACGATCTGATTGCCGCAGGACAGGCAAAAATGATCACTTTTTTACACATCGATACGCGAAAAGGCGCATGTACCGGACATGCTGCACTCCTCGCAGCCCGCCCGGTGGCAGTCTGTCTTTTCCTTTGAAAGGCCGATCACCGCCGTGATGGATTTGGTGGGCGTCATCAGAAGGCTTTCAGAAAGAGACACCCCTATTTTTTTCGGCATATCCAGTATTCGGGAGAAATCCTTCTGCGCCTCCAGCGGAAAATCTCCATAGCCCGGAGAAAATCTGGGACGGGCATATAGTCCCCTTTCCGCCGCCTCCTGCCTGATCCTTTCATTCACTTCATCACACCAGGCCTCAGCGTAGGCTGCTCCGGCGGCCTGAAAGGCGTATGCTCTCAGAACGTCCCTGATCTCCGCACGGCGCACCAAAAGATCAGCCTCCGGACCTATGGTAACAGCCAGCATCACGATCTCGCTGCAGCCCTTTAGATTTTTCAGAAGGCCTCCTGGCGGGACCGGGCAACCCTGCTTTGCCTCCCTTTCCCTTTCTCTCAGCTGATCGGGAACACGTATTCCGGCAAAGCTGCATGCGCAAAACCCCTTTTCCCACTCCAGCGGGAACGTCATGTGCACCTCTTTGGGCGAGGCCTTTTCCTGCAGCTCCTGAATACATTCCTCCAATATACGCTCTACGCGCTCATCCGGCTCTGAAATTCCCCGGTACCCGAGAAACCGCCGGGCTTCACTTCTGCTGATCTCTGCCATTCTCTGTATCCCTATACCTGTTCATCAGCGCTTCTGCAAAAACATGCGGGAAATCCTGAATATTTTTGCAGCACCTGCTCTGTTCATTCTTCGCCTCTTACCGGGCAATTGCTTCTCTGAGATATGCTGATATCTCCTCTCTAATAATAGGATAAATCCCCCTGTCCTTCAAGAAAAATTGACACTTTTTCCAAAGGCGTGTATAATCACCTATTGTAATTATAGGTATTATATCAACCAATCAGCGGGTTTGCCGGTTTTTCTTTCCCGAATATGACCCGACAAAGTAAAGAAAGGACAGAAAAAATGAACAGGCAGAAAAAAAGATTTCTTTATTTGCTCCTCACGATGCTGGTGGTCATTTCCGCGCTTACCGGCTGCGGAAAGAAAAAGGAGAAGCCTCTCTCCACTACAGACAGATCGGGAAACAGCATTGAGATACCGGTAAAGGTGGAAAAGATCATCTCCATGGCACCCTCCACCACCAGAGTCCTGATCGACCTTGGCGCAGCCGATAAGCTGGTTGCCGTGGATACCAATTCCCAGGTCTATGCAGACTCCCTTCCGTCTGACGTACAGTACTTTGATATGATGGCTCCGGATAACGAAGCGCTGATTGCCCTTGAGCCGGATATCATCTTCACCTCCGGCATGTCGAGCTTCGGCGGAGAGGATCCCTTCCAGCCCGCCAGAGATGCAGGCATCTGCGTAGCGGATATTCCCTCCAGCGCATCCTTCCAGGATATCAGTGAAGACCTCAGGTTTATCGGTCTGGCTATCCGGGATGAAGAGGGCGGAAAGAAGCTGGCGGACCAGTTCCTTTCTGACGCAGCCGATCTTAAATCCAAAACCGAATCCATCACGGAAAAGAAGACCGTACTCTTTATGCTCTCTCTTCCCAGTGCAGATTATCCTTCCATCTATACCTTCGGAAAGGGCACCTATATGGATGAGATGATCACCGGCATCAATGCAGTAAATGTAACCGGCGACCAGGAAAGCTGGGTCAGCATTTCCGAAGAGGAAGCCATCGCCATGAACCCGGACGTGATCATAACCAACGTAAACTACGTAGATGATCCTGCAAATGTGATCATGACGAGTCCCGGCTGGGAAAATGTAACAGCCGTGAAGAATAAGGCCGTCTATGCGATCGACGCCGATTCCTCCAGCCAGCCCAACAACCACATCATTGAGGCAATGAAGGAAATGGCAGAAGATGTTTACCCCGACGTGTTCAGCAATAACGGAGAGGAATAAAAACCGGAAGTCATGAAAAAAGCAGTCATCTCTATGATCATCTGCATAATCATCTTGTTTATTTCCATCAGTACAGGGAGCGTGCATATTGCGCTCCCTGATTCTGTATCCATCATGATGCATAAGCTCTTCGGTATGGTTCTGCCCGACCGTATCTCGCCCATCATGGTATCCATCTTCTGGAAGATCCGTCTGCCAAGGGCGCTGACTGCCTTTCTGGCCGGCGGTGCACTTTCCGTGAGCGGCGCCGTCATGCAGTCCGTTCTGCAGAATCCCCTGGCTTCCTCTTATACCATGGGGGTTTCCTCAGGCTCGTCTCTCGGTGCGGCCCTCATCATCATTTCCGGTATCCGGGTGTTTTTCTGGCGGAATCTCCTCCTGCCTGCAGCCGGCTTCACCATGGCCCTCCTGACAGTGCTCTTTGTGATCGCTGTGGCCGGACGGATCGACCGGCGGATGTCCAGTGGAACCATTATCCTCACCGGTATGGTGATCTCGCTTTTCGTGAGTTCCATCCTGACCCTGCTTTCCTCTCTTTTCCCTGACCATTCCCAGCAGATCTACTTCTGGATGATGGGTTCCTTCTCCTCCCGGAGCTGGACACATGTATCCATTCTGGCGCCCGTAGCCCTGATCATCACCGGATGGATACTTCTTTATTCCCGGGAGCTGGACATCATGACCTTCGGGGATGAGGAGGCGCTTTCCATGGGCGTGGATATCCGCAGGAAGAAGTATCTTCTGATCATCCTCACCACCCTTCTCACCGGAGTGACGGCCGCCTTCACCGGCACGATCGGATTTATCGATCTGGTCGCTCCCCATGTTGTACGGCGCATGTTTGGCGCACGGCACAGAGTGGTTATTCCCATGAGTTTTCTTTACGGCGGCGCCTTCATGTCCCTGGCGGACCTCCTGGCCAGAACCTTGATCTCGCCCAGAGAGATACCGGTAGGCGCAGTCACCGCCCTTCTGGGCGCCCCCTTCTTCGTCTTCCTCTTCCTCAGAAAGAAGAAGGCATGATCCCATACGGCATCTGCTGATCAACAAGGCGTGGGAAGATTTCATTAAATGGTTGAACGAGGAGAATAGACATGGATCTGATCCTGGATCATGTATCTGCGGGATACGAAAAAAATAAAGATATCCTGTCCGGCATTTCGGTCACCCTGACCGGCGGCGG
>DFHD01000073.1:0-17099 GCA_002372545.1 Lachnospiraceae bacterium UBA3732 | reverse complement strand
AGCCTGCGGCTAGAAGCCCCCTCCTCCATTCAGGAGAACGCCGGAAAGAAAGAAGGCGGTTCATCCGACCCTGCCCCGGGCAGCCCGGAACAGACAGATGCCGGTTCCACAAAAAAGGGCAGAGAAAAGAACGGCGCCCGGGAGCTGGCGGCCATTCCCCGGAAGGAGCTTTCCGGCTATATCAGTATGCTTCCGCAATTCTCCTCTTCCTATTTTTCCTACACGGTATACGAGACGATCCTCATGGGGCGCTACGCACGCCAGAAGGGCACTCTCCGGGAGCGGCTGGGCGGCCCCGGCCCGGAAGACCGGGAAGCCGTCATGCGGATCATGGAAGAGACCGATATCCGGGAGCTTTCGAATAAACGTCTGGATCAGCTTTCCGGCGGCCAGCTGCAAAGGGTTCTTCTTGCCCGTACACTGGCGCAGGAAACCCCTGTCATTCTTTTGGATGAGCCCACCAATCATCTGGATCTCCGGTACCGGCAGGCACTTCTCCGGGATCTTTCCCGGTGGGCCGGGGGTACTACCGAAGTAAACGGAAAGCCGTGGTCCAACACCGCCATTGCCGTTTTCCATGATGTAGGCAGCGCAGCCCTTGTAGCAGACAATATCCTCCTGATGAAGCCCGAAAGCCCCGGCAAAAATACCGCCGCCGAAAGCTCTTCGGGCGGAGATGGCAGACGAAAGCCAGACGCCGAAAGCTCTTTGGGCGGAGATGGCCGCACCGGAGATGCGCTCGCCGGTGAAATAATAGAAGATAAAATACAAACCGGTCCCGCCGGAGAAATGCTCTCCCGGGACCGGATGATAGAAATCTATGGAACGGATGTCCTGCAATATTATGAAGATATCCGGCAGAAATTATCCACCTGAATCCGATATGATCCTGAACTCCTGTTTGAGCTCACCTGTGCACCTTTACCGGCGAGGTCTTCCCGGATCACCCTGCATATCCTCCTCTTTACCGGGCGAAATCCTTCCCCAGGATCTGAGAAAGGTTATCCAGAATGGCCTTTGCCACATCTGGTTTATTCATGGAATACACGTGTACATTGGTAATGCCGTTGGCGTAAAGATCGATAATCTGATCTGTGGCATAGGCGATCCCCGCCTGCTTCATGGCCTCCGGATCGTTGCCGAAATAATCCACAATGCTCTTAAACCGCTGTGGCATAAAGGAGCCGGAAAGCTTAATGGCTCTTTTCACCTGATTGGCGTTGGTGATGGGCATGATGCCCGGCAGAACCGGAACCGTTACCCCGATCTCCCTAAGCTTATAGAGGAAATTGAAAAAGAGATTATTGTCAAAGACCATCTGGGTCGTCAGAAACTCGGCACCGGCATCCACCTTTTCTTTGATGTGCTGCAGATCCTCCTTCTGATTCACGCTGTCCGGATGCACCTCCGGATAGCAGGCCGCACCGATGCAGAAGCCGCCGCTTTCCCGAAGTTCCTCCACCAGCTGAACCGCATAACGGTAATCCCATCCGGCAGGGTCCGACTTTTCAAGCTCCGGCGTCAGATCCCCACGCAGAGCCATGACATTCTCAATGCCCATCCTTTTCATTTCGCCGATCCTGGCCCGCACCATCTCCCGGCTGGAAGATACACAGGTCAGATGCGCAAGCGTAGGCACGTGATATTTCTGTTCAATATTCTGGGCGATCTCCATCGTAAACCGGCTGGTTCCGCCCCCCGCTCCATAGGTTACACTCATAAAAGCAGGGCGGGCGGCAGCAATCTCCTCCGTTGCCTGCTTTACACTGTCAAAGCCATCCTCCCTCTTCGGCGGAAATACCTCAAAGGAAAGCGACATATTCTTTCTGTTCAGAATATCTATGATCTTCACCGCAAATACCTCATTTCTTGATCCGCACATTTAACACCTGGGGTCCACCGGAGAGATCCTCCCCCGATCAACAACCGATAAGATACATTATACCCTTTCTGTCCCAAAAAAACAAATGAACGAAAGTGTTCCTGCTTTACTCTGGTTGTATCTATACAAATACACCGTGCATAACAAAAACGCAACAGGCATCAGTTTTGCTTGAACAACCGGTGATTCTATAGTATGATGAGTGGTAGTGTAATAGTGTATTGATGATGAGGAGAAATCAGTGTTATGGATCAATCCCCCCTCACACCGGAGGAGCTGGCTTTTTACGAAAAAAGCATTATTCCTCTGATTGTTTACTGCTTTAAAGATAATCATATACAGACCCTCGCCGTTTCAGAGGGTATTGTTTCCATGTTCAATCTGGAAAGTCTGGATGAGGCCTACCAGATCATGAATCATGATATGTACAAATCCACGCATCCGGATGACATTGCCGGCGTAGCCAACGCCGCGCTTCTTTTTGCCACTCAGGATGCGCCTTTTGATGTGCTGTACCGGTCTTTGATCCGGGAGGAATATCATGTGATCCACGCCTGCGGCAGCCATATCAGTAGCAAAGCCGGACGATATTCCGTCATCTGGTATACAGACGAAGGACCTTACGAGGAGGGAAAAACCTCCTCAGAGGCAGAGCTGCGCCAAAACTACAGCCGGACGCTGCGGGACAACTTTATTGCCCGGAGTTATTACCATGACAACCTGACCGGCCTCCCGGGCATGTCCTATTTCTTCCGGCTGGCTGAGCATGGCTGCCTGAAGCTGCAGCAGGAGGGCTTCCAGCCTGCCATCATCTTCTTTAATCTCAGCGGGATCAAATATTTCAATAAAAAATACGGCTTCGATGAGGGCGACCGGCTGATCCGCTCGGTTTCCGCCCTTCTGGTGAGATACTTCGGCCAGAATGCCTGCAGCCGTTTCGGACAGGACCATTTTGCCGTATATACGAAGCTGGAGGGTCTGGAAGAGACCCTGCGCAGTATCTTCGATGAAATGCTGGAATGCAACGAAGGTAATTCCCTTCCTCTTAAAGCAGGGATCTATGTGGAGCCGCCGGAACTCACCGAGATCAGTCTGGCCTGCGACCGGGCAAAGCATGCCTGCAGCATGATCGGCAGCGTTTTTGAATCCGATTTTTCCTACTTCAGCATGACCATGATGAAGGATGAAGAAAAACGGCAATATATCTTGGATCATTTCGACCAGGCCATTGAAGAGGGATGGATCGTCCCCTTCTACCAGCCCATCGTCCGGGCAGCCAACGGCTGTGTTTCGGATGAAGAGGCGCTTGCCCGCTGGATCGACCCGGAAAAGGGCATGCTCTCTCCCGGAGATTTTATCCCCGTTCTGGAGGATTCCATGCTGCTCTACCGGATGGACCTGCATATTCTGGACCGGATCCTGATCAAGATGAAAAAGCAGGCGGAGGCCGGACATTACGTTGTCCCCATCTCGCTCAATCTTTCCCGCACGGATTTTGATATGTGCGATATGGTGGAGGAGGTCACCCGCCGCGTGGATGACGCCGGGATTGGCAGAGACAAGCTGACCATAGAGATCACGGAAAGCGCCGTGGGAAGTGACCTGGATTTCATCCGGGATCAGGTGGAAAACTTCCAGCGCCTGGGCTTCAAGGTATGGATGGACGATTTCGGAAGCGGCTACTCTTCTCTGGACGTCCTGCAGAGCATCCGCTTTGACCTCATCAAGCTGGATATGCGTTTCATGCAGCAGCTGGAGGAAAGCGAAGAAAGCCGCATCATCCTGACGGAACTGGTGAGAATGATCATCGGCCTGGGCATAGATACTGTTGCCGAGGGCGTGGAAACCGAAAAACAGAAGGACTTCCTCCGGGAGATCGGCTGCACTAAGCTCCAGGGCTATTATTACTGCAAGCCCATATCCTTTGAAACGCTGCTGAAGCGCTATGAGGAGGGTGAGCAGATCGGCTTTGAGAACCCGGCGGAATCCGAGTATTTCAGCACCATCGGCAGGATCAATCTATATGACCTGGCTGTAATGACCGGAGATGAAAGCGATGACATCAGCGATTATTTTTCCACGCTTCCCATGGCTATTCTGGAGTCCGACGGAAAGATCATGTGGATCAACCGGTGCAACGCTGCATATAAAAGCTTTATTGAACATAATCTGGATGTTCAGGATCTCTTTGCTCCCATCGATCTGGAAACCATTACGCCCGGGAAAAACCAGAACTTCGTCCGTTCTCTGAAAAGCTGCGTCAACAGCGGCGGGCGTGTATTTTTTGATGAGCAGGTCGGGGAAAGCACCTTGATCCACGCCATGATCCGTCAGATTGCCGTTAATCCGGTCACCGGCATCACCTCTCTCGCCATCGTTATTCTCGCCGTAAAGGCCAATGCCTGGGAGAATATTACCTATTCCCAGATCGCCAGCGCGCTTTCTGCCGATTATCTGTTCCTTTACTGTGTGGATCTGAAGAACGAGGACTTTATCGAATATAAATCCGATCCGGAGTCCGGAACCCTTTCCACCACCCGGCGGGGAAAGGATTTCTTCCGCCAAAGCTACGAGGATGCCAAGGGCTTTATCTATGAGGATGATTTCGAACCCTTTACCCAGGTCTTTACCCGGGAAAACATTCTGCGTTCCATGGATGAATACGGAGCCTTTACCCTCTCCTACCGGCTGATCATTGACGGCGTGCCTACTCATGTCAACATGAAGGCCGCCCGGATGGGTGTGGAAACCGGCTACATCATCATCGGTGTAAACGTGGTGGATGCCCAGGCAAAACGTGAGCAGGACTATAACCAGCAGCAGGCGCAAAAGCCGGATACCATCGATACGCTTACGGGCATCCGGAACAAAAACGCCTACGAGGCCATAGAGGAGGAGCTGAACCGGGAGATCCGCGACGGCTCGGTCCGTCCCTTTGCCATCGTGGTCTTTGATATTCATAATTTGAAGGGCATCAATGATGCCCGGGGACACCACGCCGGTGACCGTATTCTGAAGAGATGCTGTTCCACCATCTGCCAGCTGTTCAAGCACAGCCCGGTATTCCGGATGGGCAGCGACGAATTTCTGGTGATCGCCAGAGGTGAGGATTACGAGAATGCGGACTATATCGTAGAGAGTTTTAATGAAGAAAACCGCCGGCGACTGGCCGGGGATGAACCGGTCATGGCCTGCGGTATGGCGCCCTACCAGGGCGAGGAAAGCGTGGCCGACGTGTACCGCCGCGCCGACGCGAGATTATTCTTTAATAAAAAAGATCTGAAGAGCTGAGAAAGTATTCCCGCACCGCATCCAGAGAAGGAAGGACGATCCCCGCCAGGGAACGGATCTCCTCATCCGGCTGCAGGATGTCAGGTACCATGATGGGGAAGCTGCCGGCTGCATGGGCTGCCCGGATGCCGTTATAGGAGTCCTCGATAATGCAGCACTCCTCCGGCGCCCTTCCCAGACGCTCCGCCGCCGCCAGAAAGATGTCCGGCGCAGGCTTGCTCCGCTTCACGGTATCTCCGCCGATGATCACATCAAAATACCCCAGAAGGCCCGCTTCGGCAAGCTCCTGCTTCACCACCTCAGTCAGTGTGGAGGAGGCAAGCGCCGTGGCGGTTTTATTTTCCTTCAAAAACTGCAGAAGCTCCCTTACCCCGGGCTTCTCCGGCATCCCGTTCTCCCGGCAGTATTTGCGGAAAAGCTCCGTCGCATCCCGGAACATATCCTCGATCGGCGCATCCTCGCCATACTCGGCCCGGAGGATCCGCATGGTCTCCTCTGTGGTGGTCCCTATACATCTGTAGCAGACCTCCTCCACATTTTTCATGCCGTATTTTTCCGCCACCTGCACATCACATTTGACATAAAGCCGCTCCGAATCAAAGATCACGCCGTCCATATCAAAGATCACTGCTTTTATTTGTTCCATTTTCTTTTTTTCCATTTTTTGGGGATCCATTTGTTCTCCTTCCGGTTTTTTTCATATACGCAAACTGACTAAGATCGTACACCACAATTTAATTCAATTAAAAACTGATGTGCTGATTCAGATATTCACGGATGTGCCGGATCACATCCTCCACATTCCGGATATCCGCCGGAATATCTCCCGTTTCAAGCGAGTGGTTAGCCTCCGGGTAAAGGTAAAGGGGAATATTCAGCCTTTCACAGGCCTCCTGAATATCTGCAGTCACCGCCCAGGGATCTCCCGTACCATGAAAAGCAATTCCCTTTCCTTCGGCGGAAAACTTGAAGGTTTCCCGAAGCGGCGTCAGGTAAATGATCCGTACATTCAGGCCATGGTTCTTTGCGTAAGCAGCCGCCAGCGCCGTTCCGATGCTTTTCCCCACAAAGACCAGATCCTCACAGGCCTGCCAGTCCACATCCTTCATCTGTTCCTCCACCTGCTCCATAGCCATGGAAAAAGCCCTTTCCATCTTCTCCCGGTCTCCCCGCATCCTGTCGGGCAGATCATGATAGCCCACACTCTTCAGTTCATAGCCATTTTCCCGAAGCAGCTTGCCGCTGTAATAGAGAAGCGGCTTATCTACCGTATAACCCACTCCGGGGAACATCACACAAAGTTTCATCACTCATCCCCTCCGTTTTCAAGGCTTATCTGAGTCTTTTTCCCTCGTCTCATTCTTTCTTATCGCACATGCACTGCTTTTTTCATCGCCCGCTTAACGCTGCCGGTTTTATGAGGTGCACCTGTGTGCAGCCGCTTAATCGGCTGGTCACTGCACATCACCCCTACTATGACAGAATCCCGTTTCCTGTGCAAGCAGTTTCTGTTCTGTTTTTTCGGCTCCCCTCCTCTTTCACCGGGCTATTCTGAGGCTTTGTGTACCCGATCTGACCACCCCACCGGGTATGAAGCGAGCCCCTGCAGCTTCTTTCTGCAGGGGCTCTTTTTCCTGAATTCTATACGGACGACAGGATCTTGCCGTAGCTGGGCACCGGCCAGTATTTTCCGCTGGTCAGCATTTCCGCCGCATCCACGTAGCCGCGGAGCTTCTCCATCCGGGGAAGCATCTCGTCCCGGATCATGCCGGATGTGGTGATCACATCCGTTCCGGAATTCTTCACGTCCTGAAGAGCCTTCTCCAGCTCCTCCACCGCATCCAGGATCTTATCGGTAAGGTCCGTCAGCTTTTCGATGGTGGAGATCTCATACCGGCACTTCACAGAGGGGCTGACATTCTTAATGGATTCCACTGCCCGCGCCAGAGTGTAAAGGTACTCTTCAATGGCCGGGAGGTAATCCTTCCGCACCATATCCACCATGGTAAGGCCTTCGATATTCACGGTCTTGCAGTAGTTTTCAAGCATGATCTCGCACCGGGAATGGATCTCTGCCTCTGTAAATACCTTATGGCGAACCAGCATTTCCACGTTCTTCTTATCAAGAAGGTGGGGCATGGCATCCGGCGTAGTCCGAAGATTCGACAAGCCGCGCACCTCGGTGGCTTCCTTCACCCATTCCTCGCCGTATCCGTTTCCATCAAAGAGTATCCGCTCATGCTCCACGATCACACGCTTAATAAGGTCATGCAGCGCGGCCTGGAAATCCTCAGCCTGCTCCAGCTCATCCGCATACTGCCTGAGGCTCTCCGCTACAGCAGAGTTCAGCATGATATTTGCGCAGGCAATCGAATTGGAGGAGCCCAGTGACCGGAACTCAAACTTATTTCCGGTAAAGGCAAAGGGTGATGTACGGTTACGATCCGTGGTATCCCGGGAGAACCGGGGAAGAGCATGTACGCCCAGCTTCAGCTGAACCTTTTCCACGCCCTCGTAAGGCGCATCATTTTTAATGGCATTCAGGATACCGGTCAGCTCTTCGCCCAGGAAAACGGAGATAATGGCCGGAGGCGCTTCGTTGGCACCCAGCCGGTGGTCATTTCCCGCAGTTGCCGCAGAAAGCCGGAGAAGATCCTGATAATCATCCACTGCCTGGATCACCGCACAGAGGAACAGCAGGAACTGCGCGTTCTCATGCGGAGTTTCACCGGGCGACAGAAGGTTGATGCCTGTATCCGTAGATATGGACCAGTTATTATGCTTGCCGCTGCCGTTAACGCCGGCGAAGGGCTTCTCATGCAGAAGGCAGATCATGTCATGCTGCTTAGCTACGGTCTGCATGATCTCCATGGTCAGCTGGTTATGATCCGTGGCGATATTGGTGGTGCTGTAGATGGGCGCCAGCTCATGCTGGGCGGGAGCCACCTCATTATGCTCTGTTTTCGCCAGAATGCCCAGCTTCCAGAGCTCCTTATTCAGATCCTCCATAAAGGCGCTGACCCTGGGCTTGATGACGCCGAAATAATGATCATCCATCTCCTGCCCCTTGGGCGGACGCGCACCGAAGAGCGTGCGTCCCGTATATCTGAGGTCGGGACGAAGCTCATACATTTTCTTATCGATCAGGAAGTATTCCTGCTCAGCGCCCACGCTGGTATTGATGTGCTTTACATCATCATTGCCGAAGAGGCGCATGATCCGCATGCCCTGGCGGTTGATGGCCTGCATGCTGCGGAGAAGGGGCGTTTTCTTATCCAGCGCCTCTCCTGAATAGGAACAGAATGCCGTGGGAATGCAGAGGGTGTGACCCTTGATAAACGCAAAGGATGTGGGATCCCAGGCGGTATAGCCTCTTGCCTCAAAGGTTGCCCGAAGGCCGCCCGAGGGGAAGGAAGAAGCATCCGGCTCTCCCTTAATGAGTTCCTTACCGGAAAAAGCCATGATCACCCCGCCCTCAGGCGTAGGCTCAATAAAGCTGTCATGCTTCTCTGCCGTCACGCCGGTCAGCGGCTGGAACCAGTGGGTAAAATGGGTGGCGCCATGCTCAATGGCCCAGTCCCGCATTTCCGCTGCAACCGCGTCCGCTACCGCTTCATCCAGCCGGACATTCTCATCTATCGTCCTTTTCAGGGATGCGTAGACCTCCGGTGAAAGCCTCTCCTTCATTACCCTTTCATTAAAGACAAGCGACCCGAATATCTCCGGTACATTGATTTTTTCCATGGAAAGAACTCCTTCCTTTTTGATTCCCTTTCAATTCCATTCCGGTTCTGCTTCAATTCCGCTTCAACTCTGCTTTAACTCAGCTTGATTCTGCTTCAATTTAGCTTCAACTCTGCTTCAGTTCTGCTTCAATTCCGCGAAAGAGGCGTCCCGGAGTACCCTCCAAGACGCCCCTTCACTTACGTTTCTGAATTATACACATGCCGCACGGCTTTGTCAATCATGCCAGGCTTAATATTCTAAAGTTTTAAAGCAAATATACTTTCCTGCCGAAGGCGTTTATACGTATGACAGTGCCTGCTCCAGATCGGCGATGATATCCTTCACGTTTTCAATACCAACGGAAAGCCGGATCAGATCCGGTCCTACGCCGCTGGCCACCAGCTCTTCATCAGTAAGCTGACGGTGGGTGCTGTTGGCCGGATGGAGCACACAGGTATGGGCATCCGCCACATGCGTAGCAATGATGGCTACCTGCAGATGCTTCATGAATTCCTCTGCCGCCTTTCTTCCTCCCTTCACCCCGAAGGAGATCACGCCGCAGGTTCCCTTGGGCATATACTTCTTTGCCCGCTCATAATATTTATTGCCGGGAAGGCCGGGATAATTCACCCATGCCACCTTATCACTCTTCTCCAGATATTCCGCTACCTCCTGCGCATTCTGTACATGACGCTCCATGCGGACCGCGAGAGACTCCAGACCCAGATTCAGATAGAACGCATTCTGGGGAGACTGAATGGAGCCAAGGTCACGCATCAGCTGCGCGGTACACTTGGTGATAAAGGCCCCCTCCTTGCCGAACTTCTCTGCATAGGTGATGCCATGATAGGACGCATCCGGTGTGCAGAGGCCGGGGAACTTATCCGCATGGGCCATCCAGTCGAACTTACCGGAATCCACGATACATCCGCCTACTCCCGCATCATGACCATCCATATACTTCGTGGTGGAATGAACCACGATATCTGCGCCCCATTCAAAGGGTCTGCAGTTGATGGGCGTAGCAAAGGTGTTGTCGATGATCAGCGGTACGCCATGGCTGTGAGCCGCCTTGGCAAAACGCTCGATATCAAAAACGATCAGCGCCGGATTGGCAATGGTCTCACCGAAAACTGCCTTGGTATTGGGCTTAAAGGCTGCCTCCAGCTCCTCATCGCTGCAGTCGGGATCCACGAAGGTGAAGTCGATACCCATCTTCTTCATGGTTACGTTGAAGAGGTTGAATGTTCCGCCATAGATCGTTGCGGAAGCCACCACATGGTCGCCTGCGCTTGCCACATTAAATACAGAGAAAAAGCTGGCTGCCTGTCCGGATGAGGTCAGCATTGCCGCTGTACCGCCCTCCAGAGCAGCGATCTTGGCCGCCACCATATCGTTGGTGGGGTTCTGCAGTCTGGTATAGAAATAACCGGACGCCTCCAGATCGAACAGCTTTCCCATATCCTCACTGGTGTCATACTTGAATGTGGTACTCTGGATAATGGGGATCATTCTGGATTCACCGTTCTTCGGCGTATAGCCGGCCTGTATACATTTTGTTTCCTGTTCCATGGAAAGTCTCCCTTCTTTACAAAAAATCTTATTCTTGTATTTTAGGACGCTTTCGACCTTCTGTCAATGGATTTGAGACGGATGTTCTCATCTCTTCGTCTAACCCTGCTAGTGCTGATGTTTTAAATTAATGCGACTATTGCGCAGAATGCTTATTCGAGAGTGCAGTTCAAAAAACGTAGGCGTAGCGGGCTACGCTGAGGATTTTTGAACTGTGCTATTCGGATAAGCAGGCAAGAAATAGTCGTGTTAATTAAAAACGGAAGCACTAATTCTGTGAATTCTACATATTCTGCTGGTTCTGCAGATTCTGCTGCATCATGCTTGCCATCCGCTTGTATTCTTCTTCCTGCTTTTCCTTATTGTAAACATCGATCTGGCGCATGACGGTATCCTTGAATGCATCCGCCATATCCACGCCCTTATACTGGAAAGCGCCTGAGGCGGTAGAGATCTCCAGTGTGCTGTAACCGAAAATGCTTCCGAAAAGTCCGCGGTGAACAGAGACTGTGTTCACCTTATCCAGGGGCGCATCCATATTATGATTACCAAAGACACCGGTCTTTCCGGCGACTTTTTTCTTTGTCACCGCAAGCTCCGTGTTTTTCATTGCGAGAATACAGTACAGGATGATCAGCGCGCCGATGATCGGGCCGATGAGATTCGTTCCGGGGAACACGTCACTCATGGAATGGCCAATCCCGTAAAAAACCCATCCGAAAAACACACCCACAAGAATACCGGGGACCAGTGAGATCTTGGTGATCTTTGCCTGCGCTACGATCTCATCCCCTGCCTGAAGATGTCGAAAAACATATCCCTGCTCCATTTTTACTGCCTCCTTATGATAAAAAATGCCGGTGAAAGAGTTTCTTTCACCGACAATCATTTTATCATGCTTCCTCTTTTTCAAGGGTATTCTTGCATAATCCTCAGGATTTCTTGTATTATCCGCAGCGTTGCTGCGCCCCTTTTACCGGGTCAGAACCCCTTCCCGGCAACGCGCTCCCGCGTGATACCTTCGGCCGAATCCGCAAAGCGCCCCGCCTTACCGAAGATGATGCCTCCGGCTGCGCTTCACACTCTCCGGGAGATAAATTTCATATACGCCCGCACGAGCTTATCTCTGTAGGTCCGTCCGACCGGTATCTCTGTGCCGTCCTTTAACAACAGCTTCTCCCTTCCCAGATTGACCACCCAGTTCAGATTGACCAGAAAGCTGCCGTAGCATCTCACAAAATCCTCAGAAAGCCTCCTCATGTACTCCGAAAGGGACTGGTAGGTTTCCAGAACACCGGTCTCACTGTGTACGTAGGTCTTTCGTTCAACCCGCTCTATATACATAATGCTTTTCTGGCTGAGCATCGTCTTCTTATTGCGGGACCTGATCTCGAGATATTTATACTTTTCATTGCTGCTGATCACCCCCAGCGCCTTATCCACTGCCCGGTAAATGGTCTTTCTCTGATTTTGTTTTGTCACAAAATACACATGCTCCGTCTCGTAAACATCGGAAGCATAATCCGTCACCTTGGTCAGATAAATGATCTGGCACGCGGGATGCTTTTGGTTGATCAGATGGCCCACATCGATCCCATTCATTTCCTTATGGTATTCAATATCCAGAATGGCAATATCATATTGAAAGAAATCCTCTTCAATATCGAACACCGTTTCTTCCGGTGTACAGATCGTAATATCGGTTATGCCCCGATAATTCCGAAGGAGTTCTTTCGTTACCTCTGCATCCTGCTTCTCATCATCACAGATGATCACCTTCATTTTGTCGGTTCCTTTCCGCCGGGTATATTTCTACTGTACCATTTTTCGGACGATCATATCATCATTTCTGCATAATCGGCAGATTTTTCTGCAACTTTGCACGGCAGAAGAAGTGTGACCGAACCATGTCCCCTCTCCTGCTGTTCATACAGATAATGATCACGAAAAACCGTCAGATGATCTCTGTTCAGCATATTTCTTCTATGGAAGGAACCGTCTCCATACTCCATATTGATCACGATGCTGTCTCCCAGAGAACGGAAGACCATGACAAAATAGACTGTTCTTTTTCCCCTGAGGGACAGTAAAACATCCTCAAAGCAGGGCATCCACCGGTTTTCCTCCAGGGAAACGGATATCCGGCAGGGCATGTAAGAAATGATCTCTACAGCCAGGCCCTTCCGTTTCAGCTCATCTGTCCGGTGTTGAAAATACCGGTTGATCCAGTCTTCATTAAAGATCCGGATCTCCTTATTGGAATCTCCCCGCTCACTTTTCTCCACCCTGCGGAGCTTTTCATAGATATCCTTTAACCCTTCCTTACCAAAGCTGATAAAAAAGAGAAGAAGGCCGGCGATCGCCAAAATATCCACGACCGGCACCAGAATCGTCCAGAAGAATTCCGGATGATTATCCGCATAATCCCGACTGGTTCTCATGATCACATTTCCGGCAACCAGCAAGGCGGAAAGGACGATATAGATCGGCCGATAGTATCTCTCCATGGCTTCCACTGCCTTTCTGGCTGAAAAACACCCTAAAAGAGCCACGGTGAAATAGACCAGAAGCATGACCAAAACATTGAGCAATGCACCCGACAGGGCAATCTCGCTCCATCTGCAGTCCAGATAGGCTTCGAAGGCCGCTCTCCCCGCGCCGGTCCTGACAATGAGACTCTGGTAGATCATATTGTCCGCAGTTCCCAAAAAAAGATAATAAAAGGCCGCCTTCCAGGTCAGGTTGCGGACGAAATATCTGGCAAAGATCAGCGGAAGCACGACCTCAGTCAGATTAAAAAACACAAAAGCAACCGCATAGACCCTGTCTCCTGCATAGCTTCTGAACACCTCCACTACGGCAATGTAAAGAAGATGAATAAGATAAGAATACAAAATGTATCTTTTTCGTTTCACCAAAAGGACAATCCCGGTGATCGCGGCAAAGCTCACCGGCTGCGCCAGGAGCATAAGGATATATCGCAGGTTGAACATGTATCGCTACCTCTGTTTTGCATTTCTTGTTTCACCCCATTCATCCGGACAATAAGGCAGGGAATGAAACCTCCCTGCCTTATTGTTGATCATATTGTTCATTATTTCGTTTTTCCTGAAAAACTCATTCGGGAAAACGGGAATCCTACAGATGCAGCACACGGTCCTTGATCTCGGCGGTCCTGCCCTGGTTCCAGTACTGGGTGCCGATGTAGCCGCAGGTCCGGCGGGCAACATGCATGCTGGACTGGTCGCGGTTATGGCAGTTGGGGCATTCCCAGATCAGTTTACCGGTCTCATCCTCTATGATCCGGATCTCACCATCAAAGCCGCACTTCTCACAGAAATCGCTCTTTGTGTTCAGCTCGGCGTAAAGGATGGTGTTGTAAATATGCCGGAGAAGAGCCATAACGGCAGGAATATTATCCTGCATATTGGGCACCTCCACATAGCTGATGGCGCCGCCGGGAGAAAGCTTCTGGAACTCCGCCTCCTCTGTCAGCTTGGAAAAGGCGTCAATCTCCTCGGTAACATGAATATGATAGCTGTTGGTGATGTAATTTCTGTCCGTCACACCCGGGATCTTGCCGAAGCGCTTCTGCAGGCACTTGGCAAATTTATAGGTGGTGGATTCCAGCGGCGTACCGTAAACGGAATAATCGATATTCTCTGCCTGCTTCCACTTTGCGCAGAAATCGTTCAGCATCTGCATTACCCTGAGGCCGAAGGCTTTGCCCACCTCGCTGGTATGGGAAACGCCCTTCATATAATATACGCACTCCGCCAGGCCGGCATAGCCCAGAGAAATGGTGGAATATCCATCAAACAGAAGCTTGTCGATGGTCTCGCCGGGCTTCAGGCGGGCCAGAGCGCCATCCTGCCAAAGAATCGGCGCTACATCCGACGGGGTACCCAGGAGTCTCTCATGGCGAAGACGAAGCGCCCTGTGGCAGAGCTCCAGCCTTTCCTTCATGATCTCCCAGAATTTTTCCTCATCCCGTCCGGAGGAGCAGGCGGCGTCCACCAGGTTGATGGTCACCACGCCCTGATTGAACCGGCCGTAGTACCGGTGACGTCCGGGAACGTAATTCATGGCATTGGGGATATTCTCCACACCCGCATCGGTGAAACGGTCCGGCGTCAGGAAGCTGCGGCAGCCCATGCAAGGATAAACGTCTCCCTTCATTTCGATTGCCTTCTTCTCGGAAATATAATCCGGCACCATACGCTTTGCCGTACATTTTGCCGCAAGCAGGGTGAGGTAGTAATACTTGCCGTCTTCTGTGATATTATCGCTCTGCAGCACATAGATCAGCTTGGGGAAGGCCGGGGTGATATACACGCCGCTCTTATCCTTTACGCCCAGAATACGCTGCTTCAGCATGACCTCGATCACCAGGGCCAGATCCTCCCGGATCCTTCCCTCCGGCACCTCGTTCAGATACATAAATACCGTAACAAAGGGGGCCTGTCCATTGGTGGACTGCAGGGTGATCAGCTGATACTGGATAGTCTGACAGCCGGACTCCACTTCCTTCAGAAGCTCCTTTTCCACCAGCCCGTCAAATTTATCCTCCGCCAGCTCCACACCGGCATCCGACAATTCGTCCATCAGTCTCTTTCTGATCTTCTGACGGCTGACATCCACAAAGGGAGCCAGATGCGAAAGGGTGATGGTCTGTCCGCCATACTGGCTGGACGAAACCTGCGCTACGATCTGCGAAGCCACCGTACATGCCGTAGCAAAGCTCTTGGGCGTATCGATATGGGTTCCGCTGATGCAGGTACCGTTCTGCAGCATATCATCCAGATTGACCAGATCGCAGTTATGCATATGCTGGGCAAAGTAATCCGAATCATGGAAGTGGATCACGCCTTCCTTATGCGCCCGGACGATCTCCTCGGTCAGCAGATACTTTCCTGTATAATACCGGCTCCATTCGCCCGCCATGTAATCCCGCTGCACGGAAAGAACGGTCGGATTTTTGTTGGAGTTTTCCTGTTTAACCTCTTCGTTGTCACGCTCCACCACACCGGAGATCTTCTGGTCGATGTCACTCATCTTCCGCATCTCGTTGTGCTTGTAACGATAGGTGATGTAAAGGCGGGCAACCTTGGTCTTGCCGCTGCCCATGAGGGCGTCCTCTACCTCATCCTGGATCTCCTCCACGGACATATCCCGCCCGGCATGGCCGGCGTTCTTTTCGATGCCCTTGGCGATCTCTTCGATCTGCTCCCGGGACAGTCGTTCGCTGAGGATACCTTCCTCATTATTTGCCTTTACAATAGCGTTCACGATCTTAGACCGGTCAAAGGGCACACGTTCGCCCGAACGCTTCATGACACAAAGCTTTCTCTCTTCAAATTCCAGATTCCCGTCCAAAGACTCATTATAGATCATAATACCCACTCCCCTTCATCAAGAAACAATCTGTTGCGCGTAAAAATCATTATAGACGGGAGGGCGGCTCTTGTCAACTATATTTAGTATATTTTTTTTCGGTAAAATACTAAATATAGTATCTTGTCAGATTCTTGCCTGTGTCGTATACTGTGATTCAGAGCGCAAAACGGGCAGGTACCATATAAAGCCCGGCATGCATATAATAAGGAAGAAGGAGACCCATGAAACATTATCTTGAAGAAAAGGATACTGTTCTCACTGAGCTTCATTCCAGTGAAAACGGAATCAGCGAAAAAGAAGCCGCAGAGCGCCTGGCGAAATACGGCGAAAACAAGCTGGCGGAAAAGCCGGGGGAATCTCTGATCCACCGCTTCATGCGTCAGCTGATGGAACCCATGACCGTGGTGCTGATCATTGCCGCGGTAATCTCCATTATCACCGGTATCATATCCCACGAGGGAATCAGTGATGCCATCATTATCATTACGGTAGTCATCCTGAACGCCGTTTTGGGCGTTTATCAGGAATCCAAGGCGGAATCGGCCATTGCGGCACTGCAGGAGATTGCCGCGGCCACAGCCAAGGTCTGCCGGGACGGACATGTATCCGTGATCCCCGCCACAAACCTTGTGCCCGGTGACGTGATCCTGCTGGAGGCCGGAGACAGTGTACCGGCAGACGCCCGCCTCATTGAAGCGGCCAGCCTCAAAATAGAGGAAGCTGCACTTACCGGCGAATCCGTTCCTGCCGAAAAGACAGCGGATGTACTTAAAGCAGAAGGAAAGGATGTTCCTCTGGGCGACCGTGCCAATATGGTCTACATGGGCTCTATTGTGGAATACGGCCGTGGCCGGGCAGTGATCACCGGCACCGGAATGGAAACGGAAATGGGTAAGATTGCCGGCCAGCTTTCCGAGGCCGAGCATGAAGAAACGCCGCTGCAGCTGAGACTGCGGGAGCTTTCCCGGATCCTCACCGTCATGATCCTGATCATTTGCGCGCTGATCTTCGGCATCAATATTATCCGGGCTCTTGTAACCGGGGATTCCATCACCGGCACACTCGTACTGGATACCTTCATGATCGCCATATCTCTTGCAGTGGCCGCTATCCCGGAGGGTCTCTCCGCCGTTGTGACCATTGTGCTTTCCATCGGCGTCACCAAGATGTCCAAAAATCATGCGATCATCCGGAAGCTTACCGCCGTGGAGACTCTGGGCTGCGCAGGCAT